>JAQYDI010000040.1 GCA_028724245.1 Lachnospiraceae bacterium
TTTTCAGAAGGCAGTCATAGTCTTCAGAACTGATTATTATACCGGAAGTATCTGCCTGACGGGCTGCCATGGCCGGTTCTGTACGTATGGATTCCACCTGTCTGCAAAATGCCTGACGGGCTGTATTTTTATTATTCTTTGTCAGATAAATCTGAATTCCCGCTTCCACCCTGGGTATTTCATATTCCGTCTGTTCATATTCTGCTTCTTCACACTCCGCCTGTTTTTTTTCTGCCCGTACTCCGGGAAAATAATCTCCTGTATGATATAAAAGAATTATGCCTGCTGAAAATATACAGCAGAATACCATATACCTTACCAGTTTAGTTTTCAAAGAAACCTCTCCTCTCTGAATCAGATAAATTCGACGGTATATTGCATAGTGTATCCGGATTATGCACTTTTTAAACGCAAAAAAGACCGATTTTATTACAGAATCAGCCTTTTTTACGTTATATTTTTTTCACTGTGACCTTCCGGGAGAAAACAGGACAATGCAGGCGGCTGTATCAATTCACTCCGGCACATGGAAAAGCCCCCAGGAACCGACTCCATGAGGGCTTCTATGTAATTTTACTGTGATAAGCAAAATATATTATTTAGCTGTGCACTGTACAGATGTGATAGCTACTACACCTACGATATCATCAGCTGAGCAGCCTCTGGACAGATCGTTGATGGGAGCTGCGATACCCTGAGTAACAGGGCCGTAAGCTTCAGCTTTAGCCAGTCTCTGAGCCAGTTTGTAACCGATGTTGCCGGCATCAAGGTCGGGGAAGATCAGTACGTTGGCCTGACCAGCTACATCACTGCCGGGAGCCTTGGAAGCAGCTACGCTGGGAACGATGGCAGCATCCAGCTGTAATTCGCCGTCCAGCTTGATATTGGGATACGTTTCTTTAGCGATTCTAGTAGCTTCAACAACTTTGTCAACATCAGCATGCTTTGCAGAACCCTTTGTAGAGTGAGACAGCATTGCAACCTTGGGTTCAACGCCTACCAGCAGTTCGAAAGATTCAGCGGAAGATGCAGCGATAGCAGCCAGCTTTTCAGGATCGGGATTCTGTTCCAGACCGGAATCAGCGAAGATAAACGTACCTTTTTCGCCGTATTCGCAGTCAGGCACTACGATCAGGAAGAATGCGGAAACCAGCTTGCAGCCGGGTTTTGTCTTAACGATCTGCAGTGAAGGTCTCAGTGTATTGGCTGTAGAATGGCATGCACCGGAAACAACGCCGTCAGCATCGCCCATCTTAACCATCATACATGCGTAGAACATATAATCAGATGTCATCATCTCTCTTGCCTGATCAACAGTAACACCTTTCTTAGCTCTCAGTTCAGCCAGCTTTTCAGCGTAAGCTTCCAGCTTATCAGATGTCTTGGGATCGATAACCGTAGCTTTGGAAATGTCCAGACCCTGAGAATTAGCAGCAACTTCTTCAGGACTTGCCAGAATGATGATATCGGCGATATCCTGTTCGATTACCTTTGCAGCAGCTTCATAGATTCTTCTGTCCATACCTTCTGCAAGTACGATTTTCTTCTTGTTTGCAGCGGCTCTTGTTTTAATTGTGTCAATAAATCCCATTGGTATATGACTCCTTTCTACTCTTCAACGAAAAGTTATGTCCTTTGTGAAATATCGGACATTCATGACTCGATTATACTGCATTTTCCAGTAAGTGACAACAAAAAATCTTGCATTTTTTCAAATTCAGGGAATGCGTCGTTACTGTTCAGACTTTGAACGCGGAAATACAGGATATGAGGAAGAATGACTGGACAGAAAAATACAGTTTGTGTTATGGTTGAATTGTGAAACTCATAAAAGCTGCCGTTTTTGAACAGCAGATGCCAAAAAACGATATCAACAGACGAGGTAATGTATATGAATGATTCAACCAGATATAAAATCATGCAGAACCGGGAATTTTTGAAAGGTCATGGTTCCTGGGATGTGGGTGCAGAACCGACGGACCAGCAGCAGAAATTTCCGGGAACTGCACCGGTGAAGACCCCCGGGAGCAGCTGCCGGATCTCACTTCCCACGGATTTTGCCGACATTGTCCGCGATATTTCTTTCATGAAGCTTCTGGAAAACCGGGTCAGCCGCAGATCATATGATGACTGGGAACTGTCTTTGAAAGAACTGGCATTTCTTCTCTGGTCCACTCAGGGAATCCGGAAATTCACAGGTGAAAATCCGCGGATCACGTTCCGGACCGTGCCTTCCGCAGGTTCCAGACATCCTCTGGAAACCTATCTTTTTATCAATCGAGTAGAAGGTCTCCCCGCAGGTCTTTATCATTACCTGCCGGATCAATGGGAACTGGAATGTCTGGATGCGGACAGTGATTTTGAAGAGGAACTGACCCGGGCGCTCTGCGGGCAGCATTTTGCAGCAGCCGCACCGGTTGTATTCGTCTGGAGCGCCGTTCCTTACCGGACAGAATGGAGATATGGGCTGAAAGCCTCCAAATACATCCTGCTGGATGCCGGACACGTATGCGAAAATCTGTATCTTGCCTGCGAAGCCATCGGCTGCGGAACCTGCGCCATCGGAGCCTACGATCAGGAATGCCTCGATGAGCTGCTGGGATTTCTGCCCGGCCCGTCTGCAGAAACAGATTACGAATGTGCTGTTTATGTGGCTTCTGTGGGAAAAATAAAAGGCTGATTAATTATTTATTCTTTGCCCAGAATCAGATTCACAGCACTATGCGCCATATTCTCTCCTTCACGGTGATCCCCCGGTGTACATGCAATCGTCAGCAGATAACGGTCATCACCGTGAAACTTTGCCTTGTCATGGCCCCCTTCGGAAATAACAAATCCCAGATCGTTCAGATCTTTCCAATCCTGTGATTTCAGCCTTGATTTCCGGAATATTCTCATAAGATTGGCTTTCAGATTCTCTCTGGCATCCGATACCTCATTGTGATCAACAATATCCTTCAGAACATGATAATGTCTCCATGTCTGCTCCTCATCACCAGCACGGCGGCATTCCCGCTGCAGGCATTTCAGAACAATGGTTTTAATCTCATCATCATAAAATTCATTCTCTGTATACGTCAGAGTAATCCCCCGGTCTCTCCCATCCATCTTCCTGTTCAATGCAGCGAGCAGTGCCTGATTCCGGGCTTCCAGTTCATTGATCCGTTTCTCATATTCTCTGTTTTCATCAAGAGCCATTGCAAGTATTTCCGCCTCCTGATCGTATTTTTCCCTGAGTCCTTCTGCTTCCAGCTGCAGGATTTCGTATTGACTATCCTTTTCCGACTGGATCGTCCGGATCCGGTTCTTAATCCTGATGGACGTCAGCGATTGCTCATCATCGATATTGAGCATGGCCAGGCGACGGTAAACCGCCTGGGAAATCATGTAACGGAACTGATTGGCAGTCCGGTTCACCGAAGGGACGTAAGGCAGGTGATCCTTTCCGTAAAAAACATCCACCGCTCCGTTATAGGCATTTCTGTCACCGGTCAGCTGCCGCAGCTTTCCCGACAGGCCTGAAGTTTCTTCAACAAGTACATGAGCACATCCGCCCATATCCTTTGCCAGTTCATAAACATCCAGTGCATATCCGTCACAATCAAAGAGATGAGAAACATAAATCACCGGCATGGTGTATTCCGTCTTCCCATTCATCAGGTCGGCAATGACAGATATATTGTATTCATTGATAAATACAGGCTGATCGATCACCGGCAGATCCCTGTCCATCCCGCCCCATCCATCTTCAATCAGCTTCCGCAGAAAATACGGCAATCGGAACTGACTGCTGTAATCCGCAGTCACCATATTTTTTTCTCTGGACAGGCGGATCTGAAACTCACATTGTCTCTCATTCAGTACAAAATCCGTTGTCCACAGTTCACCGATCCTGTCTGTAATCCTGAAACGAAAAGCAACAATATCCAGTTCCTCATCAATTTCATACTCCAGACAGTTTTTTCCCACCCTGATGGATCTGGATGGCTCTCCATCCCATGTCAGATTTTTAAACAGGTCCTGCGCATCTTTTATCCCATTAACCCATGTAAAGGCCCTTTCAAAAAAAATCTTTTTCTTCAGATCACGTCTGATATTAAATCTGCTGTAAAGTAAAATCATCGAATTCGCTCCTTTTATCTCCCGCATTGTAGTTTTTCATAATCTTCCCTTGCAAACCGGTGATATGTCACGCCGAATACATCCTGATCGATACAGTATACATACGGGTCAATATCTTCCTGTTCAAAATACAGGACAGTACCCATATCTTCCTCATCGACTTTTTCCACAACTGTTCCGCCGCAGCGTGCCGCATATTCATGAAAATATTCTTTTATTTTGTCCAGATTCTGCTGTTTCAGCACTTCCAGAAAACCCTTCAGAAAATCGGATGTTTTTATGTTTTCCGCCACATAAAGGCTGCCTTTTGCCGGTATGTTAATGCACATCCTGCTGTCAGCATAACTCAGTGAAATCTCTCCCAGATAAGGTGCCTGCCCGGACAGATACTTTTTTACAGTATGCAGAAGCGCTGTTCTCTCCGATTCTGTTTCCGGTTCTTTTTCCTGCAGATAATCGCAGATGGATTCCACCGGGTAATACAGACTGATCTGCTGATCGATAGAGCCCAGCTTCAGCTGCCATTCCTTCATTGTATCCAATATATGTTTTTCAAGCTTCACGATGCATGTCTCCTTTCATTTGTTGTTTGTTTTATTTCCCTGTGGCAGTTTTCTCCCGGCTGTGATAAAATCTTTCAGGAATGGGAATAACAGGAATACAGGAGGATTAACTTATGAGTACCGTTGGTATTATTGCTGAGTATAATCCATTTCATACCGGCCACGCCTATCAGATTGCAAAAGCAAAGGAAATCACCGGCGCAGACCATGTGCTTGTGATCATGAGCGGTGATTTTGTCCAGAGGGGTGCACCGGCTGTGATGGATAAATATCTGCGTACCCGGCTGGCACTGGAAGGTGGTGCAGATTGCGTGCTGGAGCTGCCGGTGTGGATGGCAACGGCTTCCGCGGCAGATTTTGCCGAAGGCGCTGTATCGATTTTTCATGCGCTGGGGTGTGTTGATTATCTCTGTTTCGGCTCCGAATCCGGTGAACTTCCCCTCCTTGAACGGGCCGCAGAGCTGTTTCTGGAGGAACCTCCCTCCTTTCGTCAGGAATTGAAACGGCAGCTCTCGCAGGGAAAGTCATTCCCAAAAGCCCGGAAAGCGGCCTGGGAAACGGCTTCCGGAGAAAACGGAGATTTTCTTGACCTGCCCAATAATATTCTGGGCATTTCATACCTGACGGCGCTGAAAAAGCAGAACAGTTCCATCCGTCCGGTGACGGTTCCCAGAAAAGGAAGCTTTCACAGCACCGATCTGGATCAGGAATTTGCCAGTGCTTCCGCCCTGCGTGCAGAACTTTTGAAAAATGCAGCCATCTCATTCCCGAAAGAAACGCTTTCATTTTTCCCTGGCAATCCGGCCAAAACACTGCTGATGCAGGAATTCGGACGCAGCTATCCCATGGATACGGAGCACTTCTGGATGATTCTGAAGGAAAAACTGCTTTCTGAAGCAGACCATGCAGAACTGTTTGCCGATTTTCCAAAAGAACTGGCCAACCGCCTGAAATCCTGCCACTTTACCTGTACCGGTTATCAGGAACTGGCCGAAAGTCTGAAAACAGCTGCATTCACCAGAAGCCGTATCGACCGGGGAATGATCCATATCCTGCTGAATATCCGTCAGGAAGATATAAATCGGCTGAAAAAAGCCGGACCGGCTTCCTGCGTAAGGGTGCTTGGCTTTCGGAAAAGTCATGCCGGACTGCTGAAAAAAATGACATTAAACAGCCGCATACCGGTGCTTACAAAAGCCCTGCCGCCCCGTACGCTTTCCGAAGAGGCCGCTCTCAGCCTGGAGATGGATACCCGTGCTGCCAATCTTTATGAAACTGTAAAATGTCTTCTCTATCCGGAAAACAGGCCGGTACATGAGTACCGGCAGAAAATCATTGTGATCTGATAACTGTTCACAGACCGATTTATTTCCAAATAGAATTTCATAAAAACCGCTCAGATATTCAGAATATCCTTCACCACCTCCGAGGCGATCAGCAGGCCTGCGGAGGCCGGTACGAAGGAAATACTTCCCGGCACTGCTTTACCATTCTCCACCACCCCGCTCTTTCTGGGGGGTTCTTTCGAATAAACAACTTTCAGTTTCTTTACGCCGCGCGCTTTCAGTTCCCTGCGCATGACTTTCGCCAGAGGGCAGACCGATGTTTTATAAATATCTGATACTTCAAAAGCTGCCGGGTTCAGTTTGTTGCCGGTTCCCATGCTGCTGATAATGGGGACATCGTGTTTCTGTGCTTCTATAATCAGATCGATCTTGGCAGTGACGGTATCAATGGCATCCACCACGTAATCGTAAGCTTCCAGCGGATACTGTTCTCTGACCTCCGGCAGATAAAACACCCGCATCTCTTCCACCCGGATGGAGTCATCTATGTTGGCAATACGCTCCTTCATCACTTCCGTTTTATAGCGGCCAACGGTATCATATCCCGCAATAATCTGGCGGTTCAGATTGGAAACCGAAACTCTGTCATGGTCAAACAGCGTCAGGGTACCTACCCCTGCCCGCGCCAGAGCTTCCGTTACATAACCTCCCACTCCGCCGATGCCGAATACCGCCACATGAGCCTGTTTCAGCTTTGCCACACCTTCTTCTCCTATCAACAGGGCTGTTCTGCTGTATTGTTCTTCCAAAACTGTATCTCCTTAAATCTATTCTCAATAATTAATATACACATGATAAGCATATCATAATTAAATCTGAATTTCAAGCATATACGTATTTTGTCTGTCCCACGATTCCGACTGCGGCCTTGTATGGGCAACCCAATTTCCTGCCGGAAAACACGGCAAACTTTGTATACCACATACATTGACTGTATCACTCCGGAATTCTATAATTAACTGCAAATCATTGCAAAAAATCTATACGAGGAGAAAGTTTATGACCAATGAAAACATTCTGGGTTCCAGACCCATACCTGAACTGTTGTTGAAATTCGCTGTACCCTCTGTTATTTCCATGCTGGTTAACTCCATTTACAATCTGGTTGACCAGATTTTTATCGGCCAGGGGGTCGGTTATCTCGGCAATGCGGCCACTAACGTGGCATTTCCTTTTGTTACCCTGTCCATGGCCGTAGCGCTGATGATTTCCGTCGGTACTGCTGCCAACGTGGGACTGAATCTGGGCGGCGGCAGACAGGAAGAAGCAGACCGCACCCTTGGAAATGGTTTTATGCTGGCTGTTATTGCCGGTACGCTCATCCTGCTGATCGGTGAAATCTTCATGGTTCCTCTGCTGCACCTGTTCGGTGCCACCGAAACCGTACTGCCCTATGCCATCGACTATACCCGGATCTATCTGATCGGTCTGCCTTTTATCACTATCGGCATTATGATCAATGATGAAATCCGTGCAGACGGCAATCCCGGTTATGCCATGAGAAGTATGCTTTTAGGCGCTGCCATCAATATTGTCTGCGACCCGCTGTTTATTTTTGTATTCAAATGGGGTGTCCGCGGAGCTGCTCTGGCTACCATCATGGGACAGTTTGCTACCATGATCTGCTGTATCCGGTACCTGAACAAATTCCGGACCCTGAATTTCCGGAAAGAAAACCTGAAACTGAAGGGTTCGGTTGTAAAAAATATCACAGCTCTTGGTTTATCCTCTTTCATCACACAGAT
Source organism: Lachnospiraceae bacterium (assembly GCA_028724245.1). GTDB lineage: Bacteria > Bacillota > Clostridia > Lachnospirales > Lachnospiraceae > TWA4. Next base: position 7,777 of record JAQYDI010000040.1, read on the forward strand.
TGCCATGCTGTTCATGCAGGTTGTCATGAACCGTCAGGCTGTCAAATACGGTGCCCTTTCCAAATATGGTTCTGATATCCCGCTTACAGTTTTCGGTATTGTCATGAAGATCAACCAGATCATGATGTCAGTCATCATGGGAATCACCACCGGATCCCAGCCGATCTTCAGTTTCAACTACGGAGCACGCAAATTCAAACGGGTCAAAAGCCTTGTTAAGACGGTTGTTGCAGCATGTACCGTGGTTGGTGTCTGCGGCATGCTGGTTCTTCAGACCTTCCCACAGCAGATCATCAATATATTCGGTCAGGAAGATGCGCTGTACAATGAATTTGCCGTAATGTGCCTGAAAAACATGACCGTTTTCATCTTTGTCATGGGTGTTCAGATGACTGCCTCCGTATATTTTCAGGCGGTTGGAAAACCCGTTGGGGCAACCATTCTGTCCCTGTCCAGACAGATTCTGTTCATGATTCCCTGCCTGATGATCCTGCCTGTTTTCTTTGGTATCAAAGGCGTTATGTGGTCTTTCCCTGTATCCGATATCCTGTGTGTTACGCTCGGCTTTTTCATGCTGCTTTCAGAAATGAAAAATCTGAACAAAAACATTTGCGCGGCAGAGTAAACAGCACATTCGGACCTCCCGTACATAAAATAAATTATAGAAAAAATGTGGAGGCCCGCATGGAACCTGTACTTTCCTTTGATTCTGTTTCCTTCTCCTACCACTCCGTCAGAGGAGAAACACCTGCAGTTGACAATCTGAGCTTCTCTGTCAATCAGGGTGAATTTACTGTGCTGGCAGGCCCCAGCGGATGCGGTAAAGGGATGGTGGGGTAACGGAAAATTATTGTTCAGGGGACGCTGGCCCGGGAAGCTATGTTGTTCATATGATTTTCCGTTGTCGGGGAGGTATCCAAAGTGCCTCTATTTTAGTTTTTTAATATAATTATAACGTCTTTTCCGTTCCAGGTAATTTTTTCTACCGTTGCTTTTATAAGTTCACGTTTTTGGTGTACGGTGAAGTGGGGGTATGTTTCCGTCAGGGATGTGAGCCGGGGGCTGAGTGGTGTTTGATGGGCCGGTTCTTTTCCGGCGGTTTCTTTTTTTTCGCCGTTTTTTGTTTCATTTCCTTTTATTTCTTCTTTTTGCTGTTCTATTTGATGGATCTGTTTTTGGAGAGTTTTGATTTCATGTTCGATCTGACGGATGAATTCCGGAGTGTGCGGGGCGGCCGACAGAGTATGGATCAGATTTTCGATCTGTTTCTTTTTTTCTTTCAGCTGTTTGTTTCTGAGTTCGGTTTCGGACAGGATGCGGCGGCTGTCAGCTGTTTGTTTCAGTTCCCGGTAGGCCTGTTTCAGGATCTCCTGCCAGGCGGTTATTTCGGTCAGGCGTATCTGTACGATCCGGCTGATCTGTTCATCCAGTGTGTTGCCCTGCAGATTGGGGATCCTGCAGTTTTGTCCGTGCGTCAGATTTTTACGGGGACAAATATAGGAAAAACGGCGTTTTCCATCTGCTCCGATCTGTTTTGAGCCATAGTATTTAGGGCGCATGGCCTGCCCGCAGCTGCAGTAAAGAATGCCTGAGAGCAGAGCGATTTCATTGCGTATCCGACGGCTGTCTCCTTTTTGCCGGTTGTCTTCCAGCAGCTGCTGTACCTTTGCAAAATCTTTCCCGTTTATGATTCCCCGGTGCTTTCCCACCGTGATAATCCATTTGTCCGGCGGATTCTCACGGTGTCCTGAAACGGTTCTGGCATAACACATCAAACCACGGGAACAGGCCTCCTGCGGTCCCTCCATGCAGACCTGACAGCCGAGCTGTCGGAAATAGGCGTATCCTTCTCTATCGGCGCTGCAGTACACCGGGTTTCTCAGAATATCACGGACTGCAGTTACCGTATAATCATTATTTTTCCGGGTGCGGATCTGGTGGATCTGAAGGTATTCCGCCACTTTCACCAGCGATCTTTTCTCCAGATAAAGTCCAAAAATCAACCGGACGAGAGGGATTTCCTGTTCATTTTCCCTCAGATACCAGCTTCTGCGTGTCTTTCCATCCGGTTGAACATTTTTTTTCTCTGCCGAGAAGAAACCAAGGGGCGTATTGCCGCCCAACCATCTGCCGCTTTTTGCCAGAATCACCATATTGTCCCTGACCCGTTCTGCAATCTGCTCCCTCTCCATCTGGGCCAGCACTCCTGCAAAATACAGCATGGCTCTGCCCATGGGCGTGGATGTATCAAACTGTTCCCTGATACTGATGAAAGCAGTATTCCGGCGGTTCAGCTCCTCCACCAGCGCAGCCAGATCCATGATGCTGCGGCCCATACGGTCAAGGCGGTAGCAGACAAGATAATCGTACTGCTGCCTCCTGATATCCTCCATCATCGCCTGAAAACGGGGTCTTCTGGTATTTTTTCCGGAAAACCCCTCATCTTCATAAACCACAATTTCCGCTTTTTCCGAACCTTCCACATAACGGCTGATGTATTCCCGGCACATGGAAACCTGATTTTCCACACTGTCCCCACGGCCGGTCCATTTGGATTTGCGGCTGTAAATGGCAACCCGCATTCCTGCTCCTGCCCTTCCATTCTCCGGTTTTTACCGGAAACCTTACTGAACTATATGAGATATTTGCCTAATAATTCTCATTTTTCAGAGCATCTATCAGATTTTCCCGTTTGATTTTTCCTCTGGCATAGAGCATAGTTGCAAATACCACAAAAAAGACGCTGCCGACCGCAATCATTACAGAAGTCCAGGGCAGATAAAAACCGGTATCATAAACATTCATCACAATACGGAAAATTACCCAGGTGATTCCAAAGGAAACAGGAAGACCATACAACAGCGCTTTCCCTCCGTAAAGCATGCATTCATAGCTCAGCATCCGGTTGATACCCTTTTCCGTCATTCCAACTGACCGGAGCATGGCAAATTCACGCCTTCTCAGAAGAATACCGGTAGAAATGGTGTTGAAAACATTCGCCAGAGAAATCAGGGAGATCAAAATGATAAATCCATAGGAAAATACCCGGATAATGATAACCAGATTTTCATTTTCTTCATAATCTGCACTTACATCATACAGCCAGTTTTCAGGAATTCCATTCTCTTTGGCCGTTTGTTTCAGATTCTCCATGCCGGTCCTGTGATCCGTCGTCTTAAAATAGATCATCTCCGATACAGCCCCGTCATCTTCAAACAGAGGTTCCATGCTCCGGAAAACCTCCATGGGATACACAACAAAAACAGTGTTGCTGCTCTCCTGATTCAGTCCAAAGGGCAGACTGTCGACAAAGGCGCCGATTTCCAGATCCAGCGTCTGCAGCGTCAGCGTTTTCATGCTGTCCTCCAAAAGCATGTTTTTTTCATACCGCTGGCTCGTGGAATTATAAGTGTTCGTTTCCGCCATGACAATTCCCGGAAAACGGGACGGCTCGTGACCGCCATTTTCTTTCCACGCAGTCTCATCAAACCCGGAAACCGACAGGCCGGTTTTTTTCAGATATGTTTCATAAGTGCGGGAGTCGATGCCGCAGATTCTTACCATCAGCGGAAATACACTGTCTTCCTCATATTCTTTTTGAAGTTTTTCGCGGGTTTCTTCCGGAATCTGATTCCAGGAAATTTCTTTATCTGCAGAATATTCCCGGACTGCGCTGCAACATGCAACGCCCTCAGTGGCTGCAAGATTCTCTGCGGCCTGCTCCAGCGAGTAGGTTTCTCCTCTGTCCGTTTCAAATTCTGTCCACCTGCATCTGATATCGTAATCATAATTTTCCAGTACTCCCACGGCCAGATCATTCAGATACCTGCAGAAACTGCTGGCTGCAATGAACAGAACCACGCTGGCAAAAAGTGAGATCACCGTAGCCCGGTATCTGCGCCGGTTCCGTTTGAAATGTTTCCCGGCCAGAGTCCCTTCCAGCCCGAACAGTTTCTGAACCACCGGCGATGTCTTCACCTGCTCTGCCCGGATATTGATATCCTCACTTTGACGAATGGCCTCAATGGCCGTAACCCGGGTCGCTCTTCTGGAAGGAATCCAGGCCGAAATCAGAACCGTAAGAAACGCAACAACTGCAGCAGCAATCAAGGCAGCCGGTGAAACCACCAGATGCAGTGCAACTTCTTCGATTCCGTAAAGTACATAAAATTTATCCCCTACAAAATGAAATGAGTTGCCCGACAAATGGAACTTTTATGGATATTCCATTGTCATATGTACCTTGAAAATTTAACATAGTGTCTTCATTAGATGAAATTCCTGCTTTGTATAGACATTTTCCCCTGGGGCTGGATATAACGCAGGCCCTT
>JAQYDI010000041.1 GCA_028724245.1 Lachnospiraceae bacterium
CAGAAAAAGGCCGCACAAATCGGTACATTTGTCAAGCATAAAATAAAAAAATTTGGGGTACTGGTTGAAAAAAAGGAATTTCAGATATATGGTCTGAAATTCCTAAAGTAAATGACATTGGCTCTGAACAGTAACAAAAAAAGCAGGAGGCAGAGTTTTTACGCTCTGTCTCCTGTCTGAAAAAACTGATCATTTACCGTTTTATTTCATATGATCGATTCATTTGATCTGTCGTTTTTTACTTTATCTTTTCACTTCATATAACTCGTCAGATTCCGGTAATCCAGAAGTTCTTCCAGCCGTTCCTTCGTTAAAAGTCCCCGTTCCAGTACGATTTCCTTCAGTTTACCCATATCCCCGCGGCTTTCTTCTGCCAGCGCAGCGGCCTGATCGTATCCTACCACCGGTGCCAGAGCGGTTACGAGAACAAGGGAATGCTCCAGATGACCGCGGCAGTTTTCTTCATTGACCTTCAGGGTACGGATCGCCTTTTCCCGGAAAATGCGCACTCCGTTGATCAGCAGCTGCAGCGATTCCAGAAGCCGGTCCGCGATCAGCGGCATAAAGGCATTCAGTTCCAGCTGGCCGCTGGCTGCACAGAAGGTAATGGCAATGTCATTGGCCATAACCTGTATAGCCACCTGCGTTGCCATCTCCGGAATAACCGGATTGATCTTGCCGGGCATAATGGTGGACCCCTGCTGCATGGGAGCCAGTGCAATCTCCGCCAGTCCGCCTCCCGGTCCCATGTTCATAAGACGGAGATCGTTGGAAATCTTCATCAGATTGACGGCCACTGACTTCAGCAGACCGGAAACCTCCGTAAATACATCGTTATTCTGGGTCAGATCCATAGGATATTCGGCGATGGCCAGACCGAAACCGGTCATCTCGCGCAGATGCTCCATGACACGGAAGGTGTACTTTTTCTGCGCATTGCTGCCGGTTCCCACGGCCGTTCCTCCCAGATTCAGCTGGCGGAGACGCTCTTCCACCTTATAAATACGCCAGCGGTCTCTGGCGATGGCCTGTGCATAGGCTCCGAATTCCTGCCCCACTGTAATGGGCAGCGCATCCATCAGCTCCGTTCTTCCCAGCTTCAGCACATGATCATATTCATTCTCCCGACGCTGCAGTTCCTCCTGCAGGGCCGACAGCTCATCCGCCAGCTGACGCACCAGACCGATAGCTGCAATGCGCAGTGCTGATGGGTATACGTCGTTGGTGGACTGGGAACGGTTTACATCATCCAGCGGGCTGATATATGAATATTCCCCCGGCTGATGGCCGGAAAGCACCAGCGCCAGATTGGCAATCACCTCATTGGCATTCATATTGGTGGAAGTTCCCGCCCCGCCCTGCAGATGATTCGTAATAAATGCAGAATAATCCCTGCTTTCCAGCAGGCTGTCGCAGGCCGCAATAATGGCATCCGTCTTTTCCCGCTCCATGATCTTCAGATCCCGATGCGTCATAGCCGCCGCTTTTTTTATCTGTATGATCGCCGTCAGCAGATCGGGATTGACCCCCCTGTCATCCAATGCAAAATTCTCTGCTGCTCTGGCTGTATTGATTCCGTAAAGTGCATCCTTCGGCACAGACATGGCGCCCAGCTTGTCCCGCTCCACGCGCCATGCATCATTTCCTGTCTCGCTCATCCTGTTGTCCCTCCTGTCGCTCATTGATCTCTGCTGCCCATCGATCACCTTCACCCATCGATTTCCGCAGCTCATCAATCTTCATCACTCATCATCCTCAAGACACATGGCAATGGCCGGGAAGGGCTCCAGGCTTCGTTTCAGGATTCCCTGCATCCATGCAATTAAAATGCCGTAATTGGTAATCGGCACATTCTGTCTGGCTGCCATACGGATACGGTGTTTCATCTCTTTTTCATTGAGGGTACAGCCGCCGCAGTGTACGATCAGGCTGTATTTTTCCAGATCATCAGGAAATGTACCGCCGCTGGTAAACTCAAATTCCAGCTGTTTGCCGGTATTCTGGCGGATCCATCTGGGAATCTTCACCGTTCCGATATCATCACACTGTCTATGGTGCGTACAGCCCTCGGAAATAAGAACCGTATCGCCGTCTTTCAGGCGTTCCATGGCTTTCACGCCTTTTACCAGTTCTTCCAGATTGCCCTTGTGGCGGGCAAATAAAATAGAAAATGAAGTAAGCAGCACATCCCGCGGTGTATCTGCGGAAACCTTGGCAAATACCTGTGAGTCCGTAATGACCAGTTTTGGCTTTCGATTCAGACTCTCCAGCGTCTCTCTCAGTTCATATTCTTTCGTCATGATGGCCATTGCATCCGATTCCAGAATGTCACGGATAGTCTGCTGCTGGGGCAGGATCAGTCTGCCCTTGGGCGCTGCCTTATCGATGGGAATAACAAGAACCACCAGATCGGAAGGAGAAAGCAGATCACCCACCAGCTGGAATTTTTCCTCATCAGCAGGAGCCATCTTCGCGATCATTTCTTTCAGTTCCTGAATATGCTCCCCCGTCACCGCGCTGACATAAATATCGGTTGGCACTTTGGGGCCCGCCTGAACCTCCGCCAGCACCGCCGGATCCATCAGATCGATCTTGTTGTAGACAACCAGATACGGCGTATTCTTCTCCTTAAACTTCTCGATCAGCTCCAGTTCCAGATCGCCCAGACCCTCGGTGCCGTCCACGATCAGCAGAGCCAGATCCGACTTGTTCAGAACCTGCAGAGACCGTCTCATGCGCTCATGTCCCAGCTCGCCTTCATCATCCAGACCGGGCGTATCAAAAATCTTCACCGGTCCCAGAGGCAGAAGCTCCATGGCCTTTGCCACCGGATCCGTTGTCGTCCCCTTTACATCGGAAACGATTGCCACATCCTGTCCTGTAATTGCATTGATAATACTTGATTTCCCGGCATTTCTCCTGCCGAAAATTCCGATATGTACCCGGCTGCCGCTGGGTGTTTCATTCAAACCGCTCATACTGAAAATCCTCCTCGCTTTACCGTCCGGGCCGTAAAAAACAGACGCATCCGGCTCAGGTTGTACCTCATGCCGCCCTTCCCCGCCATTCCCCGGCAGGATACTCAAACGGCACTGTTTTTGCTGTCTCTATTCTATCATCTGCAGGGGTGAAAAGCAAGGCTGCACTTCAGAGACTTCGGCACAGTAAAAAAGAACCGGCCCTTACGAAAAATCACCATATTCGATGATCTTACGTAAAGGCCGCCTCTATAACAATGAAAAAGGGAGGAGGGCTTTGCAGCCCATTATGAAAAAAAACTTGCTTTTCAATATTCCTTCTGATAAACATATTCAGTTGTTTCATCCACATATCCGGTTCCATGTGGATTTCTTACGTTTGGAACTCCGACCGTGTCTGCCTTCGTTTTATGTTTTTATCATACTCTGCAGATATGATAGAACTGTGTTTTCGTTGTAAAAGTTTTTTAAATAATTTTTGAACAAGTTATGAACACCGCATCGCTGAACACTGCATTGATAAACATTATTTTATACCCGCCACATTCTGATAATATGGGCAGTTCTCTGCTCTTTTGGCGGGAGTTTCATATAGTCACCATACAGATTTGTCAGGTACTGATGCCAGCAGCCGGGGGCATTGAACATATGACCTTCGAATTCCACTTTGACCGGCTTCACATAGTCCCTGCGCACCATCCGTTCCTCAGGACCGTATCCGAATGCAATACCTCCCACATAACGGCTGGATTCAAAATCATACCGTCTGCAGATACGTTCGATCCGATCCACAAACCATTCGATGCCGATCCGGTTGAGAACCGGTTTCATCAATGGTTTCAGAAAAGCCTTCAAACGGGTTTTGGACACCGCTGATGAAACTTCCGGACGTACCTTTATGATGCGGATCAGAGTTCGGAGCATATGAACCTCTTTATAAATCCATTTCGTCTCTCTTCTGCTCTCCGGCAGCCCATCCATGGGGAAAATATCGATCCAGAGATAATGGTCATTTTCATCATCGGAATAATCCTTCTCCATCCGCACCTGCAGATTCTCGATCTTGCAGAAAGCATCATTCAAATTGCCCAGCAGATTGCTGCAGACCTTCAGATGCGGCGGAAGTACCTGCTTCTTTCCCGACACCTTCAGGAATTTCATATAATCCGGCCGGGGCATCAGAATATCAATATCATCATCCCACGGAATAAACCCCTTATGGCGCACCGCCCCCAGAAGCGTACCGCCGCACAGATAATAACGCAGCCGGTACTTCTCGCATACTTTGACAAAATCCAGCAGCATCCCCAGCTCAATCTCATGAATCTCCTCCAGAGAAAGATACTCATGAACCTCCTTCGGTTCATACACATGCACTGACTCAG
>JAQYDI010000042.1 GCA_028724245.1 Lachnospiraceae bacterium
CTACATTATAACAGATTCAATCAGGGTTAGCAATAGGAAAGTGCTTAAAATCCTTTGTTTTAGCGGTATTTAGCGTAGTTTCAAAGCATTGTGTAGTTACATTTGGGAGGCGTAGTTAGAACATCTACCCGGGAATTCAAGGTTAATCAACACACCGCCCTTGTCCATTCCGGCGAATTCTCCCGGTTACTGTTCAGATTTTCATTCTGCCTCACACCCCATATTTCTCCGGCCGAAATCTGAACAGATATCTCTCCTGCCCCTAAGCATCCAGCAGTTCTGCTTTCATACCGTATTCTCCGGCATATTTTTCCATCCTGCTCCCCCGCGGACAACGGATGATACAGCTTTTATTGGTGATCCACTCGCCAATTTCCTGCGGATCATGATGAATTTCCAGCACCTTCATTCTGCTGCAGCCGTGAAATGCCCAACGTCCTATTTTTCTGACGCTTTCCGGAATCCGTACATATTCCAGACTGCGGCACTTCATAAAAGCTTCTTCCGATATGGTGAGCAGACCCTGCGGCAGAAGAAGCTTCTGCAGGCCGCTCCGGCTGAATGCACCTCTGCCGATCTTGCGCAGAGTATCCGGAAAATCAATGACCGCAAGTGCTTCACATCCATAAAATCCCCGATCTCCGATCACACGCAGTCCGAAAGGCAGTTCCACCCGCTCCAGCTGGCAGCAGCCGGAAAATATCTGCTCCGGCAGTTCCCCGCATCCGCACCGGTCTGTGAAGGAGACTTCTTTCATTCTGATGCAGCCGGAAAATGCAGCACGCTCCAGTCTTTTCAAGGTGGCCGGAAATGCGATTTCCCTCAGCTGGGTGCATCCCGAAAATGCTTCCTTTTTCACCACTGTCAGTTGTCCGAACTCCACATTCCTAAGCGTTGTGCAGCTGCAGAAGGCCTGTTCTTCAATGATGCGCACCTCCGGCAGAATGGCCTCCCTGATTCTGATATTATTGCGCAGAGCAGTCCGTCCGATAACCTGATAAGACGGATCCGGGCAGAAAACAGATGCAGCCTGCAACACAGCCTCCCTTCTGTCCATAACCAGATAATTCATGTATACTTCCCCCTTTTTGATACCCCTCTATCCGCCGTCTCTGCCTGCTGTTATTCCGTTTTGTCCAGCTAATGACAGTCATTTATATCCAGCGACTTTATATCATGGTAACATAAAAATGACCGAAAAGTCTATCTGTTTGGCCTGTGCCGTTATTCCAATTTACAAGGAACGATAATTTTATGGCATATCAGAAAGGAACGAAAGCAGACTTGCGGAATGGAACCTTCTGCCTCTTACCGTGAAAAGAGTTGACACCCTGCAAAAAACATGTTAAATTATTAACAGCTGAATAAGAAATCAAGTTCCTGTTTTATTTATACCCTGATAAAACAGGCTAAGAGGGAATTCCGGTGAGATTCCGGAACGATCCCGTCACTGTAATGGGGAGCCCACCCGCATATGCCACTGACGAAAGTCGGGAAGGCCGGCACGGCAATGATCCTAGTCAGGAGACCTGCTTGATGGATACACAAACCTGCGGCGAACAGGCTCTTGATAATTTTATCCTGCACTACGTTAAAATTACAGGCTGTTCCGTCATGGGAACAGCTTTTTTTGTATCTATTTTTCTGCATTGGAATGGGAGATTGACAATGGAAAAAGATCTTGACGGTAAACATTTTTCTTATTTCTGCAACAGGGAGTGTGAATACTTTCCCTGCCATCCAAAGGCTGATCCGGATAATTTCAACTGCCTGTTCTGCTATTGCCCGCTGTACGTTCTGGGAGACCGCTGCGGCGGTTCTTTTGTGTACCTGCCAAACGGCTATAAAGACTGCAGTCTGTGTCTCTATCCGCACCGGCATGAAAATTACGATGCCATTACAAGACGATATCAGGAAATCCTGTCCGTTCTGAAACGGGCCAATCAGGAAGGCTGATATAAAAATGGCGTAACTGTTCAGAGATATATAAGACGGAAAATTGCAAGAAGAAAGGACTTTATTTATGAAAATTGAATGGTTTCAGCATGAAGACAACTGGCAGGATGTGAAAAATGCCACTATGACCACGATTGGAAAAAATACGGGTGCTTATCCGGATTCCCAGTGGAAGCGCAGGCTTCTGCGCTCAGAGCATTCGCCCATCCGCAAGCTGAAATTTGCCTGGAAATGGACCGATCTGCCCTACTGGGTTTCCGTTCATATGGTACGCCATAAAATAGGTATTGAACATTTTGTTAAAACGCAGCGTACCGACCGTACCCATATCTGCCGCGATGAGCTGCCTCAGGGCGCTCTGGTAAACCATGAATGTGAAGCCGATGCTCAGGCGCTGATCAATATCAGCAGAAAACGACTCTGCAGCTGCGCAAGCCCTGAAACCAGAAGGGCATGGCAGCTGGTGAAAGAGAAAGTCGCCGAAACAGAGCCGGAACTGGCCTCCTGCATGGTAAAGGAATGTATCTACAGAGGTTTCTGTCCGGAAATGTTCGGATGCGGCTATGATAAAACGGAAGAATTCCGAAAGGAACTGGAAGAATACCGGCGTGACTGACGTCAGGCTCTGTTTCAGTCCATCTACTGCTTTACGGTTTTCTTACTTTTTCTTCGCAAAGGGATCCTGATTGGGAGGAAGTACAATATTCAGAACAATTGCTACAATAGCTGCGGGAACGATTCCTGAACCGCCGAAGATCAGCTGTACATAGTAGGGGAGTGCACTGGTTGCTGCTGCAGTTGCTCCGATACCGTATCCAAGACCCAGCGCAACGGACACAATGGTAACCTCTCTTGCGCCAACAGGATTTTTGGTAATCAGCTGAATGCCGGATACTACGATTGATGCAAACATCATTACGGCTGCTCCGCCCAGTACAGGCTGAGGCATGATCGATACGATTGCCGCCAGCTTCGGACAGAATCCGCAGAGAATCAGGAAAATGGCTCCTGCGGCAAGCGCACTTCTGTTAACCACCTTTGTCATGGAAACAAGGCCCACATTCTGGCTGAAGGATGTATTGGGAAGAACGCCGAACAGAGAGGCCAGAGAAGAACCAAGTCCGTCACAGATCACACCGCCGGAAAGCTCGGTATCGGTGGCTTCACGGTTCATGCCGCCCTCGATTACACCCGAGATATCTCCCACTGTTTCCACTGCCGTTACGATAAACATGATCATGATCGGGAAAATGGCTTCCGGTATGAATACCATCTTAATGGAAGATAATTTACCGAATCCGATAATACCCGGCAGCGCAAACCATGCTGCGTCCTTCACCTGCTGGAATTTGACAACCCATGCATAGGTGTATTCCACACCGTCCGCATTGATTCCGGTATTGGGAAGCACCAGAGTCATAATGATCGCTGCCGCATATCCAACGATAATACCGATCAGCACAGATGCGGAGCTCAGCATGCTTTTCGGATTGAAATGATGTTTGAATACCAGAATGACGATCAGCACCAGACTGCCCAGCGCCAGATTGTAAAGAGACGCATAATCAGCTACGCCGTTTCCTCCGCAGAAATAGTTGATGCCCACACTAATCAGGGAAAGTCCGATCGCCATCACGACGCTTCCCGTAACCACCGGCGGGAAATATCTGCGCAGCGGTTTCAGAAATGCGCCCAAAACACCTTCAAACAGTCCGCCGATCAGCGACGCACCCATGATCGCTCCGTAACTCAGAACACCGCCGCCGAGGGTGGCTGCAACACTCTGATAAACGCCCAGAAAACCTGAACTGGTCCCCATTACAATAGGAACTTTGCCGCCGCAGGAACCGATGGAAAACAGCTGAACCAGCGTTACGACACCTGCAATCATCATGGCATTCTGCAGAAGGACCGTACGAAGCTCCGCAAAGCCCGCATCCGCAGTCAGCCCGCAGGCTCCCATAATGATCAGGATCGGAGTCAGGTTGCCCACAAACATGGCCATAACATGCTGCAGACCCAGAGGGATCGCCTGTGACAGAGGCAGTTTCCCATAAAAGTCATAAGGGGAGGCATTCTGAGAAGTATTGTTTTTCTTTGCCATAGTATTCTCCTTCTTTCGTCTCTCCGGCCTGCAGCAGAGCAGGAAACCAGATAACTGCGGAATTCCCTGTCTTACTGCAAAAAGGCATGACAATATAACTCGCCATGCCTTCTTCGACCGGATGATTTTATTTTTGCTAAATTGTACCAGATTCTGCAGCATTTCGTCAACTGTAAAATAAGTATTGGTTACTGCCCGGACTTCTACCGGAAAAAGGGAGATACTGTGAGGCGGAATGACTGTGATATCCTGTACAGATACCCGCTCCCGCTCAGGATCAAACGCAGCAGTCCTTCAGGATTCCTTCCAGGGCTGCGCCGCTGCTGGTATGGCTGCGGATCACCTGTGCATTGGTGTTTTTCGCCTGATCCAGTGCGCATTTTACCATTTTGTGGGATACGGTACCGGTAAACAGAATGAACATGTCCGGCGATCCCATCTGCTTGTCCATATCCGCCGTCATCTGCGTAAACACCTTCGC
>JAQYDI010000043.1 GCA_028724245.1 Lachnospiraceae bacterium
GCCTCACTTACTGCATTTCCCCGGCCGAAGCCTGAACAGTAACATTTTTTGTTTTGAATGCAGAAAACAACCCCCCGGGGGGCTTGTACTGATGGAATAACATGGTAGAATAAAGTCAGAAATCAATTTGACCGGTAAATGATTGAGAACGGAAAAACAGAAAATTTCAGGAACGGGAGGAACTGTGTTATGCATATGGCTGATGCTTTGATTGCCCCCGCTGTGGCAGGAACCATGTATGCGTGTTCTGCAGCGGCAGCAGGTTATTCCATTAGAAAAGTGAGATTGGAGAATGATCCGAAGAAGATACCGGTGATGGGGATCATGGGCGCGTTCGTGTTTGCTGCCCAGATGATTAATTTCACCATACCGGGTACCGGCTCCAGCGGTCATCTGTGCGGCGGTATGCTGTTGTCGGCGCTGCTTGGACCTTATGCAGGTTTTCTGACCATGATCGGTGTTCTGCTGATCCAGTGCCTGCTTTTTGCGGACGGCGGGCTTCTGGCGCTGGGCTGCAACATTTGGAATATGGCATTTTACGGCTGCTTTATAGGCGCCATGCTGATCTGGAAGCCGATGATGAAAAAGGGAATCACAAAGAAAAAGATCATGCTGGCCTCTGTACTGGGATGTGTCATCACACTGCAGTTCGGTGCTTTCAGCGTGACTCTTGAGACACTTCTTTCCGGTATTACAGAGCTTCCTTTTGGTATATTTGCGGCAACCATGCAGCCGATCCATCTGGCGATCGGTGCAGTGGAAGGTGTGATTACAGCCATGGTACTGTGTTTTGTTTACGAAGCAAGACCCGAGCTTCTGTACTGCAGCGGCTCTGAAATGAAGGAAGAAGGGAGATTTTCCTTCAAAAAGACTCTGGTACTGCTTGCGGGAGCAGCGGCAGTGATCGGAGGCGGATTATCTCTGTTTGCATCTTCCAATCCCGATGGTCTGGAATGGTCGATTCAGAAGATCACAGGTTCTACGGAGCTTCAGGCTTCCGGCGGTGCGATCCAGCAGACGGCAGAATCGATCCAGCAGGCGACGGCGCTGCTGCCGGATTATGCTTTCAAAGGGTCGGAATCGGCACTGGGAACGGCATTTTCAGGGATTGTGGGCGGACTGATCGTTGTGGCACTGTGTGCTGCGGTCTGCTTTGCATTTAAATTTTTCAGCAGAAAAAAAGCATAAGAGCAGGATACAGGCAGATACAGCTCTGCACATATGGAATAAAAGGAAAATAACATGAACCAGATAAGCAATGCAATTTATGAAATTCATCATATGGATACCATTGCTTCGCGTGACCAGTGGGTGAACCGGATACACCCGCTGGTTAAGTTTGTTTTGACAGTTGTCTACATTGCGGTGGTGGTATCCTTTTCAAAATACGATCTGATCGGTCTGATGGGGATGGTGGTATATCCTCTGGCGGGATTTATTCTGGCCGATCTTTCTTTCATGGACAGTTTAAAAAGGCTGCGGATCGTGCTGCCTCTGGTGTGCCTGATCGGCATCTGGAATCCGTTTTTTGATCAGGTGCCTCTGCAGATCGGCGGTATCACCGTAAATGGCGGCGTCATTTCCATGTTTACCCTGATTCTGAAAGGGATTTTTACAGTACTGGCGGCTTATCTTCTGATTGCCACTACAACAATTGAGAAAATCTGCTATGCGCTGCATCTGCTGCATGTTCCGGGGATTCTGATCACACAATTTCTTCTGACATACCGCTATGTGACGGTGCTGCTGAAAGAAGTGAACCGGATCACGCAGGCTTACTCCCTGCGGGCACCCAATCAGAAGGGCATTCACTATAAAGTGTGGGGCTCCCTGACGGGACAGGTGCTGCTGCGGAGCATGGACCGGGCCAATGCGGTTTATGAAAGCATGATGCTGCGCGGATATGACGGCAGCTTCGCCTATATGGGAAAAGATATCAGGATATCGGTTTCCGATGTCATTTATCTGCTGCTCTGGCTGGCAGTCTTTGTGATCTTCCGGAAATACCC
>JAQYDI010000044.1 GCA_028724245.1 Lachnospiraceae bacterium
TTAATTGAAGCTCTTAATAAAACACATAACGCAAAGGAAGTTGCTGAATGTTTTTCTGTTAACCTCAGCACCGTATACCGTCTGGCTGAACAGATGAAGGCCACCGGTTCTGTTGAAACCAGAACCTATCTGCGTGGACGAAAGCCTTCACTTACTCCGGATGATATTGAAAATATAGACCACCTGATTCAGAAACAGCCAGATATTACATTAAAAGAAATCATTGAAACGCTTGGTTTGCATGTGAGTGATGAAACCGTGCGCAAGGCTATCTTAAAACTCGGTTATATCTATAAGAAAAAGTCTTTGCATGCTTCCGAACAGGAGCGTCCCCGATGTCAGAGAAAAGAGAAAGAACTGGGGCAAACTCATGTCGGAATACGATATAAACAATCTGGTCTTTCTTGATGAAAGCGGCGTAAATACGAATATGACCAGACTTTATGCCCGTGTTTTGGGTGGAGAGCGTGCTGTTGACTCCACACCGTTGAATACACCGCAGGGGACAACCATTCTGTCTTCAATCCGTATAAACGGCCAGACTGCTTATACAACTTATCCGGGAGGAACAACTGCTGAAAAATTTGTAGAATACCTGAAAGACACATTAATTCCAACTTTGGATAAGGATTCAGTCATCGTAATGGACAATATGCGTTCCCATCATGCGAAGGATGTAAAAAAGGTTCTGGATGAGTCTGGTATAAAATATTTGTATCTTCCGCCTTATAGCCCGGATTTGAACCCGATTGAAAAACTATGGTCAAAAATGAAAGCATTTCTTCGCAAGGAAAAGGTGCGGGTAGTAAATGAACTTCCATCAGCCATTCAAAGGGCATTTTCTACCATTAGTATTTCTGATTGTGAAGGATGGTTTCATGCGTCCGGATATATGCATTAATTTATTGGATTGCTATAATAGATAAAAGTAAAAAAAGATGGTCTCTCGACCACCTTTCATTCTGAATCTGCTCATTATCCTGTATAGCGAAGGAAGAAAGAACACCAAATACCCCTCTCCCATGTCAAGACTCCCGCCAATCGGAGCCGGAAACAGCCATGGGAGCGAAGCCTCACGCTCTCCCGCTCCCATGGCGAAGTCTTAACACCCCTCTACAATACTCTTATAAATCCCGTCTGCTTCCAGCTTTTCGGCTGCTTCCAGTGCGCTGCTGATACAGAGTCCGGTAGCGATGATAGTCAGATCTTTGCCGTCTTTCAGCGTGATGCCTTTACCGATTTCAAATTTATAATCCGGATTGTCGTTGATGACCGGTACAGCCAGTCTGCCGAATCGGAGATACACGGGGCCTTCGTAGGCTGCTGCCGCTTTTACGGCTGCTTTTGCTTCCACATCATCCGCCGGATTGATGACAACCATACCGGGAATGGTGCGCATGAGGGCGATGTCCTCGTTGCACTGATGAGTTGCGCCGTCCTCGCCCACGGAAATGCCTGCGTGGGTTGCGGCGATTTTTACGTTCAGATGGGGATATCCCACGGAATTTCTTACCTGTTCAAATGCACGGCCTGCGGCAAACATGGCAAATGTGCTGGCAAACGGGATCTTACCGGCCGTGGCCAGTCCTGCAGCGATCCCGATCATGTTGGATTCCGCAATTCCGCAGTCAATATGTCTTTCCGGGTACACTTTTTTGAATACACCTGTTTTTGTTGCCGCTGCCAGATCCGCATCGAGAACCACCAGTCTGTCGCATTCGGCCCCCAGTTCCACCAGCGCATTGCCGTAGCTTTCACGGGTCGCAATTTTCTTTACTTCTGACATAATGCTTCACCTGCTTTCGTAAGTTCTTCCATGGCGGCTGCATACTCTTCATCATTTGGAGCCTTTCCGTGCCAGCCCACCTGATTTTCCATAAAGGATACGCCTTTTCCTTTAACGGTTTTCATGATCACAGCCACCGGTTTTCCTTTCACCGTTTTGGCCTCATCAAATGCTGCCCTCAGCTGTTCCATGTCGTTGCCGTCTGCCACGTTGATCACATGGAAATTGAAGGCCTCAAATTTTTTATCAATAGGATAAGGGGAGCATACCTCCTCCACGGTACCGTCGATCTGGAGGTTGTTGTTATCCACGATGACCGTCAGGTTGTCCAGTTTTCTGGCTCCGGCAAACATGGCGGCCTCCCATACCTGTCCCTCCTGAATCTCACCGTCGCCCAGCAGCGTATATACATGCCAGGATGCTCCGTCAAGCTTTGCAGAAAGTGCCATACCCACTGCTGCGGAAATGCCCTGCCCCAGAGAGCCGCTGGACATGTCAATGCCCGGCGTATGAGCGATACAGGGATGTCCCTGCAGATGAGAACCGATATGGCGAAGCGTAGGCAGATCCTCTACCGGGAAATATCCGCGGTGGGCCAGAGCGGAATAGAGCCCCGGTGCCGTATGCCCCTTTGACAGGACAAAGCGGTCTCTGTCAGCTTTCTTCGGATTCTCAGGATCAATGTTCATTTCTTCAAAATATAAATAGGTAAATAAATCTGCCGCGGATAAAGATCCGCCGGGATGGCCGGCCTTTGCGCTGTGTACTCCGGTAAGAATTCCTTTGCGCACTTCCACAGCCATTTTCTGTAATTCCAGTGTTGTCAATTTTCAAACCTCCTCATTGTTGTGAAATTGAAAACCGTACCTTCTCAAACTTCCGTTTTCAGTATAACAAAGGGGTTCCCGGAGAGATACCGACACGATTAGATGATTTATACCAGCTTTTTTCGAACTCTGTTTTTTATGGTAAAATATCTCTGATTTTGACAGTATTTTTTGTCCGTCATTTCTTTTCATTCCATGATAAAAAATGTATAATTATAGGATACAAGGGAGATATTATTATTATGATTGGCACAATTTCGGATTTTCTGGCGGGAATCAGGGTAAAACACCAGCTTTACCTTGTTTATTTTCTTGCAATTTTCATACCGGTTATCGTAATCGGCAATTATCTTATATACAGCACACGTTCCATGCTGACGGAACATTATGAGTCCCAGGCTCGTGCGGATAATATGCGGGTCAAATCCATTCTGCTGGATCTGACCTCCAGTATCTACAATAAGGCGGAGTCCCTTGCATCGGATCAGGAACTGATCGCTCTTCTGAGCAGACAGTATGAATCCGAACAGGAAGCGGCACGTGCCATGGACAATTACGACGGATTCCAGACACTTCTGTCCCAGGATATATCCATGCAGACCATTGGTGTCTATACGTGGAACGCTACCCTGCCCGAGGGCAAATACATCCACCGGATCACCGATGATATCCGGCGCAGGGAATGGTTTCAGCAGGCTTCTTCTTCGGTTACGCCTTTCTGGTCCGAGGAACTGGCTGCCGATGATTTCGGCAATGAGCGGCTTGTACTGTGCTTCCATACCCGGATTTTTCTGCCGGATATCAAAAGCTATGCCCTCTTAAGTGTCACGGTCAGCAGCAATAACCTGCGCAACCGTATCGAGAACAGCAATCTCAACACGGTGCTGTGGCTGAAGGGCGGCAGTTTCTTTTATTACAGCGACAGAAACGATGCAAGACCGAAGCTGATCGATCTTGTTTCCGATTCCGACAGGGAATACATGGGAACCATCGAACTGAATGACCAGAAGGTACTGGGCTGTATTTCCGCTCTGTCCTCTGTCACCACGAATAATGTTTTTTACACGGCTACCCTTGACTATGACGCCTGGCCCTACAAAAACCGGATCACAGCCATCCATGTGGGTATTATCCTGCTGATCATCCTTGTAACCAGCGTCATGATCGTTTCCTATTCCGGCTATTTCAGCAAACGTATTGTTTCCCTGCGTGAAACCATGCATGAGGCCAGTCAGGGAAATTACAATATCACGGATACCTTTCAGGGAAAGGATGAGGTTTCCGAAGCTTTTGAAGACCTGAATGTCATGATTCAGGATATTCTGCGCAAGGAGGCTTCCGTCTATGAAGCGCAGATCAGAACGCAGGAACTGGAAAATCAGCAGCAGCGGATGGAATTCAAGATGCTTTCCAGCCAGATCAATCCCCATTTTCTTTATAATACGCTGGAAACCATACGGATGCGGTCGCTGAAAGCCGGCAACCGGGAGGTGGCCGATGCCGTCAAGCTGCTGGGCAAATCCATGCGCTACGTGCTGGAGAATACCACCACGGCTGTGACTACCCTGTCCCGTGAGCTTGATTATATCGAAACGTATCTGGCCATTCAGAAACTGCGTTTTCACGATAAGATCAATTATTCCATGCGGATTCCCTTCGATTTTAATTCGGAGGATTATCAGATCATGCCCCTGCTGCTTCAGCCCATTGTGGAAAATGCCATTATCCACGGTCTGGAGGAGGTAGATGAAAACGGCCGGATCATCATTCATATCAAAAAGAAGGACGACCGCCTGTATATCGATATTTTCGATAATGGCTGCGGGATGACCGGAGAAGAAATGGAACGGATGGATTACAACATTCATTTTCATCCGGAAGATTCTTCCCGAAGCATCGGCCTTTACAATATTTACCAGAGGATCCAGCTGTGCTATGGCTCCGAATATGGTTTAAGGATAAAAAGCAAGAAAAACTGCGGTACACTGGTTACCATGATTTTACCTGCATTAAAGTATGAAAGAGGAGAGAGAACATGAAACTGTTAATAGCTGACGATGAAATTGATGTGCGTGAAGGCATCCGCTACCTGATCGACTGGGAGAAGCTGGACTTTGAGATCTGCGGTGAGGGAAAAGATGGAAAACAGACGCTGGAACAGATTCTGAAGCTGCAGCCCGATGTGGTTCTGATGGATATCAGGATGCCCCGCCTTTCCGGTCTGGAAGTGGTAAAACAGGCAAAGGAACAGGGGTTCCACGGCAAATTTATCATTCTGAGCGGTTACTCCGATTTTTCCTATGCGCAGGAAGCCATCCGCTACGGTGTCACCTGCTATCTCACCAAACCCATTGATGAAGATGAACTGGAGAAAGCCGTTCTGGAAGCCAAAGAAGCGCTTCTGTCAGAACAGAACACCAAGAAAAAGTTCGTTCAGTACCGCGACAAGGCCAGAGATTCCATTCTGAAGGAAATCCTCACCGATACCGCTGCCTGGCAGTTTCTCGATTATCATGATCTCGTACTGGAAGCTTCCGTTTATCAGGTGGTCATGTACACCAATTACAATCAGAATTCCTTCCGGAACGCCTGGGATTTCGCCGATATTCTCCGTCTCGCCAACAAGAATCATAATTCTCTTGATTACACTGGTTTCTCAGGGTTACGATATCCACTGACTCTTCATCGGGTATATAGGAGGTTCCGGCGGCGACGGATATGGCATTTTTGCTTTCCAGAAATTCGATGGTGGTTTCTGCTCCTCCGGCATATTCCTGCCATTCACGGTCCAGTTTTGTATCATTCTGTTCCAGAACGGAACTCCACATGGTGGTCATGTATGGTTCATTGTTATTGGGATCTACGTCTGAAAGGCACAGCGGCTTGAAGTTTAAACCGGAAATTCCGTCTTTCCAGGAACCGCCGCCCCATTCTGCGGGGACTTCCACATCGTTGCTGGGCAGCGCTTTGCTGCCGAATTCCGTGTAGACCGCCTTTCCGTCCTGCATCTCCCATGTCAGACCCTCCGGTCCGGCTGCACCGCTTCCCTGTCCTGCAATCTCCATCCCCTCCGGGGAATACAGCCAGTCAATAAAATCTGCCAGCCTCTGCGGGTCTTTTGCCTTGCTTCCGATTGCAATGATGGTTCCGTTTCCTTCCGAATAGCATCCCTGTGTATAGGGTGAAGTTCCTTCAATGTATACCGGCATAAATCCCTTGCCCTGCTCGCGGTTTTCCATGGTGTTGTACAGGGCGGCTCCCTGATAGGACCACAGAGAAGTCAGAATCTGCCCGTCACGGTATTTGTCAGACAGGGTTTCGTAATTCTGGTTCGTAGATTCCGGATCGAGCAGCCCTTCCTGATTGGCTGAAAACAGAAAATGCAGTGCTCTGATATAAATGCTGCCATCCTCCATAATATCCTGATCGTCGCTGCCGTCTGCTTTGGAAAGAAGAAAACCGATTTCATTATAACCAAAGAGCGCCGCATAGTTTTTGGCACCGACCATCATGTTGCCGTCCCAGTCCTTGAACAGAGAAATGGCCCACGTTTTCTTTCCCGAGTCGCTGAGCGGCACAGCCTCCTGCATGGCTTTCATAACCGGAATGAAATCCTCCAGCGAATCAATCTCCGGACTTCCCGCAGCCGTATACGCATCCCATCTCACATATGGAGATACCAGAGGTTCAAGCCCATCCATGGGGGTATCGGGGGACTGATTGGAAATCTCGCTGGGAATCCCGTAAATTCCCTCTCTCCCCGCGCTTTCATTTATCTTGGTAATTGCCTGCTCATAGTTTTTCAGCACATCCTTGTCTTTCAGCAGATCCGTCATATCAAGCAGCATACCGGCATCTACCATATCCGCAAAACGGCCGGAACCGGTTCCCGAAATGACCAGATCACCCAGATTACCTGCAGTCAGACGTGTCTGATACAGAATATCACCGCCGCCCGACACATTGGGGGCAATAATATTTAATTCCATATTAAACTTATCTTTCACGATCTTCGCAAACCAGCCGGACTGGATTCCCTGACTGTTGGCAAGAGCATCAAACACATCCACGGTAATAAACTCATCATATTTACACTCTGAACTCTCAGACGCACCGCCGGTGCCCTGACCGCTGCATCCCGACAGTATCGGAACCGCAAACAGGGACAGGGACAAAAACAGGCAGACCAGACTTCTCCTCATATTGATCATCTCCTCTCGAAAAAACTTAATTAAATATTATCATAAAGGGGGGAGGGTTACAATTTGTTCTTTGGGCTGGATACAGTAACCCACTTCACCTCCCCATCTTCCCATTCCATGTCAAGGCTCATATTCCCTTTGATGCGCAGGCCTGTGATCTTGCCGTCTGCCAGTTCGGTGGGCAGGGCCGGCAGGAGGTGGAGTTCGACTTCCATGGTTCCGTCGGGGCGGACGTGGGCATAGTCGTCCACAAGCATCATGAGTATGCCTGCGGCGTTTCCTTCGTTTCCGTCGATCTGGAATGGATAACGGCTGTGTTTCAGATCCGGTTCTTCCGGTTTTTTTGTGGTTTCATCGCAGTGATAGGCCAGATTCATCAGATTTGGACCTGTGGCATAGCGGAACATGTCTTTGACGCAGCTCCATGCTTTTTTGCCGTTTCGCAGTCTGGCCCACAGGCACATACGATAGGCAATGGCCCAGCCCACTGTGGTTCTGCCCCTCTTTTTTAAAGATTTTTCTGCTGCCTTTGAGAGTTTTTTCTCATGTTCCGGCCTGATCAGCTGGCCCGGATAGACGCCCCACAGATGGGACAGATGACGGTGATGCACCATGGCCTCCGGGTATTCTTTATCCCATTCCATGATTCTGCCGTCCGATGCGATTTCCACCGGTGCCAGCCGGGGAATGGTTTCTTCCATAAGCGCTTTAAACTCCGGATCGTTGTTCAGCACATACTGGGCTTCCAGACAGGACTGAAACAGGGAAAGAATCAGTTCACGGTCATAGGCAGGCCCCTGACAGAGGGCACATTTTCGCCCATTTTCATCAAAAAACAGATTTTCCGGGGAAGACGAAGGAGAGGTGACCAGTCTGCCCTGTTCGTCTTCCACCAGCAGTTTCAGATAAAACTGCGCGGCTTCCTGCATGATAGGGTAGACCCGGGACAGATATTCTTCATCCTGTGTATACAGATAATGCTCCCACAAATGATGACACTGCCATGCGGGACTTCCTGTGGTGGACCCCCAGGCGGCATCCTCGCAGGGAGAAGTAAAGCCCCAGGGATTGGTGCAGGTATGAACCAGCCATCCATCGGCGCTGTAATAGGCGCGGGCCGTCCTTTTGCCCGGTTCCACCAGTTCGCCGGTCAGCTCCAGATAGGGCAGGTGGCACTCCGACAGATTGCCCTTTTCCGCCAGCCAGTAGATCATCTGCTGAGCGTTCAGGTGCCAGTCCCCATTCCACGGTGTCTGGATCTCATCGGCCCAGATGCCCTGCAGATTGGCCACCAGACCGCCCTCTCCGGAACAGGAATACAGCAGGTACCGGGCATATTCCACGTACAGCGCCGCCAGATTCGGATCCGGCTTTCCTTTAAGAAAACGGCGGATCCGTTTCGGTGTGGTCAATTCTTTCTTTTTTCCTTTCTCCTGCGTTTTTCCGAACACCAGCTGCATCCGGTTCATGACTGCGCTCATTTTCCTGCAGTGTTCCCGGTATATCTGATCCCAGAGCAGCGCCGCATCATAAGAACTTTCATGAGATGATTCGCTGGGAGCATCGTGAGACTCCCTGAAAAATCCTTCATAGAATAACGCATGTGCACAGTCCTGCCGTGCTTTTTCTTCCGGATCACAGCTTTCTTTTCCCATAAATCCGTTTAAATCAGTGGCGGCAGTGACTGCAATGACTGCTTCATCGGCATCCCGGATATACAGCCTGTTTCCTTCGGTATAGATACTTCCGCCTTTTGCTGCGGCTCCCACGACGCAGGCATACCGTACGCCCCGGTCTGTTCCGTATCCGTCTGCCAGCTGACCGCTCATACAGATACTTTTCTCATCCGCTTTTACAGTTTCGAAACATTCATCCCGGTCCAGTCCGATTCCCACATAAATCATGCCCGGTTTTGACGCGGACAGGTGAAGAAACAGCGCATCCGGCTCCTTTGCTGCGATCCATTCCCTGACAAATACTGTATCGCCCAGTTTGAACGATATTTTCGCTGTTCCGGTGGTCAGGTCCAGCTGTCTCCGATACTTTTTCACACAGCAGCTGTCCTGTCTTCCGTTCGAAAGGGCCTGAAAATAAGACAGATGCATCCGTCCCAGAAGCTGGTAACAGCCGAAAGGCACGGTGGAGCCGTGGGCGTAATTGGTTCCTTTCCCCTGACAGGTGAAATGTTCATGGAATACCTGCTCCGCTTCGTAATTCTTCCCTTCCGCCAGCAGTCTGCGGATTTCGGGAAGATACACATGCGCATCTTCCCGGTCCGATACTTCCGGACTGCCGGACCACATGGAGCTTTCATTGAGCACTACCTGCTCTCTCATGACCTCTCCGTAAATCAATGCACCCAGACGCCCGTTTCCTATGGGAAGCGTTTCTGTAAATGTCTGTGCCGGTCTGTTAAATAAAAGCTTCATACCTGTGATTTCCTCCATCATGTGTAATCAATTTACATATATATACTGTTATATACGCATATCTTCGTATCTATCCTCTTCTGCTTATACTTCTTCCCTGTATGCGAAAGATGCTGCAAAATCGACATGGCTGTCAATTTGCAGCATCTTTTTCAATGATTTATTCCTGCTCCATTTTCCTGCGCGGATCAGTCTGCCAGTTTCCCGAACAGTTCCTTCAGAGCAGGGTAAATCTGTCTGAATTTCTGATACCGTTCTTCATATTTGGCTGTCAGTTCCGGATCGGGTTCTACCGTATCCACAACTTTTACCAGTTTCTCTGCAGCTTCTTCCACGCTGGCAAATTCACCGCAGCCCACAGCGGCCAGCATGGCGCCGCCGTATCCGGGGCCTTCTTCACTTTCAATGACATCTACCTTCAGGTTCATTACATTGGCAATGATCTTTTTCCAAAGAGGGCTCTTTGCACCGCCGCCGCAGATCTTCGTCCGCTCGATGTTGATGCCCAGACTTCTTGCCACTTCCAGAGAGTCGCGCAGGCCAAAGGCTACGCCTTCCAGAACCGCCTGTGTCATTTCCTCTCTTGTGGTATCCATGGTCATGCCGATAAATGTGGCTCTGGCCAGCGGATCGTTGTGAGGAGAGCGTTCTCCCATCAGATAGGGCAGGTAAAATACGTGGTTTTCACCCAGCTTTACGATATTTTCCTGTTCAGCGGGATAATCCTTTGTTTTCAGGATTTCATCCATCCACCATTTGTTGCAGGAAGCAGCGCTGAGCATGCATCCCATCAGATGATAGCAGCCATCTGCATGATCAAAGGAATGGAGTGCGTTGTTTTCATCCACACCAAAGGAACGGCTGGAGATGAAAATCGTTCCGGAAGTTCCCAGAGAAATGTTGCACATCCCGTCTCCCACCGTGCCGGTTCCCACGGCTGCTGCTGCATTGTCACCGGCACCGGCGATCACCTTTACCTCTGCGGACAGGCCAAGCTTTTCAGCCACGTCTGCTTTCAGTGTGCCTACTGCTTCATAGCTTTCATACAGGCGGGGAAGCTGTTCTTCCTTTACACCGCAGATCTGAAGCATCTCCTGTGACCAGCATCTGTTTTTCACATCGAGAAGCAGCATGCCGGAGGCGTCGGAATAATCGGTGCAGTGTACACCGGTCAGGCGGTAAGCCAGATAATCCTTGGGAAGCATGATTTTTGCGATTTTTGCAAAATTCTCCGGTTCATTTTCCCGCATCCACAGGATCTTGGGTGCAGTAAAACCGGCAAAAGCGATGTTGGCGGTATACTGAGACAGCTTTTCCTTGCCGATGACCTGATTCAGATAATCGGTTTCCTTTGTGGTACGGCCGTCATTCCAGAGAATCGCAGGGCGGATCACCTGATCCTGATCATCCAGCACAACCAGCCCGTGCATCTGTCCACCGAAGCTGATGCCTGCCACCTGACTTCTGTCAGAGCCGCTTACCAGTTCTTCGATTGCTGTCATTGTCTGTATGTACCAGTCCTCCGGATTCTGTTCCGACCAGCCGGGATGAGGAAAGGAAAGAGGATATTCTTTCGATACGATATTATGGATTTTGCCGGTTTCGTCCATCAGCAGAAGCTTGACAGCCGAAGTTCCAAGATCAATTCCTATGTATAACATATGCCACCTCTATGCTTTATTTCCAGGGATTTTCTGTAGGATAACGAACGCCTGCAGGCTGATTGTATCCGATTTCCTCTACGGGAACACCGATGTATTTGAATACTTCAAACAGTGCCTTGCCGTAGTTGCCGAATGCAACAGCTCCGTGATGAGGGAAGTTCTTCTCGATCAGTACATGACGGTAGAATCTGCCCATTTCGGGGATTGCAAATACA
Organism: Lachnospiraceae bacterium; assembly: GCA_028724245.1. Classification (GTDB taxonomy): domain Bacteria; phylum Bacillota; class Clostridia; order Lachnospirales; family Lachnospiraceae; genus TWA4. Next base: position 11,124 of record JAQYDI010000044.1, read on the forward strand.
CCGATGGAACCAAAGGAACGGCTGGCTACGGGAAGTACCTCGCCCTGTGCAATATAAGCGCGCAGTTTGCAGTCAGCAGTACTCTGCAGACGGAAGAATGTGATATCACCGGGTACGATGTCACCTTCCAGTGTTCCCTGAGTCACTTCTTCAGGCAGAGATCTCGCCATGATCAGCTGATATCTCATTTCGCAGAAGGAAAGCTTGCCGGATGCAGTGTTGCCGCAGTGGAAGCCCATGAAGGTATCCTTCTGTGTATAGTTCCATTTGCCTTCGATGTCTTCTTTGTACATGTCGGCAGGTACGTTGTTGTTGATATCCAGCAGAGTTACGGTATCCTGGCTGACAACGGTTCCGATAAATTCACTTAATGCACCGTAAATATCAACTTCGCAGGATACAGGGATGCCCTGTGCGGTCAGACGGCTGTTGACATAGCAGGGAACGAAGCCGAACTGTGTCTGGAAAGCAGGCCAGCATTTGCCGGCGATTGCTACGTATTTGCGGTAGCCGCGGTGTGCTTCTACCCAGTCTTTCAGAGTCAGCTCGTACTGTGCCAGCTTCTTCAGTATTTCAGGCTTCTTGTTGCCTGCGCCCAGTTCTTCTTCCATTTCCTTGACAACTGCAGGAATTCTTTCGTCGCCTTCGTGCTTTTTGAATGCTTCGAACAGATCCAGTTCGGAGTTTTCTTCGATTTCCACGCCCAGATTGTACAGCTGCTTGATGGGTGCGTTGCAGGCCAGGAAGTTCAGCGGACGGGGACCGAAGCTGATGATCTTCAGGCTGTTTAATCCAACGATAGCTCTGGCAATCGGTACAAAGTCATGGATCATATCTGCACATTCTTCCGCGGTTCCTACGGGATACTCGGGAATATATGCTTTGATATTGCGTAATTTCAAGTTGTAGCTTGCATTCAGCATACCGCAGTAAGCATCGCCTCTGCCCTGGATCAGGTTGCTGCCGGTTTCTTCTGCAGCGGCAATGAACATCTTCGGTCCTTCAAAATGCTTTGCCAGCAGTGTTTCGGCAATTTCCGGTCCGAAGTTTCCAAGGTAAACAACCAGCGCATTGCAGCCTGCTGCTTTGATATCTTCCAGCGCCTGTACCATGTGGATTTCGCTTTCCACGATACAGATGGGACATTCGTAGATTTCCTGATCTCCGTATTTTTCCTTATAAGCCTTCATCAGCGCTTCCCGTCTTGTTACGGACAGACTTTCGGGGAAACAGTCTCTGCTGACAGCTACAACTCCAATTTTTAATTCCGGCATATTGCTCATACCAGTTTACCTTCCTTTCTGTGGATTCAAATAAATACTGTATTCATGATATATTTTCCTGACGGCATTTCTCTGCTGCATCAGGTTTCAGTTCTTTGTCTCTTCTGTTGTTGTTATACTTCAAGATTATATTTCAACATTAACGCCCTTCAGGCCGCAGAATGCACCTTCGATCCCTGCTTCTTCATGGGCGATGAGCCATTTGTTTTTCGCGGTGATCAGGCGATCCTCTCCTGCTTCTCCCACAGGGAAATCAAGTTCCGTGTTGGTTCCCGCCGGCAGGATGACCACGCAGCGGAATCCGCCTTCTGCTGCCGTACAGGGTGCATAGTGAAGTGTGGTTGCATACAGCTCCACAGCAGTGCCTGCAGGTACGAAAAATGCTTCCACCAGCGACGTGTCATAGGAAAAATCTTCTTTAATATCCTGCTGTGCTCCCAGCAGAAGAACCAGATCCGTAACGGCGATATCGATCTCGGATGAACGGTGATATTCCACCGCGTTCAGCTTCCGGTTGTCTCCGTTGCAGTAGCCGATCTGAATGGGCAGACCGCCGAAAGCACGTTTTCTGAAGTCTTCCGCAACAGACAGGGCTTCCATTTCCTCTACAGACGGTACGTAGATCACATCCTTCGGCAGAGGGGTATGTTCCATCTCCGCAAAAAGCTCTGTCATGGAGTAACCGCCCAGAACCTTTCCGTATTTTCCGAATGAGGGGTCTGTAACTTTCTGAATGTTCATCATATTTACCTCCCGGGTGCAGAATGCACCGAATATTATGTGATAAATGAGATTTCTTTATCACTTTTTTTCTTCTGAAAACATGATATCAATTTCCGGTATAAGAATCGACCATAAATTTGGCTGATTCAGGGCATTTTTTTGTCCTCCAGCTTTTTGAACTGCTCTACAAACATCTGGCTGTTCAGGTGAAGGACTGCCGCCGCCATCACCAGCCATACCAGTACAAACCATTTCAGATACAGATATCCGAGCATCAGGGGCACTGCTTCCAGTACCAGCGCCAGCAGGACTCTGGGCAGATGGATCACGGAAAAAATAAAGGAGCTTTTGATCAGGCCGAATACGGTCATGCGGAATCTGGCCAGCATGGGAAATGCGCAGAATGCCATGCAGACAGCCAGCAGACACAGTACCATGAACAGAATCTGCATGGGCACATTCTGTCCTGTCACCCGTGTCCATCTCCAGTCAATAAAATACAGCAGAATCAGAGCAGCAACCATAAGCCAGACTGCTGTTGCCTGTTTGAAATTGTCACGAAATGCTTTGAAATATGCTTTTGTTATGACCGGTTCCTCTCCCCGCACGATCTTCATGGATACATAATATCTTGCGGTAAATGCTGCCCCTGCTGTAACAATGGGAATGCAGCAGACCAGACAGTACAGATTCAGCTGAATGTAATCCACTGTCCGGCTCAGCAGCACCATGAATTTACTGTCAAGACTCAAAAACGACATGATTCTCCTCCTCCATTTCCGCTTCCCCTGTTTTTGCGGTTCCTCTTATTTCTCCTGTTCCTGATATTTCAGGATTTTTACATCTTTCCCTTCCATATGAAGGCAATCTCCCGCAGCCACTGTAACCTTGTCCGGGAAAATTTCTCCCGCCTGCTCCATGGTTACATCAAGAGGCCCGCTTCCGTGATTCAGAAGGAATAAAAAGCTTCCGTTTTCATTCTTCCGAAGCATAACCTCCAGATTTTCCTGCGGTTTCATCAGCGGTTCGATCCCGCATGTTCTGCAGACATCCTGCATAAACTGATGATAAAATGCACGGCTGGAGGAAGCGGCTGCGTACCATGCCTTTCCTTCACCGAACTCATGAACGGTTACTGCAGGTGTCTCTTTATAGAAATCATCTTCATAAATTCCCTTCACTTCTGCGCCTTCTGCGTGAAGGATGTCGCAGAGGATCCGGGCCGGATATGTTTTCCCTTCGTATGAAAAATGATTTTCTTTATCGGAAGGCAGCGCATCGGATTCTTCCACCCAGATTCCCAGAATGTCGCGCAGTGTGCCCGGATAGCCTCCGGGAAGCACCAGATCGCATTCATCCACGATTCCGCTGAAGAAGGTGGTCACAAACGTGCCTCCGTTGTTTACAAATTTACGTATTTTTTCATCGTATCCGGTTTTTGTCATATAAAGAACCGGAGCGATCACCAGCTGATAGCCGGTCAGATCATCATCCGTACCGATGATATCCACCGGAATATTCTGTGCATACAGTGCTTCATAGTAATTCAGCACTTCCTGCCGGTAATCCAGATCCTGACTGGGTCCCGCCGAATAACGAATACCCCACCAGTTATCCCAGTCAAAGTAAATGGCAGCCTTTGCAGGGACCTCTGCCCCCAGCGTCTGTGCGCCAAGCGCATCCAGTTCTTCTCCCAGCTGTCTGATCTCCCGGAAAATTCTGGTGTTGCCGGTTCCCACATGGTCGATCACCGCACCGTGCAGCTTTTCACAGGCACCGATGGAACGGCGCATCTGGAAAAACATGACGCTGTCCGCGCCGTGAGCCACCGCCTGATAGCTCTGCAGGCGCATTTCTCCCGGCCTTTTCGGCGCATTGTAGGGAAGCCAGTTGGTTACGCTGGGTGTCTGCTCCATTAAAAGGAAAGGCTTTCCGCCGCCGACGCCCCGCATCAGATCATGGGTAAGGGCGATGGATGCCGCTTCTTCTCCAATGGCAGGATAATTGTCCCACGCAATTACATCCATCGCTTTTCCCCATTTATAGTAATCCAGGAGAGGATAAAAACCCATCAGGTTGGTTGTTACCGGAATGTCCGGTGTGATTTCCTTCAGGATATCTGCCTCCATCTGATAGCAGGCCAGAATACTTTCCGAATTGAACCGGCGGTAATCCAGCGTAATACCCTGAAACTGTGTTTTTTCATATTCAAAATGCTCGCTGAGCAGATTGGGAAGGACAATATCCTCCCAATCGTAAAAGGTATGCCCCCAGAAGGCCGTATTCCAGGAACGGTTCAGATTGTCCAGCGTTTTGTATTTGTCGCGGAGCCATACGCGAAATGCTTTTTCGCAGTTTTCGCAGTAGCACTCGCCGCCGAATTCATTGGACACGTGCCACATCACCAGATTGTCATAAGCCCCGTAACGCTGTGCGATCCGTTTCACCAGCTCCGGCACAAACCGCCGGTAGCTGGGACTGTTGGGGCAGGAATTGTGCCTGCCGCCGAATTTTCTGCGCATGCCGTTGAATTCTGTCCGCAGAATATCCGGATATTTTCTTGCCATCCAGGCAGGATGTGCACCAGTCGAGGTAGCCAGGCATACCTTCAGTCCATTCTCACGAACCAGTTCCATAACCCGGTCCAGTTTGTCAAAACAGTATGTATGTTCATCCGGCTGAAGCGCCGCCCAGTTGAATACATTCAGTGTTACAATATCAATATGTGCTTCTTTGAACAGGCGCATGTCCTCTTCCCAGACCTCTTCGGGCCACTGCTCGGGATTGTAGTCACCGCCATACACAATTTTCTTTACCTTACTGCTGTAAATATTCATAATCTACCCCGCAAAACCTGCCTTTTTTATTTTTTCGTATTCAGCCGCAGACGGATATCTCTGGAAGAGCTGCCGATGCGGATCTCGCATCTTCCTGCAAGGCCTTCCAGACGGATCTTCACCTGTTTTTTCTCACCGGGCTGCAAAGCGACTTTTTCAAATCCTTTCAGTTCCTGAACCGGCTGATTGTCCTTCCGTTCCCAGGGCGCCGTGTAGACCTGAACGATTTCTTTTCCTTCCCGTGCGCCCGTATTGGTAATATCACATGTTACAAAAATATCGTTTTCTTCGATTACAGCTGCCGGATTATCGTAGTCAAACGTTGTATAGGATAAGCCGTGTCCAAAACAGAACCGGGGCTCTACGCCGAATGTATCATTGTAACGGTATCCCACAAATACCCCCTCACGGTATCTGACTTTGTCATCTCCGGGAAATTCTCCCACACAGTGAGCCGAACAGTCCGTATGCATCTTGTAGAAAGTCTCCGGTAATTTTCCGGAAGGAGTCGTTTTCCCGAAAAGAACCTCCGCCAGTGCGCGTCCGCCTTCCATGCCTGCATACCAGCCCCATACCAGAGTATCGGCCATATCGATCCATTCGCCCATTTCCACCGGGCTTCCTCCGGTCAGGACCACAATGGTATCCGGTCTGACTGTCAGCAGTTCTCTGATGAGAGCATCCTGCTCGTAGGGCAGCTTCATGTCAGGGCGGTCATTGCCCTCGCTGTCCTGATCGTGGTTCAGACCGCCCACAAAGATCACCGCATCGTATTCCGGAGCCATGGAAATGACTTCTTTCCGGAGCTGTACTCTTCTGGCTGCTGTTTCTTCCGACTCCGATGCTGCTTTTGTGCCGCCGCCGCCGTTTTCCAGACTGGCCTCCTGCCAGTTCACATCGGAATCTTCCGTCTTCTCATCTCTGCAGTATCCTCTTGCATAGTCCACCTGCACATTGCCGCCAAGAAGCATTTTGATACCCATCAGCGGCGAGATCTCATACAGGGCTTTGATCTCGGCGCTTCCGCCTCCGCAGGAATGGATAGCTTCCGCATTGTCGCCCACCACAAGGATTTTTTTCAGGCCGGAAGCATCAAGAGGCAGACGGTTTTTCTCATTTTTCAGCAGGACCACCGATTCTCTTGCAATTTCCAGTGTTTTTTCCCTGTGTTCCGGCGTGTTGTACGCACCGGCCTTCCGTTCACCGTCCAGCATATGAAGACGCATCATCAGAAGCAGGATGCGCTCCACCTTTTCATCGATGACCGCCTCGTCGATCTCACCCTTTTCCACCTTTTCGTACAGCGGATCTGCCATGAAATAGGAGTCAAAGTCATAGGTTACGGACATCTCAATATCCAGCTGGGACTCTGCGGCCAGCTTCGTATCGTGAACGGCACCCCAGTCGGAGATGACCGTGCCGTCGTAGCCCCATTCCTCCCGCAGGATCTTATTCAGCAGGAAATCGCTCTGACAGCAGTGTTCTCCATGGATTTTGTTGTAGGCCCCCATTACGGTATAGGAGCCGCCTTTCATCAGGGTATCATAAAAGGCCGGTAAATAAATGGTGCGCAGCGCCTCTTCATCGATTTCCACATCAACCCATAACCGCTCCGTTTCCTGGTTGTTGACAGCAAAATGCTTCACACAGGCTGCCACATCCCAGAGCTGAACGCCCTGCACAAAAGGAACCGCCAGTTCCTTTGTCAGGTAGGGATCTTCACTGAAATATTCAAAGTTTCTTCCGCACAGGGGACTTCTTTTGATATTGATGCCCGGTGCCAGAATGACATCCTTGCCTCCGCCCCTCGCTTCTTCCCCCAGAACGCTGCCCATATCATGGGCAAGCGTTCTGTTCCAGGTGGAAGCAAGGGCGCTGTTGCAGGGGAGGTACGTAACATAGTCATCTGAAAGATTTTTACTCATCCAGCTGGCCGGGTAAAATTCCTGACGGACGCCCATGGGACCGTCGGACATCTTCAACGGTGGGATTCCCAGCCTTTCCACACCTGCTGTCTGGAAAAGCTGCGCCCCGTGGATCATCCCGATTTTTTCCTTTAATGTCAGCTCTTTTACAATATTTTCTGCCTTTTTCCGCATCATTTTCTGATCCATAGCTACCTCCGGATTCTGCCAAACAGTTTCTATTTTACACAGATCAGTTCCACACCGTCTTTTGTCAGGTCGGACACGGTAACAACGGTATCCTGTCCCTGAATTTCCATATCACCATCATTTACAGAGCTCAGAATGCAGTTTACAAAACGGATCGTGCAGCCTCTTTCACCGGTGAGCCGAACCCTGATTTCCTGATCCTGACAATCCATGGATACATGGAAGATCTCCTGATTATCCTGATATACCGACTGCTCTGCATGATCTTTCAGCGCATATACCTTCAGTTCCACATCATCCGCATAGGAAGCTGCCGCATTCTTCGGATGCTTCTGTACGGCAACGATGCTGTTTTCACGTACCCACAGAGGAATGGAGCAGTAATCGTGATGTTCGGTTCTCCAACAGCCGCCTTCTGCCGTTTCACCGGTCAGATAGCTGGTCCAGGTTCCTGCCGGCAGATAGTATTCTGCCATGCCTTCGTCATTGAAAATGGGAGCAACCAGCAGCTTTTCACCCAGCATGTACTGTTTGTCCAGATAACGGCAGTTTCTGTCCTCTTCAAATTCCAGAGGCATGCTGCGCATCATGGGAACGCCGGTTCTGGAGGTTTCCAGTGCACTGCCGTATAAATAAGGAAGTAATTCCAGCTTCAGCATGGTGAAGAAGCGGACAACTTCAACAGCTTCATCATCGTAAACCCACGGTACCCGGTAGGAGGTGCTGCCGTGGAGACGGCTGTGAGTGGAAAGAAGGCCGAATGCAGCCCAGCGTTTGTATACGTCTGCTGTGGACTGATTTTCAAAGCCGCCGATATCGTGACTCCAGAAGCCGAAGCCGCTGGTTGTCAGGGAAAGACCGCCGCGCAGACTTTCTTCCATGGACTCATAATCGGACCAGCAGTCGCCGCCCCAGTGAACAGGGAACTTCTGGCCGCCGACTGTTGCGGAACGGGCAAAGAGAACTGCTTCTTCTTTTCCGCGTTTCTTTTCCAGAACCTCGTAAACGGTTTTGTTATACATATAAGTATAGAAGTTATGCATCTTTTCCGGATCAGCGCCGTTGTAATAAACCGCATCCACGGGAATTCTTTCGCCAAAGTCGGTCTTGAAGCAGTCAACACCCATATCCAGCAGCATTTCCAGCTTTTCCTGATACCATCTGCAGGCTTCGGGATTGGTAAAGTCAATGATGGCAAGACCGGGCTGCCACATATCCCACTGCCATACGTCTCCGTTGGGACGTTTCAGGAAATAGCCCTTTTCCATGCCTTCGTCAAACAGTGCGGATTCCTGTCCCACATAGGAGTTGATCCATACACAGATCTTGATTCCCTTTGCCTTGATTCTCTGAAGAAGACCTGCCGGATCGGGGAATACTCTCTCATCCCAGATGAAATCGGTCCAGTGGAACTCTCTCATCCAGCAGCAGTCAAAATGGAATACACTCAGCGGAATTCCTCTGTCCAGCATACCGTCGATGAAGCTCATAACCGTTTCTTCATCATAGCTTGTGGTGAAAGAAGTGGAAAGCCACAGACCGAAGGTCCACTGAGGCGGCAGAGAAGGCTTGCCGGTCAGATCGGTATAGCGCATGATCACGTCTTTCATGGACGGACCGTCAATAAAGAAATAGTCCAGGTTCTCTCCCGGCACGCTGAAAGCAACCTTGCTCACCTGTTCCGTACCTACCTCGAATTCCACCTTTCCTGTATTGTTGACAAATACACCGTAGCCTTTATTGGATACATAGAAGGGAATATTCTTATAGGACTGCTCTGTACTGGTACCACCGTCTTCATTCCAGATTACAACGGACTGACCATTTTTAACAAAGGGAGTGAAACGCTCGCCCAGACCGTAGATCAGTTCGCCAACCGACATGCACAGCTGCTGACACATGTAGGCAGGCTGACCTTTTTCATAGGCAGAACCGGTCCAGTTCTCGCGGATATAGCCCAGATCTCTGGAGCCGCTTCTGGTCAGGACCTTTCCGTCACGCTCAAACTGCATGGTACCTTCTTCAATATCAACCACCAGACTGAGACCACCGTTTCTGATGATCAGCTTACCCTCTTCCTCTGTCACATCCAGCTTCTGTGCCTCAGGCAGATCCAGTTCAAACTCGGGATCATTCTTTCTGTTAACCCCTTTATAATGATAAGCCTGAACTCTCAGCACACCCGGAATGGGAGCCGTCACCCGGATCGTCAGATTGATACCACCCAGCGTATCCCCCTTCTTCACGATCTTCGCCGTCGGCGCACACATCACCACTTCAGTATCATTTTTATTTATCTCATACACCTGCTGTGGTGAAAAACAGGCATATCCTTCCTTTAACAACCAACATCCATTGTGAAATTTCATAGAGAAAACCTCCTGTATTTTATGCTTCAAGTCATTGTACCAAAAAAATGCACAAAAAAATACCGCACTTTTCCGCCATAAAACACGGTGAAAATCTGTTACGGTCCGAAGGGCGCGGGGACGTTTGGCGGAAGAATCGAAAGGGTAGTGAGGCGAAAGGGATGATGGGTTCTGTCCGGAGGCGCGCTCCCGCTCGCATGAAAACGCAGCGGATGCTAACCTCGCAGACCACCTTCGGCAGCCTGCTCGCTAAGCACCGGCGTTTGTCAACGGCCTCCTTGACAGGACCCATCATCCCTTCCGCCGCCAAGTTTTTCGGTTCTCCCCCAAATGCCCAGCAGCCCATGGACCGTACATGGGAGGAAAACGAATAAGCAGAAACCAACAACCTCCACCCATTCGCCCTTCACCCATCACTGTCCGCCGCTTCATTCGGCGGATGAGCCAAAAAACCTCTGGCGGCGGAAGGGACGTGACGGCTTTCAAAGGGGACCGTTGAAAACGCCGGCACTAGCTTTTTCAAGCGCCAGCGCCGAAAAAGCGTAGTACCGCTGCGTTTTCATGCGAGCGAAA
>JAQYDI010000045.1 GCA_028724245.1 Lachnospiraceae bacterium
ACAAACGTAAACCATTTTGATTTTATATTCCTTTTCATCATGTTTCTTCCTCCAGTCTGGGCAGATTCCAGTGATAATGAGCTGCCAGATAACGTATCAGCATCACAACTGCCGCTGAAATCACCATCGCTTCTACTGTACTGAAATGCTGTGACATCACTGCACAGACCCATGCCCCCACAATGGATGCACAGGCATATACATGGCGTACAAAAATATACGGCGGTACTCCTGCCATCATATCACGGAGCAGACCTCCCCCGACCCCTGTAATCGTTCCCAGAAATACCAGCAGGAATGTATGATCCAGATACCCCTGCTGAATCCCTGTATTCACGCCGACCACAGTAAAAATCCCGAGTCCGATGGAATCCATGACCAGCAGAACCCTGTCGTATATCTCCTTAAAATGTCCCTCCAGAAGATGCCGGTTAATATAAAGCACCATAAATACCATACAGGATGTGATCGTTGCTACAAGTGCATACACCGGCTTCTGAAATACACCCGGCGGTATGATCCCCAGAAATACATCACGGATCATCCCCCCGCCTACAGAAGTGACTACTCCGAGAACACATACACCGAAAATATCCATCCTGCGTCCCACACCTACCATGGCACCGGAAGCCGCAAAAGCCACCGTGCCGATCATCTCCATCGCAAAAATAATCAATGTCTGAATGTCCATAATCCCCTCACCTTTTTGTTACTTATAAATCTATTTGTCTCTGAGCAGTAACCACTCTTTAATAATGATACTCTGCTATATAAAAAATTACTGCTCATACAGGAACTTCACATATTCGTAAATCTCCCTGAAATCAACACAGCACCGCCCATCCCAGATCCGAACCGGCACTGCTGTATCAAATCCGTAAATAACCGGGTATTCTTCCCTCTCCAGATCATATACGATTACTTTTTTCCCCGCCGGATCTACCATCCAGTATTCTTTCACACCTGCGCGGGCATATTTGGCCAGTTTCGTATAGGCGTCCTTCTTCCATGTAGATTCCGACAGAATCTCCACCACCATATCCGGAGCTCCGTACACCGCACCCTGTTGAAATCTGCTTCTGTCACATACAATCATAAGATCCGGCTGCACCACTGTTTTATCGTCACAGTCCAGATACACATCAAGCGGAGCATATGCCGCAATACACGGTCCTCCATTCCTTGAAATCCAATCAGAAAGGACTCTGTAGATCTGCCCGCTGATCAGCTGATGAAGATGTGTGGGAGAAGCCATATCGTAAAATACACCGTCGATCAGTTCCGTTCTCTGCTCTTCAGGCAGTGCATCATACTCCTGCCTCGTGCAGCTGCCTTCCGGCTTCTTTTTCGCATATTCTGCAGACGCTTCTTTGACTCCTGAAAATCCCCTGTTACCTTTCAGTGCTTTCTGCTCATCCATATCATAAAAAGTCATACAGTCCCCCCTTCTCAATCCCATGTCATGTATCAATTATATTTATTTTATATGATTTTGTCAATCACATGTTGTATGCAGGATTGTAATTTTTTCTGTTTTGTTTTATCATGTTAGTGAATGAATCTATTTGGCGGATACGCTGCAGCAAGGAAACACACAATGTTTTCGAGGTTGGCCGTGAACAATTACTAAAATATCATTTTACATCAAAAGGATTTACTTATTATGATCTATACCAATTTGACAAACAAAGCCATGAAACTGGCTTATGATGCCCATCACGGACAGCTGGACGTGAACGGAGTACCCTATATTTTCCATCCCTACCATCTGGCGGAGCAGATGCCCGATGAGATTACGGCATGCACTGCACTTCTGCATGATGTAGTGGAAGATACTGCTGTCACACTGGAGGAACTGGCGGAAGAATTCCCGGCGGAAGTGATTGAAGCGCTCCGCCTGCTGACCCACAACGATTCCACCGACTATTTTGATTATATACGTACCATCCGGTCCAATCCCATAGCCAGAACGGTGAAGCTGGCCGATCTGGACCACAATCAGGATGAAAGCCGGATCACATCTCCCGATGCCGTACCGGCGGCAAGGTTGGAACGCTGGCGCCGAAAGTATAAAAAAGCCCGTGAGATCCTTGAGCAGGAACCCGCCGGGCAGAAAGTTACCGGGCAGAAAATCCATGAATCAGACAGCAACCTGTCCATCCGGAAAGCAGTTCCCGATGATCTGCCCGCCATTCTTTCCATCTATCAGACAGCACGGGAATTCATGGCAGCCAACGGCAATGCCTCCCAGTGGGGAAACAACCGTCCTTCCGTCGATGTGGTAAAAGCGGATATCGAAAAGAATCAGCTTCATGTAATCACTGAAGCCGGGATCATTCACGGTGTATTTGCCTTTCTGCCCGGTTCGGAGCCTGATTACGCTGTCATTGAGCAGGGTACATGGATTTCAGATACCCCCTACCGTGCTGTCCACCGGGTTGCCAGCGACGGAATCCTGAAAGGAATTGTAACACTCTGCATGAATTTCTGTAAGGAACAGTGCGGACATCTTCGTATTGATACCCACGAAAATAATCATGTAATGCAGCATGTTCTTGAAAAAAACGGTTTTGAAAAGCGTGGAATCATTCATCTTTCCGATGGAAGTCCGCGTATTGCCTACGAATATATTTCAGCATAACAAAATGCTGCCGGATGGCCGGCCCTTTTTGTGATAAAAGCGTGATAAAAACTCAGGTTTTTCTGTATTGTATTTCCATCATTTACCACTTACAATGACAGGATACAGGGAATAAGAAAGTCACACAAACTCCAGAAAGGAGCCGATGCTTATGAGAAAAAGTTTTTACAGAAACATACCTTCCATCATTATCTTTCTGCTGGGAATATCCGGTGCCGTCTGGTTTCTGCTGCCGTTTATTCTCCATGGAATTTTAAATATCGGCAATGCAACCGGCCTGGCTGTCTGCAGTGCTGCCGTGATCTACAGCCTTTTCACAAAAAAGATCCATCTTTTTCTGAAAAAGCTGCGGAAGCATACAGCCGGAAGACTGGTTACGGATGCTGCCGCTGTCGGTGCGGCCGCTATTCTTCTTCTGGTTATCGCAGAAACCGGCTGCATGATCAAAGCCGCCTGCAATACGCCTGCACCCGGTTCCACCGTGGTCGTCCTCGGATGTAAGGTAAGAGGCAGCAAACCCTCTCTGATCCTCCGCAGACGCCTGGATGCGGCATATGATTATCTGATGGAAAATCCCGATTCTGTCTGTATCCTGTCAGGCGGTCAGGGACCTGATGAAATCATCAGTGAAGCAGAATGCATGTACCGTTATCTGACAGAAAAAGGCATTGATCCCGACCGGCTGTATCAGGAAGAGCGTTCCACCTCAACCCGGGAAAACCTGCAGTTTTCCAGAGAAATTATTGATGAAAATCATCTGGAGCCTCATATTGCCATTGCCACCAGCGATTTTCACGAATACAGAGCAGGCAGAATAGCCGAATCGCTGGAGCTCGACTACGCGGCAGTTCCGGGCCGGACACCCGCCTATCTGTTTGCATCATATTATGTCAGAGAACTGTACGGGATCCTGTACGAATGGATTTTCTGACTGAAAACAGGCAGCTTTTGATAAATGGTTTCAGGCTGCCTGTTTTCGATCATCTTCCGGCTCATCCCTCGATCACAATATCCCCGCCCAGCAGATGCTCCACCTGACCCAGACCGGCCTCCTCGGACAGCCGCCTTACCGCATCCGCTCCGATGCAGCAGACCGTTTCTTCATGGATAAAATCCGTAATATCCGCATCAAAAAGGATATTTGCCTGAGCCTTGAATTCTTCATCACCGTCCCAGAATACCACCGTTACGGGGACACAGTCGAAGGCCTTAATTTCATACCCCACGTCGCCCTGACGGATGGGACGCCCACCCAGAGCCTGACAGGCTTTCTCCAGAAGTTCACAGTGTCCGCTGAAGGTGTCTGCCAGCAGATCAAGAACCATTCTTTTAAAAGCCGGATCAAACGGCGCCGCCCGCTTTACCTGACGAAACGGCACAAATTCACCGCGGACTTTTGCCCATGGCCTGGAATAATAAAACAGATTGTAAATCGACATTAATGTGTTGAATGAAATTCTTTTCTCCGGATTATTTACCAGTGTAATCATACCGTTTTTTCTGTCCACGCGGTATTTTTCATTATAGTAGACAATATATGAGGCCTGATCGTCACATTCCAGATGAAAACGTTTGATCAGCTCTTCCTGATCCATCTCCAGATAGATTTTTCTCCATTTTTCACAGGTCATCTCATAATTATCCACAGGCTTTCCGTCCCTGTGCGTGATATAGCTCTCCCTCATACGATATAAATCCCCCTTCCGTCCGTCTGCATAGGCAGCTGCAGCTCTGACTCCAAACAGTTACCACGATTTTAATTCTGCATAAGAGGTTTCCATTCTGCATAAGCTGTTTCCATACAGTTTTATCATACCAGATAATATCCCCGTGCACCACCCAAAAATACCTGTCTTTTCCCGCACCGGGGAAACACGCAGTATTTTCAAAGCCGGCTCTGAACAGTAACAGCTGTATCTTATTTCCGTTATGAAGATTTATTATGTTTCATACTTTTGTAACAAATATTGGACACTAATGAAACATCTATTTGTTAGAATAAAACACGCAACATAAAAAGCTGTTAAGAAAGGA
>JAQYDI010000046.1 GCA_028724245.1 Lachnospiraceae bacterium
GCAGCTGATTGAACAGTACTTTGATATCAGCAAGGGAAGTTCCAAACTTACACCATTGAGGGTGCATAGCGAGGAGGCGTTGTATGGACACCTGATTCTTTCCATGATTGCAGCTACCATCAACGTACATATACAGAATAGAACCGACTGCATTTACAATAACAGGGAAGAAATCTTCATGACCCTTAGGAATCAGAAGTGCACGGTTTACAAGTCAAAGATCACAAATGCTGAGCCTCAGAAGAAAGCAAATGAGTTCTATAAAGCATTCGGCATCAGATGTCCATTGTATATCGAGCAGTCTAACGGGCAGTTGATTCCCGTGTATCATCTGGAAAAACCAGAGCAAACCGAACTGTAGTTATAATTTATACCCGGGAATTTGAGGTTATTCATCAGATAATCTCACCTCCTTCCCAGAAAACCATTCATCTACTGATATCATATCACAATCAGTTTTTTATTGCTATATATGCACATATTTTTTACATTTTGTATTGTTGTTTTTTCATTTGCACAATATATAATATCGTTATTCACAACAAAAAGGAGCGAATTGCAAATATATTACGGAAAATCGACTGTTTACTGCCAGAAAGCTGATTCAAAACGGTGTATCTGTAACCGATGCCTGCTACCAGAGCGGCTTCCGCAATTACTCTGCTTTTTACCGTGCTTACAAAAATAAATACCAGGAAACATCCAGAGATATTCTGTGATCAGAGCCGGAAATTCTTCATCTACTTCCCATAATTTCCGCTTTTCTCTCTTTACTTTACATCAGATAATGGATACAATATATAATGTCTTTTATATTTTGAATTCAAACAGGAGTTGTTATATATGGAGTATATTGGAATTAAAAAAAAGCAGGGCAGCATTGTTGAATTGCTGAAGGATGAAATATTATCCGGGCATATTGCCAGCGGAACAGAGCTGACCCAGAAGGAACTGGCGGAAAGCCTGGGCGTATCGAGAATGCCGGTGAGAGAAGCTTTGATTCTTCTGGAATATCAGGGCCTGATCGACCGACTTCCCAACAATCATGTCAAAGTAGCAGAGTTTACAGAAGATTATTTTACACATATTTTTCAGATTTGCCGAAACATTGAAACAGATGTCCTTCTGTCAGCTGAAAAGATCGATGAACTGCCGGAAGACGAACTGATTTTTCATAGCCGGATACAGGAACAGATTCCGTTCAGTTTTCTTTCAAAAACATTGAGCACCATTATCGAAATCTATATAACCTTTGCAGTAAACAGCAGATTTTATGATAAAGAAAATGGAAAAGCTGTACTGAAAGAAATATCAGCGTGTTTAACAAAACACGATACAGACCGGCTGGAGGATTTATTTAACCGGTATTTTGCAGGCATGACCTGTGCCATTATGAAAGAGAGGGAACAATAAATGCTCGGATTAAAACCAATCAAATTACTGCCTGCCAGGGAAAGAGTCGCATCTGCACTGCGCAAAGCAATTATTTCAAAACAGATTGCCGAGGGTTCCGTTCTGACGCTTGAGGCAACAGCAAAAGAACTTGGGGTTTCTGCAACACCCGTCAGAGAAGCATTTCAGATTCTGGCCAGAGATGGCCTGCTGGAACTGAATCAGGGAAAAGGAGCTGTAGTCCTGGGAATTAACGAAACCACACTGCGGGAACACTATCAGGTGCGGGCTGCTCTGGAAAGCTACGCTGCCGTTCTTTGCTGCAGGAAGGATGTGGATCTGTCCGCCATTGAAAACTGCCTGAAAGCAGCAAGAGAAACACTGGAAGCCAATGATTCCGACTCCTATGCCAATTATAATCAGTCTTTCCACTATGAAATCTGGACAGCTGCCGGAAATGAAAAGATGAAAACCATGCTTTCCGAATTGTGGAACGGCCTG
This sequence comes from Lachnospiraceae bacterium, assembly GCA_028724245.1. Taxonomy (GTDB): domain Bacteria; phylum Bacillota; class Clostridia; order Lachnospirales; family Lachnospiraceae; genus TWA4. Next base: position 1,894 of record JAQYDI010000046.1, read on the forward strand.
TCCATGGGAATTAAAAGTACCGTAACGGAATACGCCCAAAATTCGCAGGAAGAACATGAAGCAATTTTTGAGGCAATCAAACGGAGAGATTCTCTTGCCGCCAGTCAGGAAATGAACCGCCACATTCTCAGAAGCCTGGATGATGTGCTGACCCGTTATCAATAATCTCTGTCGGACATGGTGTGCTGAAGCAGCAAATCTTCAGGTGCCCGCACTATGACCTGCCCGACATGATCCGTTAATTCTCATACAATATCATTTTTTAGTTAATTTGTATATTTTTCAACTAATATTTTAAGCAAAATGCCGAACTTGTCAAAAATTGTTGACAGGCTCGGCATTTTGTTATACTATTTAGACATCAAATAAATGGATACATTATCAAAGATATTAAATTAAAAATCTTAGATTATCTCAACTGCCCGGAGAGGCAATCCGAGAATCCAACGTACTCTTTTATCAATGTTAATGTTATCCAGAGATTATGAAGGAGGAGCCAATGAGCCCATCAACCATCACAATTTTATTTCTTTTATTTGCGGTAGTTATGTTTGTGCTCGAAAAGATCCCGCTGGGAGTTACTTCCATGATCGTGTGTGTCGGGCTGACAGTAACCGGAGTGCTGGACATCAAGACTGCATTTGCTGGCTTTATTGACAGCAACGTAATTCTCTTCGTTGCCATGTTCATTGTCGGAGGAGCATTCTTTGAGACAGGCATGGCAAACAAGATCGGCGGCATCGTTACGAAGTTTGCCAAAACAGAGCGAATGCTGATTGTCGCCATTATGGTAATCGTTGGTCTTTTAAGCGGTGTTCTTTCCAACACCGGTACCGCAGCCGTTCTGATTCCGGTTATCATCGGTATCGCTGCCAAGTCCGGGTATTCCAGATCCAGACTGCTGATGCCTCTGGTATTTGCGGCAGCCATGGGCGGTAATCTGTCCCTGATCGGCGCTCCCGGCAATATGATTGCTCAGAGCGGACTGCAGGAAATCGGTTTATCTTTCGGATTTTTCGAATATTCCATCGCAGGTATTCCGATTCTGATCTGTGGGATCCTTTTCTATGCAACCATCGGGTACCGCCTGCTGCCCAACCATGAAGTTACCGACACAGACAGCACGTTTGATGAGAGTAAGGATTTCAGCAACGTTCCCAGATGGAAACAGATTCTGTCACTGGTAATCCTGGTCCTGACTCTGCTGGCCATGGTATTCGAAGAGCAGCTGGGCATCAAGCTGTGTGTCTCCGGATGTATCGGTGCATTGGCGCTGATCCTGACCGGTGTCATTTCTGAAAAGGAAGCATTAAAATCCATCGACCTGAAAACCATTTTCCTGTTCGGCGGTACCCTTTCACTGGCAGCTGCATTGTCCAGTACCGGTGCCGGCGAGATGATTGCAGGTAAGGTAATCGGAGCACTGGGTGAGAATCCTTCTCCCTATGTACTGACCTTCGTGGTATTCATTCTCTGCTGTATCATGACCAATTTCATGTCAAACACAGCCACAACCGCATTGATGGTTCCCATCTGCCTGTCAATTGCACAGGGTATGGGAGCTGATCCCAGAGCTGTACTGATGGCATGTGTAATCGGCGGCTCCTGCGCTTATGCAACACCCATCGGAATGCCTGCCAATACCATGGTAGTAGGCGCAGGCGGATACACCTTCATGGATTATGTAAAAGCAGGTGTTCCCTTAATCTTTATTGCGACTATTGTAAGCATGATCATTCTTCCCATTGCTTTCCCTTTCTTCCCGTAAAGACAGGGCAACTGCAGCTATTATCTATCCGTTTCCCCGGAATTACTTTTTTGAAGACTGTTAGTCCGGGAAACTTCAACTTTACTCTATATTCAATAAGGAGGTTAATATCATGAGTAAAAAAGAACAGGTAGAACAGCTTACCAGATATATGGCGAATTTCGTTTCCCATATTGGTAAGAAACTCCCCGACGACGTTATTGCAAAGCTGGATGAACTGGCAGCGAAAGAGGACAGCCCGCTGTCAAAGGTTATCTATGAAACCATGTCCAGAAACCAGAAACTGGCTGTTGAACTGAACCGCCCTTCCTGCCAGGACACCGGCGTTCTTCAGTTCTGGGTAAAATGCGGCACACAGTTCCCTCTAATCGGTGAACTGGAAGCCCTGTTAAAAGAAGCAGTTGTTATTTCAACTTTCGAAGCACCTTTACGCCACAACAGCGTAGAAACATTTGACGAATACAACACCGGAAAAAATGTTGGCAAAGGTACACCTACCGTATTCTGGGATATCGTACCTGACAGTGATAAATGTGAAATCTATGCTTATATGGCTGGCGGCGGATGTACTCTGCCCGGTAAAGCCATGGTACTGATGCCGGGTGCAGGATATGAAGGTGTTACCAGATTTGTTATGGATGTTATGACTTCCTACGGTCTGAATGCATGTCCTCCTCTGCTGGTAGGCGTGGGGGTTGCTACTTCAGTTGAAACTGCAGCTCTTCTTTCCAAAAAAGCTCTGATGCGTCCTCTTGGAAGCCACAATGATAACGAACGTGCCGCTTCCATGGAGAAACTGCTGGAAGACGGAATCAACTCCATCGGCCTTGGCCCGCAGGGTATGGGCGGTAAATATTCCGTTATGGGCGTACATATCGAAAATACCGCAAGACATCCTTCCGCTATCGGTGTAGCTGTTAACGTAGGATGCTGGTCCCATCGCCGCGGCCATATTATTTTCGATAAGGATCTGAACTACACAATTACAACACATTCGGGGGTGACTTTATAATGTTGGAAATTAAAGACGGTAAAAAAATTTTAACTACACCTATTTCAGATGAAGACCTGGCAGATATCCATATCGGAGACATCGTTTACCTGAATGGAAGCATGACCACCTGCCGTGACGTAGCGCACAGACGTCTGGTAGAAGGCCACCGCGAACTTCCTGTAGATGTCCGCAATAATGCTATTTTCCATGCCGGTCCCATCATCCGTCCTCTGGAAAATGACAAATTCGAGATGGTCTCTGTTGGACCAACCACCAGCATGAGAATGGAAAAATTTGAGAAAGAGTTCGTCGAACTGACCGGTGTGAAAATGATCATCGGAAAAGGCGGCATGGGACCCAACACAGAATACGCATGCAAAAATTATAAAGCAATCCACTGCGTATTCCCCGCAGGCAACGCCGTTGTTGCAGCAACCGAGGTTGAAGAAATTGTACGTGCTGAATGGAGAGACCTTGGTATGCCTGAAACCTTGTGGAACTGCCGTGTCAAAGAGTTCGGTCCTCTGATTGTATCCATCGATACCGAAGGCCGCAATCTCTTTGAAGAAAACAAGGTTATTTTCAACGAAAGAAAAGAAAAAGCCATTGAAGAAATCTGCAAGCATGTAAGTTTTATTAAATAACAGACCACCCGTTTTACTCCTTTTTGAGGGGCAGGTACTTCTACCCAACCTTACTGCCAGCCTGCCCCTCCATCAGATAATAATAATTTTTGTTTTCCCTTCTATACAGCCAGTCATGGACCTTCCCTTCCATAACTGGCTGTTTTCAAAAACAGTACCTTAAATTAACGGAGGATATTGTAAATATGAGTAACTCATCAGCCAGCATGCGAATTGCCGCTTTACTGGATGAAGGAAGCTTCGTGGAAATCGGTGCAGATGTAACTGCCAGAAGCACATCCTTTAATATGCAGGCAAAAGAAACACCCTCCGATGGTGTCATTACCGGCTTTGGCACCATCAACTGCAATCCGGTATACGTATACAGCCAGGACGCATCTGTACTGGGCGGAACGATTGGCGAAATGCATGCAAAAAAAATTGTGAAACTTTATGACCTTGCTCTGAAAACCGGAGCACCTGTAGCAGGTCTGCTCGACTGTGCAGGTATCCGGCTTCAGGAAACTGTAGATGCTCTCAATGCGTTCGGAGAGCTGTATCAGTGTCAGATCAAAGCAAGTGGAATCATTCCCCAGATTACCGGTATTTTCGGCAACTGCGGAGGCGGCATGTCAGTAATACCCACTTTAACAGATTTTACCTTTATGGAATCAGAACATGCAAAATTGTTTGTTAATTCTCCCAATACACTGGAGTGTGCAGATGCACCTGAAATTGCATCTGCAAAGTTCCAGAGTGAAAAAGTCGGTGTAATAGACGGCATCGGTACGGAAGACGAGGTTCTGAAGCAGATCAGGACCATTATCCAACTGCTTCCCTGCAACTGCGAAGATTCTGCCGTCGCAGAATGTACAGATGATCTGAACCGGTTGTGTACAGGAATCGAAAGCTGCACAGGTGACATTTCCATGGCACTGTCCATGATTGCGGATAATCATGAATTTACAGAAATAAAGCCTGATTATGCCAGAGAAATGGTAATCGGCTTTCTTCGTCTGAACGGAACCACAACAGGGGCTGTTGCCAACCGAACGGAAATCTGCGATGAAGACGGCAATGTAACAGAAACATTTGACGGCAGACTGACTGCAAAAGGCTGCAGCAAAGCGGCAGATTTTATCCGTTTCTGTGATGCTTTTAATATTCCTGTTCTGACCATGACCAATACTTCCGGTCTGAAGGCAGACAAGCATCAGGAACTTCGTCTTTCCCGGGCCATGGCACAAATGGTGTATGCATACGGCAGCGCTGCAATTCCCATGGTTAACGTAATTGTGGGACAGGCATACGGCAGCGCCTATGTGGTAATGAACAGCAAAGCAACAGGGGCAGATATGGTATTTGCATGGCCGGAAAGCTCCATCGGTATGATGAACGCCGACAGTGCAGCCCGTATTATTTATGAAAAGGAAATCAATGAAAGCCCGGAAGCGAACAGACTGATCCGGGAAAAAGCTGCTGAATACGAAAAACTGCAGTCCGGTGCCAGAGCAGCAGCTTCCAGAGGCTATGTGGATGCCATCATTCCGCCTGATCATACCAGAAAACATGTAATCGCCGCTTTCGAAATGCTGTACACCAAGCGGCCGGTATCACCTGTAAAAAAACATGGAACCGTTTAATCCTGACGATTTTATCCGAGGTAAATTCAGATGTCATTTACAACTATATTAATAAAAGCCCTGACGAACACTGTTCTTGGCATGGGCACGGTATTTCTGGTTTTAATTTTTATCGCATTTCTGATTTCTCTGCTGCCAAAACTGACAGCGATCATCGAATCTGTCGGTAAAAAGAAAAAAACAGTACTGCCGGCCACCACTGAAAATCAGGTCCAGGAAATTTCCGGACTTAAAGCCGCCGGAAATGAAAAAAACGAAAAACAAACGGACAAAGAGTTCGTGGATGATCTGGAACTGGCTGCCGTAATCACAGCAGCCATCGCAGCAGCAGAAATGCTTCCTGCAGATGGATTTGTTGTCCGCTCCATCCGGAGATCCGCTCAGAATCAATGGAAAAAAGCATAGATGCAGATAAGGAGATTGTTATGAAAAGTTATATTATCACTGTAAATGGAACCGCCTATGACGTTACTGTGGAAGAAACGGATGGAACCACTTCTTCTGCTTCCTCTCCGAAAGCCTCTCCCAGGGCTGCACAAAAGCCTGCAGCCAGACCGGCAGCAGCAAAATCAGCCGGCAGCGTATCTTCAGGTACTGCAGGCACTATCCAGGTCAAAGCAGGTGCTGCAGGCAAAGTTGTGAAAATTGAAGCCGGTGCAGGTACTGCTGTCAAAAAAGGCGATACTGTAGTCATTATCGAAGCCATGAAAATGGAAATTCCTGTTGTTGCACCGGAGGATGGAACTGTTGCTACAGTTGAATGCAAAATCGGTGATTCCATCGATGGCGGCGCTGTTCTTGCCACATTAAACTGATCCATAACGGAGGTTATGTAAATGGGCATTTTTGAAACATTAGAAAACCTGCTGCATCAGACTGCATTCTTTGGTCTGACAACAGGCAATTACGCTATGATTGCGGTAGCCTGTGTTTTCCTCTATCTGGCAATTGCAAAGGAATATGAGCCCCTGCTGCTCGTTCCGATTTCTTTCGGCATGCTGCTGGTTAACATATATCCTCCCATTATGGAAGAAGGCGGGCTGCTGCATTACTTTTTCATGCTGGATGAATGGTCCATTCTGCCGTCTCTGATTTTCATGGGAGTGGGGGCCATGACTGATTTTGGTCCTCTGATTGCCAATCCAAAGAGCTTTCTTCTGGGTGCGGCAGCGCAGTTTGGCATTTTTGCCGCTTACATCGGTGCAATGCTTCTTGGATTTTCGGATGAGGCAGCTGCTGCAGTATCTATCATCGGCGGTGCAGATGGACCTACTTCCATTTTCCTGGCAGGTAAGCTGGGACAGACACAGCTGATGGGTCCGATTGCGGTTGCTGCGTATTCCTATATGTCACTGGTTCCCATTATTCAGCCGCCCATCATGAAGGCGCTGACCACGGAAAAGGAACGGAAAATCAAAATGGAACAGCTTCGGCCTGTCAGCAAACTGGAAAAAATCCTGTTTCCGGTTATCGTCACTATTGTGGTCTGCATGATCCTGCCATCTACAGCACCTCTGGTAGGAATGCTGATGCTGGGCAACCTTTTCAAAGAATCAGGTGTTGTAAAACAGCTGACAGAAACCGCATCCAATGCCATGATGTATATCGTTGTTATCCTGCTTGGAACCTCCGTCGGAGCAACCACCAGCGCTGAGGCTTTCCTGAACTGGACAACCATCAAAATTGTAATTCTGGGACTGGTTGCCTTCTGCTTTGGTACTGCTACAGGTGTTATTTTCGGTAAGATCATGTGCAGGCTGACCGGAGGAAAGGTAAATCCGCTGATTGGTTCTGCGGGTGTATCCGCTGTTCCCATGGCAGCCCGTGTATCTCAGAAGGTAGGAGCCGAAGCAGATCCTACCAATTTCCTTTTGATGCACGCCATGGGACCCAATGTGGCCGGTGTAATCGGAACTGCTGTCGCAGCCGGTGTTTTTATGGCAATATTCGGTGTATAAACATATTATGGATTCAAACTGTTTGAACTACATTGGAGATTAAAATATTATGACAAAAACAAATAAAAATCCTGTCAAAATAACAGAAACCATTTTAAGAGATGCGCATCAGTCTCTTATTGCAACCCGGATGACAACCGGACAGATGCTGCCCATTATCAGCAAAATGGACCAGGTGGGATACCATTCCGTAGAATGCTGGGGCGGCGCTACTTTTGATGCCAGCCTCCGTTTTCTGAAAGAAGACCCCTGGGAAAGGCTCCGAAAATTAAGAGAAGGATTTAAAAATACAAAACTTCAGATGCTGTTCCGCGGCCAGAATATTTTGGGTTATCATCAGTATGCGGATGATGTGGTGGAATACTTTGTGCAGAAATCCATTGCCAACGGCATTGATATTATCCGTATTTTCGACTGTCTGAATGACCTGAGAAATCTGCAGACAGCAGTAAATGCATCGAAAAAAGAAAAAGGCCATTCTCAGGTAGCTCTTGCCTACACTCTTGGAGATGCCTATACCCTTGATTACTGGAAAGAAACTGCAAAAAAAATTGAAGATATGGGGGCAGATTCCATCTGCATCAAAGATATGGCAGGTCTTCTGGTTCCCTATAAGGCATCAGAACTGATCAGTGCCATCAAGGATGTAACCGATCTTCCCATTCAGCTGCATACTCATTATACCTCCGGTGTTGCTTCCATGACCTATCTGAAAGCAGTGGAAGCCGGCGTTGATGTCATTGACACTGCCATGTCACCATTTTCAATGGGTACATCACAGCCTGCGACTGAGGTTATGGTTGAAACTTTTAAAGGAACCTCCCGTGACACAGGTCTCGATCAGAATCTGCTGGCTGAGATTGCAGACTATTTCCGGCCCATGCAGGAGGAAGCGTTAAAAACAGGTTTGCTGAATCCCAAAGTTATGGGTGTCAACATCAAAACCCTGCTGTACCAGGTGCCCGGAGGCATGCTGTCCAATCTGGTTTCCCAGCTGAAAGAACAGGGGGCAGAGGACAAATATTACGATGTGCTGGATGAAGTGCCCCGTGTACGGAAAGATCTGGGAGAGCCCCCGCTTGTAACTCCCTCTTCGCAGATTGTAGGAACACAAGCCGTATTCAACGTACTGATGGGAGAGCGCTATAAAATGGCCACCGCAGAAACAAAAGCAGTTCTGCGCGGAGAATACGGGGCTACCGTGAAACCATTCGACCCGGAAGTACAGAAAAAAGTCATCGGTGACGAAAAGCCCGTTACCTGCCGTCCTGCAGATTTAATTTCCCCTGAGCTTGACAAACTGGAAGCAGAAATGTCCCAATGGAAAGAACAGGATGAAGATGTCCTTTCCTATGCCCTGTTTCCTCAGGTAGCAGTAGAATTTTTCAAGGACCGGGAGGCAAAGAAAAGTAAAATCGATCCTCAGATAGCAGATACAAAAAACAAAGCTTATCCGGTATAACCATATCCCGGTATATAAAAACAGCCCCGACTTTCAGACATTATTATTCTGAAAAAGCCGGGGCTGACTGGTTATCATATTATAAAATTTCACAAATCCGGAAGCTTCTGAATTTTTTCTTCCACCGAATTTTTCATAATCAGCTTGTACACTGTTACTTTTCTTGTCTGTCCAATCCGATGGGCGCGGTCTGTTGCCTGATTCTGGGTTTTACACCCAGCTTTGTTCCTCGGAGTGTGTAAAATTTTGAGAAATTATTGTGTTTTTGAAAGTCGGTTACTATAAACCTCAAACCTTACATCGATTTCCGTTCCTTGATCTCCGCCATCTTGGCATCGTTCAGTCTGGAATCGCCTTTGACTCTGGAGTAGGAAAGATATCCGTTCATGCGGTCGATCTTGGTCAGGTCGCGGCTGCCGCATTTGGGGCATACATCCATATCCAGTTCCTGATGGCCGCAGTTTTCACAGTAAGCCAGAGACAGGTTGACTCCTTCATAGAAGCCCATCTTCATAGCTCTGCGCACCAGTGAACGGATTGCTTCTTTATTATAGGAAATCGGATATCTGACATACTGGATCTTGCCGCCGTTGGACAGCTCCCAGAAACGGTATTCCTTATCCTGCTTTTCGATGGGTGTAATATCCTCCGTTACGTGGCAGTGAAAACCGTTGCTGACGTATTCACGGTCAGACACGTTCTCAACAATGCCGTATTTTTTGCGGAACTGTTTTACCTGCAGACCGCAGAGATTTTCTGCCGGTGTTGCGTAAATGGCATACAGGTTGCCGTCTTCTTTCTTGAACTGGTTGACCTTGTCGTTGATGTGACGCAGCACTTCCAGTGCGAATTCTCCGTCTTCTACCAGAGATTTGCCGTTGTAAAGCTCCTGCAGTTCATTGAAAGCCGTAATACCGAAGGATGCGGTTGCAGTCTTTAACAACGGTTTGATCTTGTCATGAATGCCAAGATGTCCGCCATAGAAGCCGCCTTCACAGTAAGCCAGCGGATTGGTGGAGGCACGCATCTCACCCAGATACGCATAGGTGCGGATGTGGATCTTGCGGATCAGCTCCAGATAGTAGTCCAGCACTTCATAGAAATCACGGCTTTCCTGTCTTGCCCTGGCAAGGATCATGGGCAGGTGAAGCGATACCACACCGATGTTGAAGCGTCCTACAAAAACGGGTGTATCGTTCTCATCTGCAGGTTCCATGCCGCCCCGTTCATACCAGGGAGAAAGGAAGGCGCGGCAGCCCATGGGGCTGATGACCTTGCCATACTTTTTGTACATGCTGGAGATATAGCCTTCCCCTGTCAGGGAAAGCCAGTCGGGATACATGGTTTTGGAAGAACATTCAATACCTGCTTCAAAGACATCTTCCAGCTCTCCGCCCGGTCCATGCAGCTTTTCGTCATAAAGGAATACCAGTTTGGGGAAGAGAACCGGCTTTTTGCAGTTCTTCTTACCCTGTCCGCCGGCATGAACCTCAAACATAATGCGGGAAGCCATCTTTGCAAAATGACCGGTGCCGTTGCCCAGCGTCATGGTGATGAAGGGATAATCACCGCGGCTGGAAGCAACGGTATTGAACTTGTATTCCCAGCCCTGGAAGCCCTGACGGAAATCTCTTTCCACATCTTTTTCTGCAATTTCCTCCGCTTTCTCTTCATCAATACCGAATCCCATGTATTTGGCTTTGTATTTGTCAAATGATTTCTGTGCATAAGGCTCCAGAATCTTTTCCACGTTGGGAACGGTGAAGCCGCCGTACTGCTGGCTGGCTGCACTGAGCACGATATCACCGATGACGTCGAAACATACATCCAGCGTCTTCGGCTCGTTGTACCAGAGGTTGCCCATCTCAAATCCGCCCTTCAGTACGGATTCCACATCGAACAGACAGCAGTTCATGGTATCACGTCTTGCAGACATATCGTGCACGTAAATGTAACCGTCACGGCAGGCCTGCAGTTCCTCTGTGGTCATGAAAAACTTCTGGTACAGGGATTTGTTCAGTTCATTGAAGATCAGGCTTCTTTTGGTGGATACCAGCGCGCTGTCGGTATTGCTGTTCTCCTTGTCCCCGATATACATGATAGACTGGCTCTTCTTATATACTTCATCCAGCATCTGCACAAAATCCTGCTTGTAATTGCGGTAATCACGGTAGGACTTTGCTACTGCGGGATTCACGTGATCAAGAGCGCCTTCTACCACGTTATGCATCTTTGCAATGGGAATATACTGCTCATCCATCTCCTCGCACTTGCGTGTTACAAAGTCACAGATATAATCCAGTTCTTCCTGGGTAAAATGATACATGACGCGTTCTGCCGACTTGCTGACAGCAACGACTACCTTCTGTACATTAAAAGCTTCTTTTGTATTATCCTTTTTAATAATGGAAATCTGACTGCAATCCATGCTCTCCTCCACCCTTTCATCATATATCTTCTCCACAACGCAGCATCTCCACATTGTGTATAATGGTAAAAATAAGACACAATATCTTGTGTCTTCCTTAAGTTGGTGTCAATATATATTGTGGTTTATGGAGATAATCATAGCATATTCCGGTCTTTCCCGCAAGATGAAAATATAACGTTTTTCCATCTCACAGGTATCTCTGTGCAAAACGTACAGACGGCTTCCCGACTCTTCATAAAAATCGCCTTTTCGCCAAAAAATAAGCCCCCATCTCAAAAGATGAAGGCTGCCCCGTCATCGGCAGCGTCTGAAACAGACTTGATATAGACTTGATGTATTTTAACCTTGCATATTTTGTCAATGCTGAGCAGGACGATAAGCCGGGTTCTGTCGTGAATGGTCATCTATCTGGTCCTGCCGTCGCCGACAGGCTCTAGCGACTTACCCGAAAGCAGGCGGGCCACCTTATGCTTTCTATTAGTCTTGCTTCGGATGGGGTTTACATGTGCCCTGCCTGTTACCAGCCAGGCGGTAGTCTCTTACACTGCCTTTCCACCCTTACCGCATGAAGCGGCGGTTTATTTCTGTTGCACTTTCCTGGGAGTCACCTCCACCGGACGTTATCCGGCACCCTGCCCTGTGAAGCCCGGACTTTCCTCAGGATTACTCCCGCGACCATTTATCCTGCTCAACGTGTGCATTATAGCACGAAAAAAACTGTTTTTCAACCGGAAAACGGAAATATCCCCCGTATCAGATATCACCTGCATACGGAGGATATTTTTAATATGCTGTCTTTCCCACTTCCATACATGAAAACAGCTGCTTCAGATCATTCAGGGAGTGCATAACGTCCTGTTCCAGATCCTCCATCACTGGCTCCATGTTGTTTTTCCTCATATCCATATTTTTCAGATAAAATATGTACATATGAAGCTTCTCCAGACATTGATTGACTGATTTCAGATATTCCAGCGCCATGCTTTCCGGCATGCCGGTAATGTCCTTCAGAGACTCCTCCAGCATTCTGGACTGCTGTATCCTGATTTCCAGCTCGTTCCGTTCATTTCGGCTGTCCTGAAAACGGGCCAGCCGGCGCAGCTGCTGGCTGTCATATATAGCAGAGGTATTATTTACATCCTCACTGTTGCCCTTCAGCCATTCCGGATTCATATTGTATTCCAATGCGACCTTCATTATCAATTTATCTGTTACGGGTATGACACCCTTTTCAACTTTACTGATCAGCCCCTCCGATACACCGACAGACTGAGCGAATTCCTTCTGCTTCAGTCCAAGTGAATTTCTCAACGATTTCATTCGTCTGTTTCTGATTTTTTCCATCTGTTCCCCAACCAAGAAAATCCTCCTCCCGCATTTACAGCCAGACAGGAAATTACTGCAAAAATTCATCGGCTCAGAATATGCATGACTGTGTTATTTCCTGCTCTGCCATGTGAAAGCAACCACGGGTTATAAAACTGTTCCTCCATATCCATATTATAATCATATGACATTTGAAAGTCAAACAAATTACCGATTTTTCAATAATTTTTTCTCACAATGACATTTTCGTAAAATTGCCCAGTGATTTTTGGAGAAATCTGGTTTATGATAAGAGATATACTGGATTTTCACGAAGGAGAGGATCAGAATGCCTGATTCCAGCATTACCAAAATGGCGTTGGCTGCTTCCATGAAAGAGCTGATGGAACAGAAAGATTTTTCCAGAATCAGTGTGGGAGAAATCTGTGAGCGATCCGGAATTAACCGCAAAAGCTTTTACTATCATTTCCGCGACAAATATGATCTCGTCAACTGGATCTACTATGTAGATTTTCTGGAACATATGAAGATTACGGAGACGGACACCGGATGGAATATCTTCACGTCCATCTGTCAGTATTTTTATTCAGAAGCAAAATTTTACCGGAATGCGCTTCAGATTGAAGGACAAAACTCTTTCCACGACTATTTTTATGAAACGCTGTCCATCTATCTTCGCTGCATTCTTCAGGATGTATTTCCTGATGAAAAGCAGCAGACATTTTCCATTACATTTTACTGTGATGCATTCTACTCTGCAATAAAACGCTGGCTGACTGCCAGAGAAATTATGCCGGTAGAAGAATTCCTCGCCCATATTCACGAGGTTCTGGAAAAATCCGCTCTCCTGTTTCTCGAAAAAAATATCCCGGAAAAAGGATGAAACCTTCATCCTGATTCCGGGCTGTTCATTATTCGTATCTTTATTCTTCTATTTATCTTATACCTGCTATCATATCGTCAATAGCCCGGCTGTCCTCTGTCAATTCGATTAAAAATGTATCATATGCCGGGTTCTTCCGGTTATCCCAGATTTCCCGGGCAAATTTTTTCCGATATGCATCACTGACACCGGGAGCAGCTTTCATGATCAGAACGGACGGTTCCTCGGCCATAACCGGCTGAAGCTTCTCCAGCTGGTCATTCAGCCCGTTTTCTGTTTCCCCGTATATATGATAATAGGCATACAGAATTTTATGTTCGCGCATTTTTCGCGCAATTTCTGTATCCGGCGTTCCATCCTCTTTCAGAGCCGGAAACAGATACAGGCAGTTGTTGTGCTTCTGCAGCACATTCAGCTGCGGCTCGGTCAGATTGGGCTCTCTGAAAAACCACAGAAAGGCACAGTCAGGATGCCGGTCCAGCAAAAACACCAGCTCCGGATTCTGCGCAAATGTTTCACGGGGATATAATGCATAAGCATAAACACCTTTTTGACGTCCGAGGTTGATTTCCTCTGAAAGCTGATTCAGTTTTTCAGCCGGATCACCGTCTCCGCTGTCATAGGAAAGCTCACAAAGCCACGATATCTTCCTGCACGTTCTTTCTGCCGGTACTTCCCGAACCATCATATCGGTCTGTGTCTTTACTGCATCCTGTACTCCCGCCGTCTCCTGTATGCTCTCAGCCGCCTGTGCTTTAGCCGTCTCCCGCACTTTTTCATTTTCCTGTGCTTTTGACGCATCCGTCTCTTTTGTCTCTTCCTGCTGCTGCCTCATACGGCTGACACCACAGGTCCAGCTGTTGTACCCCAGATTGATTCCAAAGCACTTGATCGTCTCTTCATCCACATAATCCAGAAGGTTCTGAATCAGCTTGAAATATTTACTGTCTTCTCTTTTCAGGATCTCGTGGATCTGAACAAATATATTATCTGAAAACCATCTGCCGGCAAAATGTTCTCCCAGATCTGACAGCCGCCTGACCCCCCGCTTCGGATCCTGACGGATCTCACGGATTCCCTGCGAAACCGCAAGTTCAATTAAACCCCTGTTCAATTTTCTGACATCCATCCGATTGACTTCCTTTCTGCCTCAAAATATATACAGGCAACTGCTCAGAGCCAACCTTGAAAACACTGCCTGACTCTGAACAGTTGCAACTACAGCATACGGGATTATCCAGAAAAAAGAAAGTATCAGTTTTGCTTTTTTGTCCCATTATATCCTCATCCGGCTGAAATCAATATAGAGATCTTCATAAATTCCGGCTTTCTGATATTTGAAAAACTTGGTCACATAATCCATGCATTTGCTTCCCGGTGATACCACCTCGATCACCCAGTCCGGAGCTCCATTGCACCCTCTGTCATCCAGTTTATCCGGACTGCAGATTACACTGATAACATTGGTTAAGAGCCATTTTGCCTCACAATTCCTCCTCTTCAGGCAGAAGCCCGAACAGTAACCATCACGTCTCAATCATACCGTATTTTACCTTGATGCGCTCCAGCTTCTCCAGCATGGGTTTGCTGGCAAGCCACAAAAACAGCACCGTGGCCGATGCATGCACCAGATCCACCGGCAGTCCCGACATGTAGATGGCAAGAAGATTTTTCCATGTGATATCATACGACATCATGAAAAGGGAAGCCGGATTCATGATTCCTCCGTAGATAAATACAGTGGCAAGAAAGCCGTAGATACAGAGTGAAAGCTTTCTTGCTTTCAGAAAACCTTTCTGGAAGAGAATTCCTGCCAGAAAACCGATGATCCCCATGGCAAACATCTGCCACGGCGTCCACGGGCCCTGACCGAACAGCATGTTGGAAGCCAGCATGGAGATGGCCCCTACCAGAAAGCCTGATTCGGCTCCGAAGCTTACCGCAGAGATGATCACTACTGCTGCTACCGGTTTGAAGCTGGGTATCATGAAGAATGCGGCTCTTCCCGCTACGGCAATGCCCGCCAGTACGGCAATGGTCAGAAGTTCTCTGGCATGAGGCTTTCTGCCTTCAAATACCATGAAAAACGGACACATGGAAAAAATCGCTATAGCCAGACTGATCATCAGGTATTTCCGGTCATCAAAACGGGTAATGCCGATCCAGATGGTAAGTGGAATCATGAGCAGGATCAGGAAAATGGATACCATGGTACGTTTGGACAGTTTTCCCTTGTTTTTCGGAACTGCCATGACTGTCTGACAATCCCAGAAGCCTTCATTTTCAGAAACAGTATCCTTCTCTTCCTCCTGCCAGAAGTCCAGATCCACCTCCTGACCCGCATTTTTTCCGTCAAAAAAAGCATCCAGAAAGCTTTCCAGCTTATCCTGCTTTAACATCCGCTCTCACCTCCCGCAAATCCACTGTTATCCGATTCTCCGCCTGCAAATCCGCTGTTTTTCAGTTCTTCGATCACATCTTCCACCGTTACAGCATCCGGATAATATCTGCGGGCCATGCGGTTGGCGGCTGTTGTATAGAAGCTGTTGCCGGCAAAAAACTCTTTGGAATTTTTACTGGTGACCACATTTCCCTGGAAAAACAGCCCGGTCCTGTCGGCATACTGTGCGCAGAATTCCACATCATGGGAGATCATCAGTACTGTTACGCCCCGTTTTGCCAGAGTCCGCAGAATTTCTCCCAGTTCCTTCTTGAAATGATTGTCAATACCTTTGGTAGGCTCGTCCATCAGAAGTATCCGGGGCCGCAGAAGCAGGATTTTTGCCAGTGCCAGACGCTGCTGCTCGCCCCCGCTCAGGTCATAGGGATGGCGGTCCATCAGATGTTCCAGCTTTGTCAGCGCGGCAATTCCCGCTACTGCATCCTTTTTCGCCATATCGATAGGATAGGCGCTGCTCTTTTTCTCTTTCTTTCCGTCGATCATCTCATACAGATCGTCCCGCACCGTCTTTTTTACAAACAGGCTCTGCGGATTCTGGGGCAGAACGCCCAGAAAGCCGTGATACAGCTCATCATCGGAATATTTGCTGATTTCCTTTCCTTCCAGCCAGATTTTTCCCCTGTAAGGATAGCGGATACGGGCGATCATACTCATGGTCGTGCTTTTGCCGGTTCCGTTGCCACCCACAAGGGCAAAAATCTCACCTTTTTTCACATCAAGAGACAGTCCTTTTACCACATCCGGTGACTCACGCTCATAACGGAACCAGACGTCTTTCAAACGGATTGCCGGAACTTCCGAAGATTTGTCACATGCACTGCCTCCGGTTTCAAAGCGGGATTTCTTCGGTTTCAGTCCCCGCTGCTGCATCTCCTCATGGAGCCATCTTCTTCCCCTGCTGACTGTCAGAGGACAATCCAGACTGCTTTCCACACCCGCATAGATCTGCATGGGACTGGGCATGGACAGGAACATATCATGGCTCATGTTTTTCAGTTCTTTTCCAATCTCACCGGGTGTTCCCCGGGCAATAATCTGCCCTTCATCCATGACATACACCTGATCCGCCCACGGAATCACATCCTCCAGACGATGTTCCGTCAGAATTACCGTTGTTCCCACATCCCTGTTGATCTTCCGCACTGTCTCCAGAAAATCGGATGCCGCAATGGGATCCAGCTGGGAAGTGGGCTCATCAAGGATCAACAGGCTGGGATGCATGGCCATGACCGAAGCCAGATTCAAAAGCTGCTTCTGGCCGCCGGACAGCTGTGTAACGCTCTTCATAAACCACTCATGGATGCCGAAATAGGATGCCATTTCCGCCACACGCAGCCGTATGGTGGGTGTATCATATCCGAGACTTTCCAGTCCGAAAGCCAGTTCATGCCATACCTTGTCCGTTACGATCTGATTATCGGGGTTCTGCAGCACATATCCGATCTCAGCGCTCTGCGTTCTTTTATCCAGTGATTCCAGATCACGACCCATGTAGCGGATCACGCCTGTTTTCTCCCCGTGAGGTGCCAGTGATGTTTTCAGCTGGCGAAGCAGCGTACTTTTTCCGCAGCCGCTTTTGCCGCAGAGCACAACAAAACTGCCGTCCTCTACTTCCATATTGATATTTTTTAACATCAGTTTCTCACCCTTCGGATAGCGGAAACTGAAATTCTCCACTTCAATGCAATTCATTCATTAGTCCCCCATTCTGCTGCATACTGCCCGGCTGCCGTATTCTGTGCATCTGCTGTCTGCAGTACGACCGGTCTGCTGCGTACATCTGTCATATACCACGGCAGGTTTCTTTCCATATTGGCTTTTGCTTTCAGTCTCCTGAACACCACATCCTCCCACAGTCCAAGAAGGAACGGGAAAAAGCAGATTCCCGCCCATGCAAGATAGACGGCAATGCTCTGCGGTGTCACCGGGATCCCCCCTATAATGATCTTCGGATTGTACTGCGCAGATGCCGCTCCCGTATAGAAACCGGAGAAACATACTGCCGTCAGCCCCAGAAGGATACCGGTAATGATTCCATCCCTTTTGTCAAACCGGAAAATGGAAAAGGCCGTTCTGCCTTTCAGCCCGTACCCTCTGGCGGACATGGAATCGGAAGTATCAATGGCATTTTCCAGAGCCCAGGTAACGAGAATGGAAAATAACGTGATGCCATGTTTGACTTTCTGTATGATATTGCCATTGCTCAGATCTCTTCCCACCGATTTCTGGCTGTTTCGTATGACCTTCAACTGCTGGCTGAAGCGCGGCACGAAACGAAATACCATAGACAGGACAAGAGACAGGGACGGAATCACACGGCCAAACAGATAAACGAATTTATCCGTGGTCATGACCTCGTTGTAGCAGGAAAACCACAGAATGGCAATGAACAGCATGGAAGCCAGCACAATACCATAAACAATGGCCTCCAGCGTTACAGGTCCTGTTTTCAGATAAAACAGCGTCGTTACGCCGTAATGGTTAAAAGCCGGATTGATAAAAGCCACAATGATCATAGCAGGAATCATACCCAGCATATTGAACTTCACCACCGATTTCCAGCCCTTCAGCCGGATGGCATAGGAGGCCGCACCTGCAAATGACAGAGCCAGAAGCACCGGATGGCTGACAAACATGGTCGTAAGCAGCACCAGAAGAAAATAAAAGAAATTCACTGCAGGATGACATGCTGCAAATACATCTGTTTTTTTATTCGCCATAATACTGATCTCCCACGTCACGGCCCAGATCGCATGTATAATGCCATTCTACGACATCACCGTCACTGACCTCATATTTGGAACAGCCATAGTTGGGGAACCAGCCGTTGACGGAATACGTCCAGCCGGACAGATCGCCGCAGTCGAATTCATAAAGCTGATTGATGCCTTCTACATAATAGGAGCTGTATGCAGGCGTATAACTTGCTTCCATGTGAATATCCGTATCACGGCATACCCGGTAAAGAATATCATAAACCGTTTCACCCGGTGTATATTCAATCTCCGAAAGATACAGGATCCATCCATCCGACGGTACAAAATCACTTTTTGACTTGTTCAGTTTGTCCATATTGTCAAGAATTGTGGAACATTCAATGCCAATTTTACAGGTATGTACTTTGCCGTCGGAGCTGCCTGACGGATCTGCCTGCTGATCATCTGAACCGCCTGCACTGCTGCTGCCGGAACCATCATCATCCTCTGAATTACTGCTGTTATCAGAAGTGTTCTCATCCGGATCATCGGAATTCTTCTCATCTTCTTCGTCTGCGGTGGTCTTTCCGCCGACCAGATAGTAGGTATCTCCCATTTCCGATACAGGGAATGTCAGCGAGGTATATTCCTGCTGGCTGCTCTTCTTTGTTTCGACCGTTACATCACACATCCGCTCCGGTACACCGTCCACCAGCTTGCAGAGGAGTACCATATCCGCATCCCATTTTTCGGAAAGCATCACGGTCAGCTTTGCGGGCGCTGCCAGATTCTCCTTCGGCAGCGTCACACCCAGACCCACAGATGCATTGTTGGCTGCTTTTTTCACCTCATCCACACGATCATCGGTAAAGGTTACTTTCATATTCTGTTCTACAGCATTCTGGATCTTTTTGCCTTCATAGCTCCAGTAATAGGAAATATGCATGTTTTCGTCTGTGGAATAAAACTCAAAAACGGCATCCTTCCCTGCGATTGCTTCCATCAGTTCCTGTGAGACGATCCCGTCCTCGGGAAGCGTCATCCTTGAATCCGTAAACATGGAATCCAGATCAACACTGCTGTTATTTTCCCCTGATTCCTGATCCGCTTTTTCCAGCGTTGTGATCTGGCTGCTGTTGGTCGTGCATCCTGCAGTACACAGCAGTACAGATAATAAGATCATAAGTATCCTGCTGAATTTTCTTCTCATATCTTCTCCTTCCTGCTCTGACAAAGAGGGAACCGCGGTCAGGCGGTCCCTCCTTTTTCTTCATATGTTAATTACTGTTCCTTCTTTCGCTGCCGTTCATCAGGTGCCATCTGCACTTTTCGTTTTTTTCCTTCTGGAAACCAGTACGCATGCACCTGCTCCCAGAGCTGCACCCAGTACGAACATGACAACGTAAGGAACTGTTTCCCGTATTAAAATCCCCCCTGAGCCGATGATCCCCGCTCCCTGACTGTCCGCTGCCTGCTCCGTCACGGTATCGGAAACAGCTGATGAACCTGTTCCCACTGCTGTATCCGGAATATAGGTCTTTCCGTCAAAGCTCCAGAGTTCTGATTTTTCCTTCTCATCTTTCTTGTCTTTGGAACTGGTTTTGGCTGCTGTTTTTCCAGCTGTTTTCCCGGCTTTTTTACCTGCAGTTTTGCCGCCCGCCGCTGTTTTGTTTCCGGAAGCGCTGCTGCCGGTATTCTGCCCGGACGAACTGCCGGTCAGGGAATAGTGTTTTCCTACATTGGATCCTGCCAGATTGCTGACAGAAGTACCTGTTCCGTCTTCCTTCGGATCTGACATACCGGTTCCTTTGCCGTCACCTTTTTCCCCTTTCGAGGTCGTCATATCAGACATATCGTAAAGAGAGGTTTTTCCATCGCAGAAACGTTGATATGCTGTCAGTGCATAATAGCCCTGCTCCGTTGCCATGCCGTTTACAACACCGCTCTGCGTACCGCCGTTACCGTCTGTCCCTTCTTTTACATGCATGAAACCGCTGTCTTCAACATGATAGGAAATCAGATTTTCAACAGTCCATCTGCCGTTTTTAATAAAACGGGCATCTGTCTGCGGATCGATGCCCAGCGCACAGAGAGCCGTGATCACCTGTGCATTGGATTCCAGCGTTTCAGTACCCATGGTATCGAAACCACCCGTGGCAAGCTGCATATCAGACAGCTTTTCCACTGCCCTGTCGATGGCCGCCGTCACCTTCTCATATCCTTTTTTATGATAATAAGGAGCCAGCGCCTGCAGCGTCATGGCTGTAACATCCACATCGGGCTCACTGCCTTCCAGCGCCCATCCGCCTCCGGGGATTTCTCCAGCCAGCAGATAATTCACCAGTTTTGCCTCTGTGGTCTGCTCCGATACGCCTGATACCTTCGGAATGGTGTATTCGGGATTGCTCTTCAAAGCGATCAGCGCCCAGATCGGTCCGTTGAATCCCTGTCTGGTAATCAGATCGAAATCCGCCAGATTTTCAAACAGGTTATAACCCGCAATATTGCGCGCATCTTTTCCGATGGCTGTCAGAGCCAGGATCTGTTTGGAATATTCCGTATATTTTACCGTATTGGTCAGTTTACCGTCATTTTCCTCCAGATAATTGGCAACATGGTTATAATAGGTTTTGAAATAACTGGAATCCAGTGATTTACCGCTCCTTGCCAGACCAAGCACAAACCATTCGCTGCCTATGGTCGGATTTTTATCAATGGAAAGCATATACGCCGAAGTTTCCTTCATAACCTGTTTTACGGATTTTTTCAGTTTATTGGCTTTATCCGTAACGGTAACCCGGCAGACTGCTTTGATGGAAGGATCCGATTTCAGTGAAACTGTTACATTTACACTTCCGGGCTTCAGTCCTTTCAGTTTATTGCTGCCGGTCACCTTAACCACAGAAGAATCCGAGCTTTTCAGCACAACCGTTTTGTCTGTGGTAGCATTGAACGGTTTGTAGGTGATATCCAGGGAAATGGTGCTTCCAATCCCCACCGTTTCCGCAGAAGGAACGGAAATTCCCGTTACCGCTATGGGATTATCAATGATCAGCAGCGTTCCCGTGTGCTTTGTGGAAAAAGTCATAATATTATTTTTATACTGACTTTCCAGCTCCTGCAGCGTTACCTTTGTACCGCTCACAGATGCCGTATCCGCCACCGGATTGTTCAAACCTGCAAGACCGGAAAGATCTGCTGAAATTTTCAGACTTGTTTTTGGTGTATAACTCTTACCGGTTCTGATATCTTCGTAGGAAATTATTTTATTGGCAGCAATGGAGGCAATGGAAGAATATCTGCTTTTCACAGCATTCTTCAGTGCTGTGCTGCTTTCTCCGTTTTTAACCACCAGACGCACATACCAGTCGGCAGAAACACTGAGATTCCCGGAAACATGAACGTGATCTCCGATCCACTGACGGTTCTGTTCAATGTTTTTCTGCGCTGCGGCTGAAAGTTTATCCATCTGCGCCTGATCCATATCTTCACAGATATTGGACACGGTAATGAAATTCTGCACAGCTGCAGCATTCAGGTTAAATGTCCCTGAGCGATTTACCGCTGCTGCCGTATCGGTGATGCACGTGATCAGCTGATTCCCGATCTGCTCCATACGGTCAGAAACTGTTTTCCCCAGATAGTTTTTCTGATCCTGTGCCAGCGCCAGATGCTGTTTCCATAACTTTAAGGCATCCGCAGCATTCTTTACCGTTACCTGATCCGCAAATGCCTGAATCTGCTGTCCCGCAGCATCTGCCTCTGTTTTCAGAGCACTGATGCGTTTTTCCAGATCAGACAGCTTCGTTTTCAGAGTATCGTCAATTTTTCCCTTCTGTGATTCATCAAGATCATTGTAAGCACTGCGTGCTTTCTGAATACTGTTTTCATCCGACAGAGAAATCTGTTCTGCAGATGGAAGCTTTTCCAGCATGCTGCGGACTTCCTTAACCTGCTCCTGCTTTTTAATAACAGTTTCTGCTTCCTGTCTGAGTGTTTCCAGTCTTTTTGCTGCATCTTCGTTCATTGCAGCCTTTGCTGCATCGGACATTGCAGTATATTCCTGCCATATCTTCATAACCTGAGCTGCATTGTCATCTGTTACCTGACCGGCTTCCGGAAGTTTTTTAATCTGGTCTTCCATAGCCCGGGCAAGTTCTTCAGGTGTTCCAACCGCAACCCTGCAGACTGCCGAAACACCGCCTTTTGTAATCACCGTAATGTTGATTTCTCCGAATTTCAGCCCGGTAATCTTTCCTTCCTTATCCACGGAGGCGACTGCTTCATTGCTGCTGCTGAAAGTAACTTCCAGCTTTTCCGTTGCATTCTCCGGTTCATAGGATACGACTTTCAGCTGCGCACTTTCTCCGATCTCCAGAGAAATACTTGTCATATTCAGGTTGATTTTTGTAATGGGTCTGTCTTTGACCGTTACACGACAGACTGCCGTTTTTCCGTTCTGTGTTTTAACCGTAATATCCGCAGTTCCGATTCCTTTTGCCTCAACCAGACCATTCTGATCAACAGATGCCGCTTTGCTGTTGGATGTACTCCACGTCAGTCCTGTCTGATTCACATTTTTCGGTGACAGTACTGCTTTCAGCTGCAGCGCACCATCAGGATACAGAGTCGCTGCTGTCTGATCCAGCGTCACCTCAGACGGGAAAACAGGTTCCTCAGCGGGCAGTTTTGAAAGCGCTGCATCCAGCTCTGCCTGTGTTGCATCCAGTTTCTGCAGAACTGTCAGAGCATTGTTATAGGCTTCCTGACAGCCGGCTGCAGCAAACCAGTTCTCTTTATTCCGGTTGATCTGTGCAATTTTCCGGGTAAGGGCTGTCTTATCACCAACCTCATAAAATACGGTGGATTCATCACCGTATTTTGTGCCGGTCAGATCTTCTCCGGAGCCCCATACGGTAAACTGCAGGCGGAATACATCTCCATCCTTTACCTTCTTTCCATCCATCCCCACTTTCGGGAATTCATACCCGCCATCATTTCCTACCGAATACATCCAGCCCGACATCCTGCTGTAGGAATATTCTCCAAGCCAGCCCGTTTTCCCGGCATACTCATTTACCGCTGTATCATCCGGGGGATCCATCGTGTAAGTCCCAAACTTTTTCGATCCGATCAAAGAAATACACGCGGGAATGGAAATCCTGCCGGCATCTGCGCCGTCAATACCGAAGAGATAAAAACCTGCTCCTTTCGTCTCATAGCTGTATCCGTTTTCTTCCAGAACTCTCTTACAGATGGTTTCATAGGTATCGCCTTCCTGAAATGTGGTCGTATAAGGCTCTATCAGATATCCCTGACCAATGGAAAACCGTTCCACCGCTACCGTAATAGTACCTGCGCAGGCAGAAGCTGCCTGTGCAGGTACTACATATCCCAGAATTCCAGAAAAAACGAGTACTGCCGATAACAGGAACGATATCAAACAGTTAACTGCTTTTTTTCTGTTATTCATAAATAGCACCAATTCTTTCCATGTATTATTTTGTAATCTTTACACTCTTTACCGAAGAATAAGAGCCGTAAACCTTTTTTCCGCTTACTGTACGGTATGCCCGTACTTTGTAGTAATAAGTTTTGCCTTTCGTCAGCTTGGTGTTCGTATATTTTACCGTACTTCCTGATTTAATCGTTGCAACAGCCTTATAAGTACCGTTCTTGCTGGTTGCACGGTATACAACATAACCGCTTGCTCCGCTTACTTTCTTCCATGTTACAGCTGCCTGTCTGCTCTTACTGTTCTTTACAGAAGAAATTACAGCTTTTGCAGGTACCGGTTTTGCAGATTTAACTGATGAATATTTACCATATACCTTCTTCCCATTAACTGTACGGTATGCTCTTACCTTATAGTAATAAGTCTTACCTGCAGTCAACTTGCTGTTCGTATATGATACGGTACTTCCCTTTGTTACCGTTTTAACCAGCTTGTAGCTGCCGTTTTTACTGGTTGCACAGCGTACCTCGTAGCCGGACGCGCCGCTTACTTTATTCCAGGTGATCTTCACGCTGTTATAGCCTGCTGATGCAGCAGACTTAATAGAAGCTGTTCCAAGCGATGTCGTTGCTGTTACATTTTTTACATACTTACTGTATGTCTTTCCGCCCCATTTTGTACTTACTGCTTTCACAGTATAGTAGTATCTGGTTCCGGTTGCTGCTGTCTGATCTGTATAGGAAAGTCCGGTTACTTCCTTTAGTGATGTCCAGTTTTTTGCATCCGTGCTGCGGTATACAATATAGCTGGTTGCATTGGTATAAGCTTTCCAGCTCACCTTTACCTGATTATAAGCCACTGCTTTCACTGTTACAGAAGGCATGCTGCTTTCAAAGGAAGCTTTTGCCTTCGCCAGATTCGCGATTGTGTTTTCTGCTGTTGTCAGCTTCGTCAGTGTTTCTTTTGCTACATATGCTTTCGCCGCTGCAGACAGGTTATTGTATGACTTGCGGGCTGCTTCTACTGCTGTTTTATCAGTCAGCTTCAGCTTATCGGCTGCGGGCAGCGCATTCACTGTCTTTGTGAAAGTATCTGCTGCTGCTTTTGCTTCCTTGTCGGCTTTATCGGCTGCCTCCAGTTTCGCAATTGTATTCTCTGCTGTTATCAGTTTGTTCAGTGTTTCGCTTGTTACATATGCTTTCGCCGCTGCAGACAGGTTATTGTATAACTTGCGGGCTGACTCTACTGTTGTTTTATCCGTCAGCTTAAGCTTGTCAGCTGCGGGCAGCGCATTCACTGTCTTTGTGAAAGTATCTGCTGCTGCTTTTGCTTCCTTGTCGGCTTTATCGGCTGCCTCCAGTTTCGCAATTGTGTTTTCTGCTGTTTCCAGTTTCGTCAGCGTTTCTTCTGTTACATATGCTCTCGCCGCTGCAGACAGATTATTGTATGCATTGCGGACTTCTTCTACTTTTGTTTTATCAGTCAGCTTCAGCTTGTCGGCTGCAGGCAGAGCTTCTGCTTTTTTTGTAAAATCCTGTGCCGCTTTCTGTTCTTCGTTCAGATTCACATCCGTCAGATCATACAGAGAGTTTTCACCGGCTGCAAACCGGCGGTATGCTTCCAGTGCATAGGTTACCTGCTGGGTAGCTACAGAATTGCCGCTGCTCTCCTGTGTGGGATCCCAGTAGAAGCCGGAATACGCCTTGTAGCTGTACAGATTGGTAATCACATTATCACTGCCCACTGTAAATTCGTTAGCAGGATCCAGAGGATCAATGCCGGCTGCACACAAAGCAGTCAGAATCTGTGCGGTTGAACAGCTGTTCTCACTATAAGTTGCTGCAAAACCTGCATTGTCTGTTACATGTTCCTGAAGCCATCCCAGTGCCTTTTCAAAAGCTTCCTGTACCTCGGAATGTTCACTGTTGTTGTAAGGAGCCAGTGCCTGCATGATCATACCGGTCATATCTACATCTGAGCGATCGTTTGACAGTGCAAATCCGCCATCCGCCATCTGGAATGACAGCAGCCGTTCGATCAGACGTTCTCTGGTGTTGGCTGCATTTTCAGGAATCTTATAATTTCCGCTGTCCAGCGCCAGTAAAGTCCATGATATGAAATTAGAAGACCACCCGTCCAGATTCCGGGTATACAGCTTTTCGATTAGATTATAGCCGTAGAAAGATTCCGGATTCTGACCCATCACACCCAGAGTCAGAACCATGCGTGCATAATCGGTGGGCTCTAATACTTTATCCTCATCCAATTTTGCTTTTGCACTGGCCAGATATGCAGCTTTATCTTCCTCGGAGATACTGCCTCCTGCGCGCAGAATTGTAAAAATGGTCCATTCATCACCATATTTGCTCACGCTCTGATTTTCCAGATAGCTGAGACCGTGCGCAATTCCATCATTCACAATCGGTGTCGGATCACTCTGTGACGCCGCCGACACATGGGTCAACGGTACCATGGAAAAAACCATGCACAGTACAAGGATCATACTAACTAATCTTTTTTTGATATTAACCATCTTGTCCTCCCATTCATTTTAAATTTTATCTTTTTATCGTTGTCTGCTGCTGCAGCTGCCCTGCCTTTGTTTTTCTAAAAAAATAATGCAGATGCTTTGGGGAGAAGGATTCCTGAATATAAAGAACCCCTCTGCTCATGCAGAGGGGTTCTTTTCTGATAATTATAATAAATCCAAAAAATATTATACAGAAAGATACACTTCGCCCCTGCATGCTTTTCCTTGCATAAGCACACAGCGGGAAGCTGACTGAAATACAGCAGTATCTTTCACCTGTTCCGGATTCTCACCGGATTACCCATTACTGTTCATCACTTCAGATGACAGACTGTGATTGACTACGATTTTTTATAGTTTACATCATTTTCTTTGTCTTGTCAATTATTATATATTTTCTTTATAAAACAATTAAAAAATTGTTACTAAAGTACAATTTTTTGCAATTTTCAAAGACTGGATTCTTTTTTCAGGATAAAAATTTTATCATCATGACAGAAAAAAACACCCGCTGTTACAAACCGCAGATGCTTTTTTCATTTGTTAGCTGTTGTTCACCCGCAGTATATCATATAATTTTTTATCACGCAATGCACCAAAATGTGCGTCTTATAAATATTCTACCGGATTCTCATATTCTCTGGCATATTCTTCCATCCTGCTTCCCCTGCGGCAGCGGATCGTACAGTTTTTATTGGTGATCCATTCTCCGACTTCTACAGGGTCATGACGGATTTCCAGTACCTCAAGTCTGCTGCAGCCGTGAAAAGCCCATTTCCCGATATGCTCTACGGAACGGGGGATCCTGACGTACCGCAGATTTTTGCATTTCAGGAATGCACTTTCCCCGATATACCGCAGACTGTCCGGCAGATTCAGCGTCTCCAGTCCGCACTGGTAAAAGCTTTTGTCGCCGATTTTCAGCAGCAGACGGGGCAGACGCACATATGTGAGACTGTCGCATTTATAAAAAGCTTCATTTTCAATGATTTCCAGCGTATCAGGCAGCACCAGCTGCTTCAGCTGTCTGCATTCGGCAAAAGCCTGCTGCGGTATCGTCCTGCACCGGCTGTCCTCCGGAAAACTGACCTTCTCCATCCGTTTGCATTTGTAAAAAGCAGCCTGATCCACCTCTCTTAAATCCTTCGGAAATATAACCGCCTTCAGATTGCTGCAGTTGGCAAAGGCCTGCTGTTTTACCCTTTCGATTTTAGGAAATTCCACATTTTTCAATGCCGTACAATTACAAAAGGCCTGTTCTTCGATCACCCTGACCTCAGGCAGAAAAACATCCCTGACCTTGATGTTGTTTTTCAGACAATTCTTTCCTACTATACTGTAACAGATATCGCTTTCGTAACTTTCGCTGATGTCCTCGATCGCTGCTTTTCTATGTAATGTTCTGTATGCCATAATCTTCCTTCTTTCCAATCGTATCTTTTCTGTTCTGTTTCTTCCTGTGCGTTCTCTTTCTGCCTCTGCAGCATCTCCTTCTGCTCTGAACAGTTACCTGCTTTTCTTTCTCCAGCTTCAGCCGGTTCTGGCACATCTGCCTTTATCCATCTGAAGCCAGTTCCACGATTTCAGCACGGCTTCCCGGCTGGAACACTCAATGGTGCAGGTTGCTTCCGGATTATGAAAATAAATGCAGGAAAGAGCTTCTGCTGCAGGTGTGGTTCCTTCTCCCAGCGCCAGATGACTGTCGGTGCGCCCGTCGTTGTCGCTGAGGTGAACATGTTTTACATGCGGTCCCAGCCTCCGGGCCCATTTTGTAACCGATTCCTGTGAATAACAGTTTGCATGACCCACATCGAGACACAAACCGAAATCGGGATGTCTCACCCGGTCCGCCACCTCAAGGATCGGTTCAATACACGGATCCTGAACATTCTCCATCAGAACCTGAATTCCATGCTTATCCTCCATGAACCTGTTCCAGAAATCCACCATCCGGTCTGCCCAGCCCGTCAGCATATAAATTCCCGGAATATAACAGGTATGATAAATGATTTTCTCTGCCCCCAGCAGCTGTGCCGCCAGATAAGCCTGTTCATACCGCTGCCTTGTAATCTCCACAACCCATTTATCATAAGCCATGGGATTGAGATCAAGGAACGGACCGTGTATGGTCAGTTCTTTACACCCCATACGGCTCAGCCGTTTTTCATAGGTACGAATTTCCCTGTAAAGAGAATCCAGATTCTCCGATATGGAAAATTCAATGCTTTCCACACCGCATCCCGTCATTTCGATCAGCTCCTTCATCTCGTAATCTTCCATCAAATGACTGATAAATACTCTCATTTTGTAATTTCCCCCTGAACAATTACCGCAGTGCGATCCCCGCGGAGCTTTTTTATATAATAAAAAGCGGATTCCATCGGAATCCGCCTGAAACACTTTATTTATTCGATTTTAAGCATAAAAATAAAACTATCTTCTCATCCCGAAAATAAATCCTGTCTGTTACGGCAGGTCTCCTGACTCAGCTTCATCCTCGAAAACCCCTTCTCAGCGCAGTACCGCACCAATGGGATCTGTTCTCTCGTCTGCAATACAGTAGAGGTGACTGTACCGGATTCGCACCGGTTTCCCTATTAAAATGTTTCACAACCTGTATATTATGAACATTACCGCAACCAAAATGTTATGCAATTTTATACATCATACCACACTTTTCTGTGTTAACTCAAATTCCCGGGTATAAATTATAACTACAGTTCAGTTGGCTCTGGTTTTTCCAGATGATATACAGGAATCAGCTGACCGTTAGACTGCTCAATATACAATGGACACTTGATGCCGAATGCTTTATAGAACTCGTTTGCTTTCTTCTGAGGCTCGGCATTTGTGATCTTTGATTTGTAAACCGTGCACTTCTGATTCCTGAGGGTCATGAAGAGTTCTTCCCTGTTATCGTAAATGCAGTTGGTGCTATTCTGTATATGTACGTTGATGGTAGCTGCAATCATGGAAAGAATCAGGTGTCCATACAACGCCTCCTCGCTATGCACCCTCAATGGTGTAAGTTTGGAACTTCCCTTGCTGATATCAAAGTACTGTTCAATCAGCTGC
>JAQYDI010000047.1 GCA_028724245.1 Lachnospiraceae bacterium
GCATACAAGTGCCGCAAGCAGCAGACAGGATATGAATTTTCTGATTTTCATAACTTTTCATAACTCCTTTCACTGGCGTAAACAGATGGTAAGAACAGTTTAACGGAAACAGATGGTAAAGGCAAATTAAGAATTTATTAAGTCGCCTTGAAGCGTAGTCCGGTTTTATTGGAGATATGTGATTTTCTACAAAAAGTGATTTGAATTTCCAGAAATAAGTAGTTGCATTGTGGGGGAAGGCGTAATAGACTATTGCTTAGACTGCAGATTGGAAGTACCAATTTACAGATTGTTTTTAAGACCTGTAATTATTTCAGGTACATCAGTATGAAGGAGTATGAAAGATGAAGATTTTGAAACAGATCATGGTGATTGGTTCGGTTACGTTTGCAGGGGAACTTTGCAGCATGATGCTGCCGCTGCCGGTTCCGGCCAGTGTTTACGGGATGCTGCTGATGTTTCTGTGTCTGCAGTCAGGTGTGATAAAACTTTCTCAGATAGAGGATACCGCTGATTTTCTGGTGTCGGTGATGCCGGTGATGTTTGTGGCACCCTGCGTCAGCCTGATGGATTCCATAGGCGGCGTGCTGGGAAGTATTCCGGTGATCGTGCTGATCTGTCTTGTGACAACAGTTACGACCATATCTGTGACCGGCGTGGTTGCGCAGAGTGTGATCCGGATGCAGAAGGCAAAGACAGAAGATGGCTGTGGTGATTGTGACAGCTGTGATGACTGCGGAGACGGAACCGGCAGCAGAAGCAGAAACAGAGACGGAAAAAATGGCCGGAAGGGTGCAGAAGGGGAGGTAGTGGCATGAATTTAAATTTAAATGATATGCTGTCGGAATCTCTGTTTTTCGGGTTTGCGCTCAGTCTGCTTTCCTACTGGCTGGGGACGGTGATTCAGCAGAAAGTAAAACATCCGCTGTGCAATCCGCTGCTGTTGTCCATGATCTTCTGTATTCTGTTTCTGAAGCTGACGGATGTGACATATGATACTTTTAATTATGGCGGAAAATATATCAACTATCTGCTGACACCCACTACTGTTTGTCTTGCGGTACCTTTATACAGACAGTTTCAGGTTCTGAAGGATAATCTGGCGGCGGTTCTGCTCAGCGTGCTGGCAGGAGCACTTTCCTGTATTCTGGTGGTTCTGGGGCTGGCGGCGGTGACGGAACTGGATCGGACGCTGACCATATCTCTAATGCCCAAATCCATTACAACAGCCATTGCCATGGGACTTTCCGAGGAAGTGGGCGGCATGCCGGCTATTACGGTTATGGCGGTTATTATGACCGGTCTGTTCGGTAATATGATTGCACAGGTTCTGTTTAAGTTTCTTCATATAGAAGAGCCGGTGGCACAGGGACTGGCCTGCGGCACCGGTGCTCATGCCATCGGAACGGCAAAGGCCATGGAACTTGGTGAGATTCAGGGGGCCATGAGCAGCCTTTCGGTGGTAGTTGCCGGGATTATAACGGTTGCGGCGGTTCCTGTTTCCCTGCAGATGCTTAAAGTGTTTTTCTGACTTGAAGTTTTTTTCCGATTCGTGTAGTATGGGAATGAAACACGGACGGAGGAAATATGAATGAAAAAACAGGAGAAAAATGTACAGGAGAGGCAGAATGTACAGGGAAAGCGGAATTTACAGGCAGGAGACTGCAGGGAGTATACGACCGGCGTGCTGCTGAAACGGTTTGTTCCGTATTACAGGCCCTATGTGGGAACATTGCTTAAAGATCTGGGCTGTGCGGCGCTGACGACAGTCTGCGAGCTGGTACTGCCCATGATCATGCGTCAGATTACAAATACAGGTATGAATCATCTGGAACTGCTTACAGTGCGGATGATTCTGGGACTGGCGCTTCTTTATTTTGTACTGAAGATTATAGAATGTCTGGCCAGCTATTATATGGCGGATACCGGCCATGTGATGGGCGCTTACATTGAAACCGACATGCGCAGGGATGCCTATGCCCATCTGCAGATGCTGTCGGATCGTTACTATAATAATACGAAGGTGGGACAGATCATGGGAAGGATTACCAATGATCTGTTTGACGTTACTGAATTTGCACATCATTGCCCGGAAGAATTTTTTATCGCCGGAATCAAGGCGCTGGGCTCATTTCTGATTTTATCCATGATTAATGTACCGCTGACGGTGATCATTTTCCTGATCATACCGGTTATGCTGTTCTGCTGTATCCGGCTGAACCGGTGGCAGAGAAAGGCGTTCCGCATGCAGCGTTACCAGATCGGTGAACTGAATGCCCGGATCGAGGACAGTCTGCTGGGGCAGAAGGTGGTCAAGGCATTTGCCAATGAGGAGATCGAAAAGGAAAAATTCGAGACCGATAATCAGGAGTTTCTGGGGATTAAAAAGAAAACGTACCGATATATGGGTGTTTTCCAGACTTCCACAAGGATGTTTGACGGGTTCATGTATCTGGCGGTGGTGCTGGCCGGCGGTCTCTTTCTGGTGTACGGCTATGTGCAGCCTGCCGATCTGGTGGCTTACGTGATGTATGTGAGTACGCTGATCGCTACCATCCGGCGGATCGTGGAATTTGCGGAGCAGTTCCAGCGGGGAATGACCGGAATTGAGCGTTTTCTGCAGATCATGGATGCGGATGTGGAGATTTTCAGTTATGACGGTGCCCGGGAAATGGAAAATCCCAGAGGAGATATCTGTTTTCGGGATGTGAGCTTTGAGTATCAGGATGACCACAACCGGGTATTCAGCCATCTGAATCTGGATGTACATTCCGGGGAAAAGGTGGCGCTGGTGGGACCTTCCGGCAGCGGAAAAACCACGCTGTGCAACCTGATTCCCAGATTTTATGATATTACAGCCGGTTCTCTGACCATCGACGGCGTGGAGGTCCGGGATTATACACTGGAAAGTCTGAGGAAAAATATCGGTATCGTGCAGCAGGATGTGTACCTGTTTTCCGGTACCATATTTGACAATATCGTGTACGGCAGGCCCGGTTCTTCCCGGGAGGCGGTGATGGAGGCGGCGAAAAAGGCCGGCGCTCATGAATTTATCATGAACCTGAAAAATGGTTACGATACCTATGTAGGTGAGAGGGGCGTCAAGCTGTCCGGCGGCCAGAAGCAGCGCATCAGCATTGCACGGGTATTTCTGAAGGATCCGGCAATTATTATTCTGGATGAAGCCACGTCGGCGCTGGATAATGAGAGTGAATTTGAAGTGGCGCAGGCTCTGAGCGAACTGGCGGTGGGCAGAACCACTCTGACGGTGGCCCACAGGCTGTCTACCATCCGTGATTCCGACCGGATTTTTGTTCTGACGGAGAATGGAATCGAAGAAGAAGGAAATCATGAAGAGCTGCTGGCGCAGCAGGGAATTTATTATAAATTTTATCAGATGGCAGAACGGCTGCGGTAGGCTGTATTCTGTCCGGAACGGGGGATATTTACGGAATGATGATTCGGGGGAGATATTTGCGTTTAAAGGCGTACATACTGGCGGCGGCACTGCTTGCATGCAGTCTGCTTTCTGCCTGCGGTGTGCGGGAAAAATATGAGCATCAGCAGTATGTTTATCTGGATGTGTTCGACACGATCAGTTATGTTGATGTGTATCTGGAAGACGGGGAAAAGTCTTCGGAATATGAAGAAGAAATTCATGAGGAACTGCTGCGGTATCACCGGATGTTCGATGCCTATAACAGCTATGAGGGTGTCAATAACGTTTATACGGTCAACAGTCAGGCAGGGAAGGCTCCGGTGAAGGTGGATGAGGAACTGTTTGATCTTGTGAAATTCAGCCTTGATAATATGGAAAAGACCGAATACAGGACAAATATTGTACTGGGAAGCGTGACCGGTATCTGGAAGCAGTTCATGAATGATGCGGCAGAGAAGCAGCAGGAGTCTGAAATTGCGCTGCCGTCTAAAGAGGAACTGGAGCAGGCGGCGGAGCATACCGACTGGACAAAGGTGGTTCTCGATGAGGAAAATCAGACCATTTTTCTGGAGGATCCGGAGATGATCCTTGATGTGGGCGCGGTTGCCAAGGGATATACGGCTCAGAGGCTGGCTGATTACATCCGTTCGCTGGGAATCGAATCCGCTTCCATCAATATGGGCGGCAATATCAAGTTTGTGGGTGAAAGAAAAGCGGGAGACGGCCGCAGCTACTGGATCGGCTCCATCCAGGATCCGCAGACCATGCAGGCTTCCGGTATGGGAATAAAGCTGGAAGATGGGGGAACAATCGTTACCAGCGGCAATTATGAGAGGTATGTGATGGTGGATGGCGTCCGGTACTGTCACCTGATCGATCCGGATACGCTGCAGCCGGCTCAGCAGATGGCATCGGTCAGCATTATAGCGGAGGATTCCGGTCTGGCAGATTATCTTTCCACGGCGCTGTTTACGGTGGATGTGGAGACGGGAAAGGAGATCCTGTCCCATTATGACGGTGTGGAAGCGTACTGGATTACGGCAGATTATGAGACATATTCTACAGATGGATTTGAAAAGCTTCTGGTGAAGTAAGGACGCAACCATACAGTTTTTCTTTTGTGGTAAAAAGATGCAGCTGTTTTTTCAGGAAAATGAGAGAATATCTGCAGGATTTATGATATACTTCCATCAGCACCATTGTCAGGACAGGAAGAATAAAAAACAGAAAGCGGGAGGATGTACAAATTATGAAATTTTCAGAAATGGTTTATGAACGTCCGGATCTGGAAGAATTTAAGAAAAAACTGACGGAGCTGACAGAGCGTCTGCAGGGGGCGGACAACTATGAAGAGGCGAAGGCTGTTTTTCTGGAAAAAGAAACTCTGGAAAAGCATATGCTTACACTGCAGACTTTGGCAGAGATCCGTCATGCCATCGATACAAGAGATTCTTTTTACGATGAAGAACAGAACTTCTGGGATGGAGCAGCTCCGAATCTGCAGGAGTATGAGCAGAAATGGACCATGTCCATGTTGGACAGCCGGTTCCGCAGTGATTTTGAGGCGGAGTACGGTGATCTCATGTTTGTCAATGCGGAGATGGAGCTGAAAACCTTCTCTCCTGAGATCATACCGGAGCTTCAGAAGGAAAATGAACTGAAAACAGCTTATGAGAAGCTGCTGGCTTCGGCTCAGATTCCTTTTGAAGGGGGAATTTATACGCTTTCCCAGATGACACCCTTTAAAAATGATGCGGATGATGCGCGCCGGCTGGCGGCATGGAAGGCCGAGGGCCAGTGGTACAAGGATAATCAGGAACAGCTGGATGCTCTGTATGATGAACTGGTTCATGTAAGAGATACCATGGGAAGAAAGCTGGGATACGACGGTTATACACAGCTGGGTTATTATCGGATGGAGAGAAACTGCTATACGAAAGAAGATGTGGAAAAATTCCGCCATGCAGTTGTCAAATATCTGGTACCGGTGGCAGATCAGATTTACAGGGAGCAGGCAAAGCGGCTGGGTAAGGAATATCCCATGAGCTTTGCGGATAATGCGCTGGAATTCCGTACAGGCAATCCGAAGCCCTTCGGTACACCCGATGAGATCCTTGCTCACGGCAGGAAATTTTACGAAGAATTATCACCGGAAACCGGCGAATTCTTCAACCGCATGCTGGATGATGAACTGCTGGATGTATTGTCTACAGAGGGAAAAGCCGGCGGCGGCTACTGCACCAGTATTCCTGATCATGAAGTGCCGTTTATTTTTGCCAATTTCAACGGTACCCAGCATGATGTGGAGGTTATCACCCATGAAGCAGGACATGCCTTTGCTTCCTATATGAACCGCAAAAGGGTTCCAATGAGCTATGTATGGCCCGGAATGGAGGCCTGCGAGGTCCACTCCATGTCTATGGAATTCTTCGCATGGCCCTGGGCGGAAGGCTTTTTCGGTGAGGATACGAAAAAATTTTACTACAGCCATCTTTCCGGCGCACTGACTTTTATCCCCTACGGAACCATGGTGGATCATTTCCAGCACATTGTATTTGAAAAACCGGATATGACGCCGAAGGAACGCCACGGTGTATGGAAGGAACTGATGGGTGTTTATATGCCCTGGATGAAGCTGGATGGTGAGATTCCTTTCTACAGTGAAGGGGAAGGATGGCAGCGTCAGCATCATATCTATTCCATGCCGTTCTACTATATTGATTACTGTCTGGCACAGACGGTGGCGCTGCAGTTCTGGGCCATGATCCAGAAGGACAGAAATGACGCATGGGAGCATTATATGGCTTATACAAAACAGGGCGGAAGCCGTGTATTTACGGAGCTTCTGAAAAATGCCGGCATGGAAACTCCTTTTGAGGAGAATTGCCTGAAGACAGTCTGCAAAGCAGCAAAAGACTGGCTGGAGGCTTTCGATCCGAAAGGGCTTGAATAATCATGCCGGAGACAAAAAAGAAAAACCGCAGGGCCTATCTGAACAGTTTCCGGAAAAATGAAGAGGGCAAATACGATTATACGGGAAATGTGTATTATTTTGAAGGAAACGGTTTTGGAGAAAATGGAGAAACATTGCGCTCCCGTTTGATAAAGCTCTGGCTGCCGGGTGCGGTTCTGATGGGATGTCTGATCGCAGCGGGATGCATTTCTGCACCGGGGATGGATAACTGTTTTTATGTGCTGCTGCCTTACGCAGCGTCGCTGATGGCAGGAATCAGTATGCTGTGGGCCCTTGGCAGAATGACAGCAGGTGGAAATCCGCTGAAGGAATATGTGTATCAGGCCAGTGTGGAAAAGCTGCCTGAAAGAGCTGCGATGACTGTCTTTTTTACCGCCGCTGCCGCTGCAGGTGAAACGATTTATATCTGTCTTCACGGGACAGAGGGGAAGCTCGCAGGCTTCTGCATTTTTATGCTGCTGAACTTTGTTTCGGCAGGTGCGGCGTTTATGCTGCGCCGTGAAATTCAGACCATGAAGTGGATAAAACATGGGTAACTGTTCAGAGCCGCACCGAGGAAACACACCGTGTTTTCGAGGTTGGCTCTGAACAGTTACAAACATGGCAATATGCAGCAAAATATGCTTTAAAAGTAACTACTCAGCCTAACGGCTGAGTAGTTTTAAAACATCAAAAATAAACGGGTCAATATATGGCCCGTTTGCCGGCAAATATATTACAGATGCTTTCGAATACCTGCAGTTGTTTCTTTTTACAGGTCTCTACGATACT
>JAQYDI010000048.1 GCA_028724245.1 Lachnospiraceae bacterium
ACGAAGCAAGCTTTCTGAACAGGCACTCTGGCATAGGATAATTTTGCGCTAGGTCTTGTATCTTTCTGAGCGTTTCTTTCTCTCTTATACTGGGATCTATGTCCTTTTGCCATGGTGTTTCCTCCTTTCTGAAATCAGACTAACGTCTGGTTTTCTTTTCGTCTTTACCATGTCCTCTATAGGTTCTGGTTGCTACAAATTCACCTAATTTGTGACCAACCATGTCTTCTGTTACGTATACCGGTACATGTCTTCTGCCATCATGAACAGCGAATGTATGTCCTACAAATGAAGGGTAGATAGTAGAACGGCGAGACCAGGTTTTGATAACCTCTTTCTTGTCTGCTGCGTTCAGAGCATCTACTTTCTTTAATAAGCTCTCGTCTGCAAAGGGCCCTTTCTTTAATGAACGTGCCATAGTTACCTCCTTAAATTGTCAAAGCTTTACTTGCCGTCTCTACGTCTTACAATGTACTTGTTAGACTGTTTCTTCTTGTTTCTCGTCTTCAGGCCGAGTGCAGGTTTACCCCAAGGAGTGCAGGGACCGGGACGACCGATACCACACTTGCCTTCACCACCACCGTGAGGATGGTCATTCGGGTTCATAACGGAACCGCGAACTGTAGGTCTGATACCCATGTGACGTTTACGACCAGCTTTACCAATATTGATCAGGGCATGTTCACCATTGCCTACAACACCAACAGTAGCTCTGCAGATGATGGGAACCATTCTCATCTCGCCTGAAGGAAGTCTTAATGTAGCAAACTTGCCTTCTTTAGCCATCAGCTGAGCAGCTGTACCAGCAGCACGAACCAGCTGTCCGCCCTTGCCGGGGTGCATTTCAACGTTGTGTACCATAGTACCAATCGGAATATTTTCTAACGGTAAGCAGTTGCCGATCTTGGCTTCTGCTTCGGGACCATTGTAAACTTTCCAGCCAACCTGAAGTCCTTCGGGAGCGATGATGTATCTCTTCTCGCCGTCCAGGTAGCTGATCAGAGCGATATTAGCGCTTCTGTTAGGATCGTATTCGATGGAAACAACCTTTCCGGGAATACCATCTTTATATCTCTTTGTATCAATAATTCTGTATTTTCTTCTGCTTCCGCCACCGTGGTGTCTTACAGTAATTTTACCCTGATTGTTACGACCTGCGTTCTTCTTTAAGGAAACTGTCAGAGATTTCTCAGGAGTTGTCTTTGTGATTTCTGAGAAATCAGAACCGGTCATGTTTCTTCTGGAGGGTGTATAGGGACGATATGTCTTAATACCCATTGTCTTATCTCCTTTCGGTAAACATCATTCAATGTTTCGATTTATCATGACTTTTCTTTAATGTCATATAGTTGTGAGGGCTTTCCTGCGGAGTATAAGCGCCTCACCGGGTCTTACAGAGCGCCGTAGATGTCGATCTTCTTGCTGTCTGCAGACAGTGTAACAACGGCCTTCTTGGTTGCAGCAGTCTTTCCGACTGTTCTGCCTCTTCTCTTTGTCTTTCCTTCAAGGTTCATGGTGTTGACTTTAACAACCTTTGTTCCTTCGAACATTCTTTCAACAGCATCCTTGATCATGGTCTTGTTGGCATCAACGTGTACCAGGAAAGTATACTTGTTAGCTTCTTCCATTTCAAAACCGGTAGCTTTTTCAGTTACAACAGGTTTTAAAATAACGTCATAATATTTGATGTCAGCCATTATGCATATACCTCCTCGATCTTTGCAACGCCACCCTTTGTAGTAACAACTGCGTCATACTTCAGGATGTCATATGTGTTGATAGAAGTTGCTACAGCAGTCATAACACCGGGAATATTCTTAGCGGAAAGAACAACTTTCTCGTCCTTCTCGGGTAATACGATGATTGCTTTCTGAACTTTCAGAGCGTCCAGAACTGCCTGCATCTTCTTTGTCTTGATTTCATCTAATGTCAGTTCATCCAGTACGAAGAACTTGGAATCCTGAACTTTGGAAGTCAGTACAGACTTCAGAGCCAGTCTTCTTTCTTTCTTGTTCAGTCTGATGGAGTAATCTCTCGGCTTGGGAGCGAATACTACACCACCACCTGTCCACTGGGGAGATCTTGTTGAACCCTGTCTTGCATGACCGGTTCCTTTCTGTCTCCAGGGTTTCTTTCCACCGCCGCTTACTTCTGAGCGGGTTTTGGCACTCTGTGTGCCCTGACGTTTATTAGCAAGCTGAGCAACAACAGCTTCATGTACTAAATGTTCGTTAACTTTAACACCGAAAACAGCGTCATTCAGTTCGATAGTACCAACTGTTTCGCCCTGCATATTGTAAACAGCTACGTTTGCCATTTGTTAGTTCCTCCTTTCTTGAAAAGCATTATTTACCGGATTTAACGGTTTCTCTCAGGGTAACTAATGCTTTCTTAGGTCCCGGTACAGAACCTTTAACTAAAATCAGACCTGCTTCTGCATCAACTCTTACAACTTCCAGATTCTGAACAGTAACTTTTACATGGCCCATCTGACCAGGCATCTTTTTGCCCTTGAATACGCGGCCGGGAGTTGTTGCAGAACCGTTGGAACCTGCATGACGATGGAACTTGGAACCATGAGCCATAGGACCTCTGTGCTGTCCGTGTCTCTTGATTGCGCCCTGGAAGCCTTTACCTTTTGAAATTGCGGTAGCATCCACTTTGTCGCCTGCAGCAAATACATCAGCTTTGATTTCGTCTTTTACGGAGTATTCTTCTGCGTTATCAAACTTGAATTCCTTGATATATCTCTTGTAAGATACACCAGCTTTGTCAAAATGTCCCTTCAGAGGTTTTGTAACCAGTTTCTCTCTCTTGTCAACAAAACCCACCTGAACTGCTGAATAACCATCATTTTCAACAGTCTTAACCTGTGTTACCACACAAGGTCCTGCCTGCAATACAGTTACGGGGGTTAATGTACCATCTTCAGAGAAGATCTGGGTCATACCCACTTTTGTAGCTAAGATTGCTTTCTTCATTTTTCTTACCTCCTGTTAATCTACAGCGGAGCACAACCAGGGTGCTCATCCTAGAACAGGTATCTATACCAATTCCGGATTAACTAAATTGCGGAGAAATAATTCTTTTGAATTATTTCTGTTTCATCTTGAGGCTGATGCTTACACCAGCAGGCATCTCAAGACGGGATAAAGCTTCAACTGTCTTCTGTGTCGGTGCAATGATGTCAATCAGTCTTTTGTGTGTTCTCTGTTCAAACTGTTCTCTGGAATCTTTATATTTATGAACAGCTCTTAAGATTGTAACAACTTCCTTCTTGGTGGGCAGCGGCACAGGACCACTAACCTGAGCACCTGTTTTCTTTACAGTTTCAACGATCTTGCCAGCGGACTGATCTACTAACTGGTGATCGTAAGCTTTTAATGTAATTCTCATTACCTGACTCATAAAAAAAGTCGCCTCCTTATTCGTACTATATCGAAGCACGACAAGTGGTGACTGTACACTTTCCCGTGTGTGTCCAGAGCGCACTTATCCGGCTCCGTGTCCATCCCACACGGTCTCTGCTATAGACGCAGAACTATCCTTAATTTGTACAGTGACTTGTCGCCAGTTTTCTAACTTGACATTCGCTCCACGGAAAACCCGCTCTATCCGAGCGGCAACCTCACGCTTCACAGCTATCATGCCACAGCGGTTATTAATATAGCATACCTTTTCAAATAATGCAAGGTTTTTCTGATAAATTCGCAAATGTTTTTTTGTATTTATCTGCGAACAATCCTCTTTTAATTACATGTTCCCCGCACACACGCTTATATATAGGAAGAAACTGCCGCAGAACCTTCCAACGCTCAGGAAGGAATCTCTGCGGCAGCAGCATTTTCATATTAAATTTCTGCATTAACCCAGATGTGCGATTACATTGTCAATACGTCTTCTCATCACATCTTCACCCAGAATCTGGTTGATAGTCCACAGGTCCGGTGAATTGGAACTGCCTGTAATGGCAATACGAAGCATCTCCGCCACATGGGATACATTGCCTTTGTAAGCTTCAGGATCCGCCTTGTAGGCCTTCATATCGCCGGTGAATCCGTATTTCTCACCAAGGGCTTTCAGTGCGCTGAACCATTCGCCGGAATTGGCGGAATGATCGTAGGTTTCCAGATAATCCTGCAGAATCGTCTTAACCAGCTCATTGTCATAACTGAACTCGTAAGACGGTACCAGTGTTTCATCAAAATACATGGCAAGGCTTTCGAAAATCTGTTTTGCATAGCAGAAATCTTTTCTTCTGCGTTTGCCGCCGATGCCCATGCAGAGGTTGATGACCTTCATAAACTTCTCATCATCGGCAAAGTATACATCCATCATATCGGGCTGGTATGTCTGACACCATGTTTTCAGGAAATCGAATACCTCCTGAGGATCCAGCTTTGCAAATTCGTTCTTACAGATATCATGGAGTTTTGCAATATCAAACAGCGCACCGGACTGTGCCATCTTCTTCACACTGTAAGGGAAATCCTCAATCGGTGAATCGGGATGCTTGTCATACCACTGCTCGAAATTGGAGTTAAGCAGCGTCATCAGATATACCTTCACGCCGTTCGGATGATATCCGTCCTGACGGTAGAAATCCAGTGACAGCTCAGGGTCTTTTCTCTTGGAAAGCTTACGTTTGCTGCCGTTGTCCATCTTCATCAGATGCGCGGTATGGACGTATTTCGGCATTCTGAATCCCAGTGCATGGAACAGCTCATAGTGAATCGGAACAGATGACAGCCACTCTTCCCCGCGGACAACCGTGGTAGTGCGCATCAGATGATCATCAATTGCATGGGCAAAATGGTAGGTGGGAATGCCGTCCGATTTCAGGATAACAATATCCTGAATATTCTCGGGGAAACGGATCTTTCCTCTTACCGTATCCTGGAAAATGATTTCCTTATCTTCGCTTCCCATGGATCTGAGACGCATAACGTAGGGCTTCCCTGCTTTGATATTGGCTTCAATCTCTTCATAGGAAAGATCACGGCACTTCGCCCACTTCGTATGGTAACCGGTCAGCGCCTTCTCCGCGGTCTGTTCTTCCTTGATTTTTGCCAGCTCCTCCTCTGTACAGAAACAGGGATAGGCAAGGCCTTTTTTTACCAGATCCTTCACATACGTATGGTAGATTTCCACACGCTGACGCTGGAAATAGGGGCCGTATACATTGCGTACATCGTCATCGATTCCTGCGCCTTCATCAAAGGTAATACCGAAATACTTCAGCACCTCGATAATTGTCTCAACAGCACCTTCCACCTTGCGCTTGGCATCCGTATCCTCGATACGAAGGTAAAATACACCGCCGCTCTGATGCGCGATTCTTTCATCTGCCAGAGCACTGTACAGATTGCCCAGATGAATAAAACCTGTGGGGCTGGGTGCCATACGGGTCACCTGTGCGCCCTCGGGCAGATCTCTGGCGGGAAACTTCTCTTCCCAGTATTCAGGAGTTTTATCGACCTGCCCAAACAGCAGATCAGCCAGTTTATTATAATCCATTCTACACGTTCTTCCTTATCTAATCATAGTAGCACCGGAGCCGAAGACACCGGGCCGTTATTCATTATAAAGCACAAAATTTCTTTTGTAAATACGGCTCCCGCCGAAAATACATGCCGGAGGACAAGTCAGTGCTGCTGTTCAAACTTCAGCCGGAGAAATACAGGTTTTGAAGCAGAAATCCCTAACCCCGCAGCTTCTTTTCATATTTGTGATAAATTTCCTTCAGATATGCAAGTGTCTCCTCCCTGCTGCAGGTAATTTCGCTGGAAGGCAGATTCAGCATAAAATCGTAAAAGGCTTCGCTGACATCCGGTTCCTGCACATGAACGCAGATGGGAAGTCCGCCCTGCTGAAAACGGGATGTTGTAAAGATTCCCATTCCTGTTTTCAGAGATGTGCATAAGGTGATGAAAGACGGGTAGGAAAATACCCGGTCATTAAACATCCTGGCCGATGTCCTTTCTTCCTTTTCAATGGAATCAATCAATGATTTCAAAAGCTCCAGACGCTCTTCCATGGTAATCTCTTCCACAAGCTCGGGAAAATCATCAATTTTGCCCTCTTCCATGAAGCTGATCACCCCTTCCGCCTTGAAAACAGAATGGTACATCTTTATATTTCTGAGTTTCGACAGCCAGCCCACACAGAGCTCCGTCACTTCCTGCCGGTGCGGAATATCCTTTCTGATTTTTTTCCTGATATCATCATCGCCATACTCACATGCAAAACAGGGCTGATGGGTGCACGCATACAGATCATCCGGATCGTAAATTCTCTCATACTCATCCAGAGTGGAGATCAATCCCCCGCTGTAATGCACCAGCGTATGGCACTGTTTTTTCAGCATATAAAAATGCTTTCTGTAAAACCGTGAGTACTCCTCCCCTTCAAGCAGCAGTGCCTTTTCCCCATCCGCGGACAGACACAGAACCCGTTCCCCGGTTACCGCAAAATACGGAAACGGATCCGTATACAGGGATGCAATCGAGGAATCATAGTAATAATACGGATAATACTGCCGGTTCGACACCAGACAAAGCGGCAGTACGTTGGCAAAACACTCCACACTGTGGAGATTCAGAGCTTTTTCCTTTTTGTTCCGGTGAATTGCGATGATCTGTGTAATGCGGATATCGGCCCCGACCTTTTTGTAGAGGTAATACAGATATTCACTAACAAATGGCATATCTGCAGGCAGCGTCATCTCAATTTCAGCATTTTTTCTTTTGATCTCCCGTTCAAAAACAGACTGGATCAGTAAATTTACATTATTTTTCCCTGTAATCAGAGTATTTTCCTGCAGGGAACGCTCCGGCAGACTACGGGCAGAAACCCTCTCAAATTCTCTTTCCGGCAAAACAGCGCCCTCATTGAGCGAACACAGATTTTCCAGCATCCTGCGGATAATTGCTCTCGATTTGTATTTATCTTCTCCCACAAACAGAATATCATAGCAGTATTTCAGTTTTTCGCTTTCCTCTACTGTCAGCTGAAGACCCCAGATCAGCTTCTCCACAGCATCACGTGACAGAACCCGGCTGCCGGTGATGGATTTCTGCAGTGTTGTCCGCTCCACCCCCGACATCCGGGACAGCTCCGATATGGAAATCCCCCTTTCATCCAGCAGTTCTCTCAGATATTTTCCGAATTGCGACATGTTTTTTCTCCTTAGCAGCGTCATATACACACTATTATAACATGCCGGAACAAAATTTCCATATTTTCAGAGTTTTTTTCTAAAAACACAAATAAGACTGTTATTTTACGATCTTCAGCTCATACTGTCTTGTTCCCAGACCGATCTTTTCCCCCTGTTCCAGCGTTGCTTTCCACTCAATGTTGGGATTGGAATCCTTGAAATGATCGTGGTGGCAATGCCAGCCGGGTTCGGCCAGATGTTCACCCAGCTGGCTGTTTTCGATGGGTTTGGCTTTCAGGCAGGCATCGGCACAGGCCTGATCAAGAGCAACAGGATCGAAGCTTGCAAACATACCGATATCAGGCAGGATCGGCGCATCATTTTCCCCGTGGCAGTCACAGTTGGGGCTGATATCCTGCACCAGAGAAATATGGAAGCAGGGGCGTCCGTAACAGACTGCCTGCGCATACTCTGCCATCTTGCGGTCCAGAATCTCATTGGCACTGTCATTGGGATTGTATACGGCATCAAAGCTGCAGGCGCCGATACAACGGCCGCAGCCCTTACATTTATCGTAATCAATGACCGCTTTTTTCTCAGGGTATGTAATGGCATCGCTGCCGCATTCCTTTGCGCAGCGGCGGCATCCGCGGCACAGTTCTTCATCAATGGCAGGCTTTCCGCTCTTGTGCTGGTCCATCTTTCCTGCACGGCTGCCGCAGCCCATACCGATATTCTTGATGGCACCGCCGAAACCGGTGGCTTCATGACCTTTGAAATGATTCAGACTGATAAATACATCTGCATCCATAATGGCATGGCCGATTTTGGCCGTTTTGCAGTATTCGCCGTTTACAACCGGAACTTCCACCTCATCGGTTCCCCGCAGACCGTCTCCAATGATGATCTGGCAGCCGGTGGAAATGGGATTGAAGCCGTTCAGGTTGGCGCAGTCAAGGTGCTCCAGCGCATTCTTTCTGCTTCCAGGATACAGCGTATTGCAGTCCGTCAGAAAAGGCATACCGCCCTGTTCCTTACACAGGTCCGCAACCGCTTTTGCGTAGTTGGGGCGCAGGAAAGCCAGATTGCCCAGTTCACCGAAATGCATCTTAATGGCAACAAATTTGCCTTCCATATCAATATCTTTAATACCCGCAGCAATGCAGAGTTTTTTCAGCTTATCAAGCTGGCTTGTTCCTACAGAA
Organism: Lachnospiraceae bacterium; assembly: GCA_028724245.1. GTDB lineage: Bacteria > Bacillota > Clostridia > Lachnospirales > Lachnospiraceae > TWA4. The sequence continues at coordinate 8,365 of JAQYDI010000048.1, forward strand.
CAGCGAAAATCCGTAAAATAAACAGTTGATTTTTCCATCCGAAAAATTCCTCCTTACTTTTCCTGTAATTATTTCTGTGAAAATATATGAAATATACCCAGACAAATCATACCATAATTTTCCGGTTTTGGCGACCTGAAAACCGGGGAACCATTTTTGATCATTTAAAGAAAAACAGGAAAATAATACATAATCCGGCGGCTGCAGAAATTTACAAAATCTGTCAGTTAGTGATATAATGGAAAAACTGTTTATTTTAATATGTGAGGAAGAAAGGTGTGATTGATTTGACAGTAAAATCCAATGTGAGAGATATGACAACCGGAACCATATGGAAACATCTGATTCTCTTTTCCATACCTCTTCTGATCGGTAATTTTTTTCAGCAGCTGTATAATACAGTTGACAGTGTGATCGTGGGCAATTTTGTCAGCAGCCAGGCGCTTGCCGCGGTGGGGTCCACGGCTCCTGTAATCAATACGCTGGTGGGTACTTTCATGGGACTGGCCACCGGCGCGGGTGTTGTAATTTCCAATTATTTCGGTGCAAAAAACCGTGAAAAACTGGAAACCTCCATCCATACCACCATGCTGCTGACTCTGATCCTGGGGGTTGCCTTTACCATAATCGGCATCCTTATGGTACCGCCCATGCTGCGGTTCATGTCCACGCCGGACGATGTTATGCACGATGCCGCCGTTTATCTGCGAATCTATTTCGGCGGCATGATTGCGGTAATGGTCTACAATATGGGGGCGGGAATTCTGCGTGCAGTGGGTGATTCTACACGGCCTCTGTATTTTCTCTGTGTGACCTGTATACTGAACATTTTTTTCGATCTGCTGTTTGTGGTGATATTTCACATGGGAATTGCAGGCGTTGCCTGTGCCACGGTGCTTTCCGAGATCATCTCCGCCATTCTGGTGCTGCTTGTTCTCATGCGCACCCATGAGGTTTACCGCCTGAGTCTTAAAAAGCTCCATATCAATCCGGCTGTTCTGAAACAGATCTGCATCATCGGCATTCCGGCGGCGCTGCAGATGGCTGTAACTTCATTTTCCAATGTATTTGTTCAGTCCTACATCAACCGGTTCGGTTCATCCTGCATGGCAGGCTGGACCTCCTACACCAAGATCGACCAGCTGGTAATTCTGCCCATGCAGAGTCTGTCCATGGCCGCTACCACCTTCACCGGTCAGAATCTGGGGGCTGCCAATCAGGAGCGGATTGAAAAAGGCGCAAAAACAGCCCTGGGCATCTCCCTTGGTATTACCATTGCCCTGACGGTTTTCATCAATGCGGCCACCACGCCGCTCATCCGGCTGTTCACCAGTCAGGCCGACGTACTGAATTACGGCTGTATTTTCCTGCGCTTCATGTCGCCCTTCTATGTATGCTGCTGCTTCAACCAGATCCACTCCGGCGTACTGAGGGGCTCCGGCGACGCCACCGGCCCCATGATCATCATGCTCAGCAGCTTTGTGGTTTTCCGCCAGATTTATCTGTTTATTGTCACACGGTTTATCCATACCCTGTACCCGGTGGCATTTGCCTATCCGGCAGGATGGATATTGTGCAGTGTGCTGATGTTTTTTTATTACAGACGTCATTGCAGACGATTAAAAGAGAAAGGAATTTTAAAACCATGAAAGACCACCTGTTTTCAGACAGAGTTTTCTGCCGGAAGCTGTTTCAGCTGACTGCTCCCATTGCGCTCCAGAGCCTGATGCTGGCTTCTGTGGCGGCGGCAGATGCCATTATGCTGGGAAGTGTTGAGCAGAATTCCATGTCTGCCGTTTCCCTGGCCACCCAGATCCAGTTCATCCAGAACATGATTCTGTCCGCCATCGTCTCCACTGCCGGGATTCTCGGAGCCCAGTACTGGGGAAAGGGCGACCGCCAGACCGTCAATGATATTTTCTGCATCAGTCTCCGGTGCTGCGGGCTGATTTCCCTGCTGTTCTTTGCGGGATGCATGTTCTTCCCCCGCTATCTGATGCTGATTTTTACCAATGAAGAAGTCCTGATCACCATAGGCATCCGCTATCTCAGGATCGCCGGCTGGTCTTATCTGCTTACGGGTATTTCCCAGTGTTATCTTGCGGTCATGAAAGTAAGCGAACACGCTTCACAGACAGCCCTGATCAGTTCCGGCGCTGTAGTGATCAATATTATTTTAAATGCGGTGTTCATCTACGGGCTGTTCGGTCTGCCCGCCATGGAAGTACAGGGCGCGGCACTGGCCACCCTGATCGCCAGAGCCATCGAACTGATCTGGTGCATCATCTGTTCTCTGAAAGACGGATATATCCGCCCGGATCTGAGCCGTTTTCTGAAACGCAATCCGCTTCTTTCGGCTGATTTCCGCAAATGTGCGCTCCCTCTGCTTGGCGCTGGTCTGTTCTGGGGCGTCGGTTTTACCTCCTATACCGCTTTTATGGGACATATGGGAACCGATGCAGCCGCGGCCAATTCCATCGCCGCTGTAGTCCGTGACCTGATCTGCTGCGCGTGCAATGGCATCAGCAGCGGCGGCGGTATTCTGGTAGGACATGAACTGGGCGCAGGCAATCTGAAACGGGGAAAACTGTACGGAGACCGCCTTGTAAAGCTGGCATTCTTATGCGGTTTCCTGTCCACCGGCGTTATGCTTGCCGTCACCCCGCTGGTACTGCGTTTTGTAAAGCTTACGGACGGTGCCGCCGGCTATCTGACCGGTATGATGGTCATCATGGCATTTTACATGATCGGCCGGGCAGTCAATACCATTATCATCAACGGCATCTTTGCATCGGGCGGAGACACCCTCTTTGACATGTACAGTCTGGCCGTATGCATGTGGGGAATCGCCATTCCGCTGGCCGCGGCGGGAACTTTTCTGTTCCACTGGCCGGTACTTGTGGTGTACGCCTGCACCTGTCTGGACGAGGTCGGAAAGATTCCGTGGGTAATGGCACATTATAAAAAATATAAATGGGTGAAGGATCTGACACGGGAGATGTGATGTACATTTCCGGTAAATAATGTATAATGATTACATATCATAAATATCAGAAACCTACCAAAATCAAAACTACCGGATTACAACCGAACACTGTGAAAGGACAACTCACATGACCGACAACAATCAAAAAAGCAAAGACAGCAATCAGCAAGTCAAAAAACTGATGAACAGAAAATTAAAAAAATTTACAAAATTAACAGAACAATGTTATGAGGACATGATCGGAATGAGCAAAAACAGCCGCTGCTGGATGCAGGCTTTCGATCTGCTGAAAGAAATCGTTCTCGAAGGGCGGCAGAATGATCCGTCTTTTGCGCCGGAACTTGTGCAGCTGGATGACGCCACGGATTTTGCATACGATTTCGAAGGATGGATTGAAGATTTCACAGATGAACTGGACATGAATCATGAATATGAAACACTTCTCAGGGTATGTGATGACCTGCTTGATCTGTTCGGCTGGCCCGAATACACCGGTTCCGATGTGAAATTCATGCGTTCCTCCGCCCTCATTTCTCTGGGAAGAAAGGACGAAGCAGCTCTGTACTGCCGGGAATGGATACAGAAAGAGCCGGAAAATATTGCAGCTGCCGCAGCCTCTGTATATGCCCTGACCGCAGTCCGGGACTTTGATGCCGCCGAACAGCTGATCCATCGATTTATCATCGACAGCAATGAATGCACAGAGGAAAATGATATCATGTTCACGGCAGCATCCAGATTCTACGAAATAACCGGCAATAAAAAAGCAAAAAAGAAAATGGATCAGGCGCTGGAAGCCTACGAAGAATCTCTAAAAGACATGTTTGACATGGACGGCTTTGATGATGACTTTGACGAAGATGTGGATGAGTTTCTTTCCTTCCTGGATGAAGGACTGCCATTTAACTAAAAGCTGTTATTCCCGGTTTTCAGGCAGCATTGCATTTTCAGGATGGATACTGTAAAATAATCTGTAACTGTACAAATCTGCTTGGTGGATACGCCACACCGAGGAAACACACAGTGTTTTCGAGGTTGGCTCTGAACAGTTACAATAATTTTAGTATTTCCTCGGTGTGGCATATTATTACAGAAAGGCAGGTGCAGATCATATGGGAATGTATCTTAATGTGGGAAATGCCGGTTTTCAATCTGTGCGAAAGGGGCTTTATGTCGATAAGAGTGAATTAATCGCTTTTATCAACAGCACACTGGGAACCAAAGATAAACTGACATGTGTCAGCAGACCCCGAAGATTCGGCAAATCATTTGCAACGCAGATGCTGTGTGCATACTATGATAAAAGCTGTGATTCCAGAAGCTTATTCTGCGACCTGAAAATTGCAGAAAATCCTGATTTTGATACCTTTCTGAATCAATATAACGTAATTTATCTTGACATCACATGGTTCATTTCCACTGAAAGAAATGTCAAAAATACCGTATCCTACCTTCAGGAACAGGTAATAAACGAATTATGCAGTGTCTATCCTTTTGTTGAAAAAGAAAGTTCGCTGCCCATTGTGCTCGCAAAAATTGCCGAAAGAACCGGACAGCAATTTATCATCATTATTGATGAATGGGACGCTTTATTTCGGGAAGCAAAAGATGATGTTGTTTTACAGAAGGAATATCTTCAGCTGCTTCGCGGACTTTTCAAAAGCAGCCTGACTGATAAAATGATAGAAGCTGCCTATATGACAGGAATCCTTCCCATCAAAAAATACGGAACGCAATCTGCTCTGACCGATTTTAGAGAATACACCATGCTTCAGCCAAAAAAGCTGGCAGAATATGTGGGATTTACAGAAGCTGAAGTAAAAAAGCTCTGCCGGGAGTACAATATGAATTTTGAGGATGCGAAGAAATGGTATGATGGTTACTCTTTCAGCAAAGTTAAATCCGTATACAGTCCCAATTCTGTTATACAGGCTATCATCAATGAAGAATTTGGTGATTACTGGACAGAAACAGAAACCTATGAATCTTTGAAATCCTACATTGACCTGAACGAAGACGGCCTGAAAGATGCAATTGTATCCATGCTGGCCGGAAACAGATGCCGGATTAATACAAGAACTTTCCAGAACGATATATCAAACATCAAAAATAAAGATGACGTACTGACTCTGCTTGTCCATCTGGGATATCTGGCCTATGATTCCACGAAAAGGGAAGTTTATATCCCCAATCAGGAGGTTGCCGACGAATTTAAAAACGCCGTGGAATACAGCGGATGGAAGGGTATTTCAGAAGCACTGCAGGCATCTGAAGAATTACTGGAAGCCACCCTGCGCGGAGATACCAGAACCGTTGAAGAAGGCATCGATGCAATACATGCATCAAATGTATCGGTTCTTGCCTATAATAACGAAAATGCCCTCAGCTGCGTTATTACACTTGCTTACTATTCTGCGCAGAAAGATTATACCCTGATCAGAGAACTCCCAACGGGAAAGGGATTTGCAGATATCGTTTTTCTCCCCAGAAAACATACAGATAAGCCTACTCTGATCGTGGAATTAAAATGGGACAAATCGGTTCAGGGAGCCATCAATCAGATTAAAGAAAAGAATTACGCAGGATTACTGGATGAATACACAGAAAATCTTCTTCTTGTAGGGATCAATTACAACAAAAAAGAAAAAAGACATGAATGTCTGATAGAAAAATATCACAAAAACCAATAACCCGGCCAGGCAATCCCGCATAGCCGGACCAGCCTCCGCATACACTGTACAAACAGCGTCTTCGGAGGCTTTTCTTTGAAGGATTACATAGAAGAACGGGCAGTGGAAATTGCCGGCTACATTATCGATCAGAAGGCAACTGTGCGCCAGACAGCGAAGAAATACGGGATCAGCAAATCGACCGTGCATAAAGACGTTACCGTACGTCTCGCTGAGATCAACCCCAGCCTTGCCTCCCGGGTCCGCGATGTCCTGAACCTGAACAAATCGGAGCGGCATATCCGCGGCGGGATGGCGACTAAAGCAAAATATATGCAGAAGCGGGTCAGCAATCTGCATTCGTAGATTTCCAGATACCTCCGGATAAATAAATCTCAAATGACTTTTTCATAGAAATATAAGGTGGACAGCGTTTTTATGCCGCGTCCACCTTATCGATTTCAAAACATCTGCCCGGGCAGCTGCTGTACATCCAGCTTTTTCGCTGCGTCCACGATCATGTCCTCTGTTACACGATAGGGGTAATGCTCCAGATCTTCATCTTTTACAATGATTCCGGCAACCTTTTTTACATCCTCCACTGTGACACCGATATCCGACAGCTTTACAGGCAGCCCCACCTTCTGGTTGAATTGCATCATTTTCCGGCACTCTTCTTCTCTGCCGTCAATAAGCAGAAGCATCAGGATTCCGAATCCGACCACCACGCCGTGCAGATGCTCTTTCTTCGTTTCATCAAAATCCGGCAGACTGCACAGGCCGTAGAAAAACGCGTGGGCCACACCGCCATTGTAATCCATGGTGTGATCCCTTGCCACCAGCATGGAAACCCAGCCTGTTGTGATGATAATTGCCAGCGCCGCCTGTTCCAGATCGTAAGATGCAATGCCCGCTTCATTATCTTTCAGCGCCTGTTCCCCGTGCTGAACCAGCGTTTCCATGCACATGCGGCTCAGATTGACGCCCATGGCACGGAAATGCTCCAACTGTTCTCCCTTTGCCGAAATACTTACTTCATAATATTTGGCGCAGGTGTCTCCGATGCCCGCCCACAGATACTGAACGGGAGCTTTCGCCATAATATCTGTATCGAGAAATACATGAACCGCCGATTTCAGGAAATGAACGAAACGGCAGAAGCTTCCGTCCTCATTGTAAACAATCGATACGGAAGAAGATGCTGCACAGTTTGATGCAATAGTAGGAAATGCAGCATAGGGGATTCCCAGTTCCAGACTGACCAGCTTACATGTATCAACTGCTTTCCCACCTCCCACAGCAAATATGATATCAGCTTCCAGAACAGCCGGCTCCTCCGCCAGACGTTTTGCTGCTTCAAAAGTACATTCTTTTCCATACCAGACAAATGCACTGATCTCCATGTCGGTGCCTTCCAGCGCACGCAGCAGCTTTTCCCGGGCGGCAGCCATGGCCTTCTCTCCTCCGATCACAACAGCTTTTCTTCCGTATAATCTGCAGAATTCCGGTATTTTTTCATAAGCGTCAGGCCCCACCGTATAGGAAGGGATCACAATTGAATAATTCTCCATAAGCTCACCTTCTTGTCTTTCTTACATTAACGTGATAAAATCATTTTCAGTTACTACTATTTATCTGCGAGGTACCAATATGCTGAATCAACAATACACCAGTATGCTGAAAGAAAAAGATATCATCTTCGAAATTTTTAATTACTCACAGAAACGCGCGAAGGAGATCGGCGCTGAAAATGTTTACGATTTCAGTCTGGGCAATCCTTCTGTTCCTGCGCCCTCTGCAGTCCGTTCCGTCATGGAAGAAAAGCTTGAAACACTGGATCCGCTTTCCCTGCACGGCTACAGCCCCGGTCCGGGAATCCCGGAGGTAAAAGAAAAAATCGCTGCAGACCTGAACCTGCGTTACGGCTGCCATTACAAAGCATCCAATCTTTTCATGACTGCCGGTGCAGCGGGTGCTCTTGCCCACGCCCTGCGTGCTGTTTCCAATCCCGGTGATGAAATCCTGACTATTGCACCGTATTTTCCGGAATACCGGCCTTATACTGCCGGTGCCGGACTGAAGCTGAAAATCGCTCCGGCTGACACGGACACTTTTCAGGTTCCTTTTGATACGCTGGAGGATATGCTCACACCTGCCGTTTCCGCAGTTCTGATCAATTCCCCCAACAACCCCAGCGGCATCGTATATTCCACACCTACCATAAAACGGCTGGCTGAAATTCTGACCCGCAAATCGGAAGAATACGGTCACACCATCTTTCTGATTTCCGATGAACCTTACCGCGATATTATATTCAGCGGTACGGACGCTCCCTATATCGCCAATTATTATACGGACACAATTACCTGCTACTCTTTCAGCAAGTCCATTTCCCTCCCCGGCGAACGGATCGGCTATCTGGCAGTCAATCCCGACAGCCGGTACGCGGAGCAGATCATTGAACTCTGCCCTCAGATTTCCCGCACCACAGGGCATAACGGAGCGGCATCCCTGCTCCAGCATACCGTTGGCGACGTATGTTCCATGACATCCGAACTGTCTGTTTACGAAAATAATAAAAATCTGCTTTATCAGGCTCTCACAAAATACGGCTATCAATGCGTCGAACCCGGAGGAACCTTCTACATGTTCCCCCGCTCACCGGAGCCGGATTCCATGGCTTTCTGCAGACGTGCCATGGATATGGATCTGATGCTGGTTCCCGGCGACACCTTCGGCTGTCCCGGACACTTCCGGATCGCATACTGCGTACCCGAAGAAAGAGTAAAAAAAGCGCTTCCGATCTTTGCCCGTCTGGCAGAAAGCTACCGGTAAGCGCTGTTCATAAATTCAGATCATATATAGATTCAGATCATACTGGCAACTGTTCAGAGTCAGCCTCATCCCCAAAATACTGACCGGCTCTGAACAGTTACTAATTCCGGAAATATCTCTCCAGGAACTGTTTTGTACGTTCTTCCCTGGGATTCTCAAATACCTGTTTGGGCGTACCGTATTCGGCAACTGTACCTTTATCAAGGAACAGAACCTTGTCGGATACGTCACGGGCAAACTGCATCTCGTGGGTTACAATGACCATTGTTGTATTTTTCTCCGACAGTCCGCGAATAACCTTCAATACTTCCCCTGTCAGCTCCGGATCCAGCGCCGATGTCGGTTCATCAAAGCACAGAATATCCGGACTCAGCATCAACGCTCTGGCAATTGCCACACGCTGCTGCTGTCCGCCTGACAACTGGTGCGGATAATAATCCACTTTTTTCGAAAGTCCCACACTGTCGAGAACAGCAAGACCTTCCTGCCGGATCTCATCAAGGATCTTCTTTTTATTGGATTTGTAATCAGGACGTTCCTTCGCCAGCAGCTCTTTGGCCAGAGTAACATTTTTCAGAGTCGTATACTGCGGGAACAGGTTGAATGACTGAAATACAAGACCGAAATGAAGTCTGCGGTCACGAATCTCTCTGTCGGAAAGCAGTTTCTGATTCGCCGCGTCAAATACCACATTTCCGTTAACCAGTATCTGCCCCTGTGTAGGTGTTTCCAGGAAATTCAGGCAGCGAAGCAGCGTCGTTTTTCCGCTTCCGGAAGCACCGATGATCGCCAGCGTCTCCCCCTTTTCCAGAGAAAAATCAATTCCTTTCAGGACTTTAAGATTGTCAAAGTCTTTTTTCAGACCTTTTACTTCAAGAATAGACATGGTACTCCCTCCTTATACCCTGTAATAATCGAGTTTTTTCTCCAGCCATCCAAAAAACAGTGTCAGCACGCCGTTGAATGCCAGGAAGAACAGAGCAGATGAGAACAGAGGCCAGATCAGTCCCTGTTTTGTAAATGTATCTGCTTTCATCAGAATTTCCATAACACCGATTACACGGGCCAGTGAAGTATCCTTAACCAGAGTAATAACTTCATTGCCCATGGGAGGTACGATCCGCTTGATCACCTGCATCAGTACAACCTTGAAAAAAATCTGTGTTTTTGTCATACCGAGCACCTGACCTGCCTCGTACTGGCCTTTGGGAATGCTCTCAATGCCGCCTCTGTATATTTCTGAAAAATAAGCAGCATAATTAATGACAAATGCGATAACAGCAGCCAGCACGCGGTTGCTCATGGGAATATTGAAAAGCAGCCCGGGAGCATACAGCACAACCATCAGCTGAAGCATCAGCGGAGTTCCGCGGATAATCCATACAAATACCCGTGTCAGCCACCGAAGCGGCGTAAACCGGCTCATGGAACCCAGTGCGATCACCAGTCCCAGCGGTATGGCCAGCAGCAGTGTCATTACAAACAGCTGTATATTTTGTACAAAACCCTCACAAAGAGTTATAATCGGTCCAGACATAATATCTCCTTCTTCCTGTCAGTTTCTTTATCTTTCTGTTATTGCCGGCTTTACCCATCTCCGGAATTTCTCCTTACAGAATTTTTCTTTACAAAATCTCTCCTTACAGAATTTCTCCTTACGGTGAATAAACAAATCTCCATATGCATGTCCATATGGAGATTTGCGCCAGGGTATGTAACTGTTCAGATAAATACCGACATCAATAATAATATTAATTTATTTAACGGATCTGAGAATTATTTGATCAGCATTTCTGATAAACCATACTTCTCAGCAATCTGATCAACAACACCTTCTGCGTACAGTTCTTCGATCGCTGTATTTACCTTCTCAACCATATCGCTGTCCTTGCGGAATGCAATACCGTATTCCTGAGAACCGAAATTGTTGTCAAGATTTACAACCAGATCTTCATAATCAGTTCCTTCACCAACCATTGCCAGAGCACATACACTGTCTACAATGGCAATATCAGCAGTACCTGCCTTCACTTCCATCAGAGCCTTTGCCATGGAATCAACTGCTACATAATTGGACTTGCTGAAATAATCTTTTGCAGATACTTCTACTGTATCATCATCCGGAATCGTACCAAGCAGTTTGCCTTCACCGGTAGAACCCTGCTCTGCAACAACAGTCAGACCGGATACATCCTTCATGATTTCTTCCTGACGGTCAGCTTTCATAACAAGAGCCTGTGTATTATGCAGATAGGGATTGGTAATACCCATATTCTGCTTCCGTTCTTCAGTAATACACATACCGTTCCAGATACAGTCAATATTTTTGGACTGCAGTTCCACTTCCTTGTTATCCCAGTTGATCTGCTGGAACTTCACGGAAACACCCAGTTTCTCAGCAACAGCTTTTGTCAGTTCTGTATCAAAACCAATCAGTTCACCGTTCTCATCTTCATAATTCATGGGTGCAAACAGTGTGATACCAACGATCATCTCACCCTTGCCTTCAATATAACTCCAGTCAGAATCAGCTGCTGCGTCTGCAGACTCTCCTGCTTCCGCTGCTCCGGTGTCTGCAGCCGTTGTATCTGCTTCCTTGCTTCCGGAATCTGAACTTCCGCATCCGGTGAAAACACTCAGAACCATTAAAAGTGCCAGTAATAATGCGCTTGCTTTTTTCATCATTCTCTCCTTAATTTCTTAAAATTTTTGCAGCTGCTCGAACCCAGTTTCAGAAACTGCTGCCGCAGCACCGCAAACTGCTGCGCCTTTGAAAGCTTCGTACATCAGCAGTTTATCACATCACAGTGGTATTATATACGACCTGACCAAAAAGCGCAAGTATTTATCACGTTTTTTCCGCTTTTTTATGATATAATGGTTACTGTTCAGGCTTTGGCCGGGGAAGTGTAATGCTTGAGGCAGGAGCCTGAACAGTAACGAAAGGATTGTTTTTTATTCATGAAAAAATTTATTCAGACTCTGCTTCTTATACTCTGCATCGGTGTTTTCTATTACAGTGCCTGGCAGCTCTACTGCATCTGGCAGGAATATCATGCAGGTGATGAAATTTATGATTCTGTGCAGGAGGAGGTCGCTCTTCCTTCATCTGAACAGCAGGAGGATTCACGATCCCCGCAGGATGAAACAGTGGAAGACAGTTCCGTCCTTCGGATTCCGGATTCCCTGATCAATCTGGAGCTTCTTCAGCAGATAAACAGCGATGCCATCGGATGGATCCGGATCCCTGACACCAATATCAACTATCCCATACTTCAGGCAGAAGATAACAAACTCTACCTGCGCCGGACCATCACCGGCGAGTACAACAAAGCCGGCTGTATCTTTGTGGACTGCCGCACGGAGAACGCTTTTCAGGAAGCCAATACCATCGTCTACGGTCACAATCTTCTGAACGGAAAGATGTTCAGCAATCTGATGAAATATGAAGATCAGGACTGGTATCAGGAGCATCCGTATGTCTACATCCAGACCTCCGATGGGGTTCAGGTCTATGAAATCTACTCCTGTTACAGGACATGGGACAGCAGCCCGGCCTATACTTTTAATCTGGAAACAGGTACAGATTCCTTTCAGGACTATCTGGATGAAACCACGAATCAGTCGCTCTATACCACCGGTATCATACCTGACAGCAGCGACCGGATTATCACTCTGTCCACCTGCACCAACGAATCCGATGATGAACGCTTTGTGGTTCATGGCCGTCTGATTACCCGATAACGATAATCTGCTGATCCGGAAAATCCACATCAACTATCCGGATCAGCTGTTCTGCAGAAATCCCTGCAGAATTTTCTCAGCAACGCGGCATCTTTTATACTTTATTGCCATTTTCATATCATCTCCATCCTACATTTTCACGCAATTTTATGCCGACTGTTTTGTATTGTTCTTACCTATATGATATTATTTTAACAATTACTTTCATTCAAGCTCTTCTTTTTTCGCCATATTCCCGATTTTCATTTCCTATATTGACAATTAATTAACAAAGTATTATGCTTTAGACAGTTCCAAAAAACCCAACATCACATAATTATCCAAGGAGGTAACCTAATGAGTCAGCCAATGGAATGGACCAACGAAATGATCGATGCTCATGTTGATGAGCTGGTAGCAAAAGCACAGTGTGCCCTGGAGAAGTACTTAACTCTGGACCAGGAAGCAGTTGACTACATTGTAGCAAAATGCTCTGTTGCAGGTCTGGACCAGCACGGTGTTCTGGCCGAAGCAGCCGTCAATGAAACCGGCCGCGGTGTCTTTGAAGACAAGGCAGTAAAAAACCTGTTCGCCTGCGAGTATGTAACATCCAACATGAGACATCTGAAAACAGTTGGTGTCATCAAGGAAGATAAACTGAACGGCATTGTGGAGATTGCAGAGCCCGTCGGTGTCATCTGCGGTATCGTACCCACCACAAATCCTACATCCACTGTCATCTTCAAGTCTCTGATTGCCATCAAAACAAGAAACCCCATCATCTTTTCCTTCCATCCCTCAGCCTACAATTGTTCCGTACAGGCTGCTGTCTGCATGCGTGATGCTGCTGTTGCTGCCGGTGCACCTGCTGACTGTATCCAGTGGCTGGGAATGAAATCCATGTATGCCACCAATGCACTTATGAACCATCCCGGTGTGGCAACGATTCTGGCAACCGGTGGCAATGCCATGGTGAAAGCCGCTTACTCCTGCGGTAAACCTGCTCTCGGTGTAGGTGCCGGCAATGTGCCTTCCTATATAGAAAAAACTGCCGATATCAAACGTGCCGTAAATGATGTGGTGCTTTCAAAATCATTCGACAACGGTATGATCTGTGCTTCCGAGCAGGCGGTCATCATCGATCAGGAAATCTACAGTACGGTTATGAAAGAATTCGCCCGTTTTAAAACATATCTGGTCAATGCGGAAGAAAAAACGAAACTGGAACAATATATGTTCGGTGCAGCTGCCTACAGTGAAAATACTGCTGACGCTCACCTGAATTCCGAGCTGGTAGGTAAGCCCGCTGTATGGATTGCAGAAAAAGCCGGCATCAAAGTTCCCGCCGATACACAGATTCTGCTGGCAGAATGCCGGGAAGTAGGTCCCTGCGAACCGCTGACCCGTGAAAAGCTTTCTCCTGTTCTTGCCGTGCTGAAAGCAGAATCCACAGACGATGGAATTGCCAAATCAGCTGCCATGGTTGCCTTCAACGGTCTGGGCCACTCCGCGGCCATCCATTCCATGGACCGTGATGTAATCCTGCGGTTCAGTGAGGCAGTCAAGGCAATCCGTATCATCGAAAATGCGCCTTCCACCTTCGGCGGCATCGGCGGTGTATACAATGCATTCATCCCCTCTTTGACACTGGGATGCGGTTCCTACGGACACAACTCCGTATCCAACAACGTCAGCGCCGTCAATCTGATCAACATCAAGCATGTGGGAAGGAGAAATAACAATATGCAGTGGATCAAGCTTCCTCCGAAAATCTACTTTGAACGCAATGCCATCCGCTATCTGAAAGATATGAAGGAAATGGAGCGCGCCATGATCATCACGGACCGCGGTATGTACACGCTGGGCTATGTGGCAAAAATCGAATCTGTCATCCGTTCCAGAAGAAACGATGTGGATATCGAACTGTTCTTCGATGTAGAATCCGATCCCACCATCCGTACCGTGCGCAAAGGTCTGGAACTGATGAAAAACTTCCGTCCCGATACCATCATTGCACTGGGCGGCGGCTCTGCCATGGACGCAGCCAAGGTTATGTGGCTTATGTATGAACATCCGGAAGTAAACTTCGATGATATCAAACAGAAATTCATGGATATCCGCAAACGTGCATTCAAATTCCCGGAACTGGGCAAACAGGCCAAACTGATCTGTATCCCCACCACTTCCGGTACCGGTTCTGAAGTAACTCCTTTCGCCGTAATCACCGATTCCGACGAAAACAAGAAATATCCTCTGACCGACTACGCACTGACACCCACCATCGCCATCGTGGATCCGGAGCTGACCATGAGTCTTCCGGCTTCCATCGCCGCTGATACCGGTATCGATGTGCTGACCCATGCGGTAGAAGCCTTCGTCTCCATCCTTGCATCCGATTACACAGACGGACTTGCAAGACAGGCCGTGAAAATGGTCTTCGACTACCTTCCCCGCTCTGTAAAGAACGGAAAGAATGATCCCGAGGCCCGCGAAAAGATGCATAATGCAGCTACCATCGCAGGTATGGCCTTCGCCAACGCCTTCCTTGGCATGAACCACTCACTGGCTCACAAGATCGGCGGTGAATTCCACATTCCTCACGGACGTACCAACGGCATCCTTCTGTCCCACGTAATCCGCTACAACGGTACCGTACCCACCAAGCTGAATATCTGGCCCAAGGTGGAACGCTACAAAGCAGACGAGAAATATATGGAACTGGCTCAGCTCATCGGTCTTCACCCCACAACCCCTGCAGAAGGTGTGGAAATGTTCGCCGACGCATGTGAAAAGCTGTGTGCAGAAGTCAATCTGGCATGCAACATCAAATCACAGGGCATCTCCGAAGAAGACTGGAATGAAGCGGTACACCGCATCGCCATGAATGCTTACGAAGATCAGTGTACACCCGCCAACCCCAGAATGCCCATGGTCAAGGATATGGAAGACATCCTTCATACCATCTATGCATACGAATCAAAATACCATAAATAAATAATAATCCGCGAACACGCCACACCGGGGAAACACATAGTGTTTTTGAGGTTGGCTCTGAACAGTTACCTTTTATCTCACGGCGATCTGTTCGGAAAGCTGGAAAATGCACCCGGTTGATCCGGGTGCATTTTGCTTTCTTCTCTATATTTCTCTTTCTTCGTCCGCTTCTTCCCTGCAGACTTCTGTTCCCTGCGCAGGAACATCATCGATCCGCAGCTGAATCACCGACTGGGCAAAATTGAAAGACATACTGATATACTTATCCTTTTCTGCAGCTGCACCGGCTGCCTCTGCGGCAATCTCCTGCAGAATCTCCCTTGTAAGATATCCGCCTCTCCAGTGGAATACAAAATACTCCTGCTTTTTGCGGATCGCTGTCCGCAGCCGCTTTCCCACATCTTCCATCTTTGTAAGTGAAAGCCTGTTCTCTTTATAATAAAAGCGCCCTCCGTCACTGCAGACAGGTACCGGATGCATGACCGCGCGGTGATCTCTGAATATCTTTTTATCATCCAGATTAAAATAATCAAACCGCTTCTGTCCATACCGTCCCAGAGAATTGTCATATGTAGCATCAAGATGATACCACTTTCCCTGAATCCGGATCACATTCCATACATGGCGGTACTTCAGACCGTGCTCCGGATCCGCATCACATAATGCAATGATACAGGGAATCCCCAGTTCATCACAGAGCAGCTTCACAGTCTTTGCAATGCCTTCACACACGCCGATTCCCTGCTGCAGAGGTCCGATAATCTCATGAGAATAACTCTTTTTCAGCTTGTCATAGGTCACATTGCTGCAGATGAAATCATGAATATACAGTTCCTTCTCCAGATCCGACTTCAAAGACCGGGCCGGTCTCACCAGTCTTGCCACGCGTCCCTGAAGAGCCTTCTGATGCTCTTTGATCTTTTTCTTCTCAAACATATACTCGGGAATCAACTGCATGGTCTGCGCTCCTTCCGCATAACGGCAGGAAAATCCCGTTGCATAGAAAATCCATGGATTATCAAGACGCAGAAGGAAAAAAATCTCCGAAAGTTCTCTCATACTCAGTGCCGGCACCGGGAAAGAAGGAGAAAGTGCAGCAAATCCCTCTGCCATGGCATGATAGGCCGCCTGAGAATTTCTATTCATCTGTCTGTAGTAGTACCGGTTCATCGTATCATCCCTCCGTACCGCTGGATCATCCCTCCATACCGCTGAAACAGAGTCAGAACCAGAACAACTGCATACCATGCAGCAGCTGCCTTAAAAATCAGCTTTCCCAGCATACTTTCCGATCTGGAAAGCTTCAGACAGATCCGCTCCCTGCTGAACGGCCAGAACAGCATCTCTCCCCGCTTATTCAATACATCCAGCACCAGATGAGATGCATATGCGATAAAAAACCAGAAAGTCAGCTCCTGATTATCGCCGATCGTAACACCGAAAAGCCAGGAAAACAGCAGCAGCGCCGCCGCAGAATGCGTCACTGAACGATGGTCTGTCAAAGCCCCGGCCAGTACCGCCAGAATAAAAAATACCGCATACTGCCAGTCGACCGGCCTTTTGGTCAGCCATTGCGCCAGAACGCAGAAAACCACCAGCCGGACCATACACCGGGCTACATCCTTTGTATTACGTCCGTACTGATCACAGTCGGGCAGGGTAGAAGCCATGGCAGCAGCAGCGCTTCCCAGAACCAGTCCCTGCAGTGTAAGTGTCTCCGGCATCACCGCCGCCGCAGCCGTCAGACCGCAGGCAAGACCGGCTGCTGTATGTGTTCGTCCATTCATGAAATTAATCCTTTCTCATTGGAATTGTTGCGTGCTCACATTATATCGAATATCTGTTCTGTTTGCAAGCAGTTTTTATCTTTTCACATATTTTATAAATTGTTCATAATATCCGGCTGCAAAATTCCGTTTTTATTGTTGAAAGATGAATTTCTCTTTTATGATTTATCGTTTTTTTCTATAAATCATTCATATTTTCCGGTTGCAACCACAGTGAGAATCATTTATACTGATTAATGCGGTACAGCATTTTATAATGGGAATAGTTAGGTAACTGGTGTGCCTCCTGGTCTTCAAAACCTGTGTGGGGTGTTGATCATCCCGGGTGGGTTCGATTCCCACATATTCCCGCCAGAATCTGTACGGTCTGTCAGACCGTATAATATAGAGTCCGTTTTCCGGACACCTGATTGAAAAGAACCTGCTTTTTTTGAAGCAGGTTCTTTTTCAGTTGATCCTTTTCTATATCGCCGATTCTCTCTCGCTTTCCGTTCCGTTTTTCCTTGTCAGATGGATGCTGTCAAAATACTCCAGCAGCGGTTTGACATTTTTCCGTGAAGTACCGAGCAGATCGCGGACACCGGAAATGGTGATCTTCCCTTCACTCTTCAGCACGGGGATCACTTTTTCCTTTGCTTCCTCCAGATACTGGGGAAGGGTGTAGATATTTTCGTAAACCTTTACCACCTTCTGTTCAAATACCATGTTCTGCAGGACATCTTCCTTATACTGCTCCTGATCCTCCATGAACGTAATTTCCGGGAATCTCAGGAAATTAAAACCGGCTTCCCGCAGGTTTTTCAGGATCCATTTTTCCATCTTCTGGTAATTACGGTCCCTGCGCAGGTGGAAATCAGCCATGTTGACACATTCCAGCTCCACCTTGATCTTGCCTTCCTCTTCCCAGTGCTTCAGAAGTTCATCGAATATCGCCTGTTTTGCTGAGGGAAGCAGCTTATTGTGCAGCTCTGATTTGAACATGCCTCGGCGGTATTTATAGATTTCATGGAACTCATTCAGCATGATCTCCACATCCTCCAGAAGCTCCATTTCCCAGAAGCAGTGCAGCAGATAGCGCTCCTTACGCACAGGCAGTTCCACGATCCGGCGGCCTTCCACCAGCTTTGCAATGGCCGGTTCCAGCTCTTCAGCAGGAAATGCACCCTTTTCCGCCACTTTTTTCACGGTGATCATGGATTTTTCCGCTTCTTTTACCATGTATTCCAGAATATCCTCGGCACCGCCTTTTTCCTTCTGCCTCATTTCTTCCAGCGTTGCCTCGGACATGCGGCGTTTCTTCACAGCCAGCTGGTCAAGTACCTCCCCGCCGGCTATGGTTTCCAGAGGAGAATAAAAACGGAGAATAAAGCGGTCCTTTTTGCGCACCGCAATCGGTTCCTCCAGCAAAAGCTGTGCATATCCCTCCTGCCCCGGAAGCAGCTCGTCCGTTCCCAGCAGTACGGCACGGCAGAGCACCTGAGTCGTTCCGATGCAGAGATGAAGGCGGCTGCGATTTTTGATGCTTCGCTCTGTCAGTTCCAGCATACGGATTTTCACATCGAGGCGGTCCGTATTCTGCATACTGCCGGGAGGGGCCAGCACATCGCCTCTGTGAACTTCCTCCTTCTTCACACCGGCCAGATTGATGGCCACACGCTGTCCCGCATAAGCCTGCTCCACATCATGATCATGAACCTGAATATTGCGGATCTTGCAGGGAAGATCACAGGGATACAGAGCAAGCTGCGTTTCCTTATTCAGTACGCCGGAAATCAGCGTTCCTGTCACAATGGTACCGAACCCCGACAGCGTAAATACACGGTCAATAGGCAGACGGGGGATTTCGCTGATATCCCTTTCCGGTGTCTGCTCCGTCATCTCATCGATCATACGCACCAGCTCGGGAATCCCCTGTCCTGTCACGGAAGACACGCAGATCATGGGCACACTGCTGTACATAGTCGTTTTCAGTTCCTGACGGATTTCCTCCTGCATCATGGAAATCCACTCTTCATCCACCAGATCACATTTGCTGAGAACGAGAATGGCATTCTGCACGCCAAGCTGCTCCAGGATCGCGATATGCTCTCTTGTCTGGGGCATAATCCCCTCATCGGCTGCGATCAGGATCAGTACCAGATCCATGCCTACCACACCGGTTACCATATTTCCCACAAATTTCTCATGCCCCGGTACGTCAATGATACCAATCCGGGTGCCGCTTGGCAGGTCAAAGTGCGTAAATCCCAGTTCGATGGTGATGCCCCGGCGCTTTTCTTCCGCCAGCCGGTCGGCATCGTATCCAGTCAGCGCTTTGATCAGGCTCGTTTTGCCGTGATCGATATGCCCCGCCGTTCCTACAATAATATTTTTCATCAAATCCCCTCCGATAATACCCGTAATCCTTCTTCTATCAGCTTCGGTATCTCCTCATCAAATACCGTCTGCATGTGCAGTTCAAACTGTCCGTCCTGAATCCTTCCAACCACCGGAAGCGGAAGTCTGCGGAAATGCTCTTCCAGCTGCTCCGTAGTCAGACTGTCCGCGCTGCACGGACTGATCACAATACCGGCTCCGTCAAACTGATGGAGCGGCAGCGTCCCGCCTCCCATCTGAGCCTGCATGGGCTCCACCGATACATGGTATCTGCTGCCTGCCCTTTCCCTCCAGACTGAAACGACCTTCTGTGCCCGAAGTTCCTGCTCTTCCCGGGTGCTGGCAAACATTTTCAGAACCGGGATCCGTTCCATCAGCTGTGCCGGGCTGCAGCGATAATATTCCCGCCAGATCAGCTCCAGCGATGCCGCCGTGAATTTATCGATTCGCAGCGCTCTTGTCAGAGGGTGCTTTTTAATCTGATCGATATACTTTTTCTTTCCGGCAATGATTCCCGCCTGAGGACCGCCCAGCAGTTTGTCCCCGCTGAAGCAGACCACATCCGCGCCGGCCTCCAGCACCTCCTGAACCGTCGGCTCATTGGAAATACCGTATTTACGCAGATCCACCATGATACCGCTGCCCAGATCCTCCACAAAAGGAACGCCCGTCTCCACGCTCAGTTGGGCCAGCTCTTTCGTGGAAACACTCTCCGAAAATCCCACGATCCGGTAATTGCTGGTATGAACCTTCAGAAGAAGGCCGGTACGCTCACTGACCGCCTCTTCATAATCAGAAAGATGCGTTTTATTGGTGGTACCCACCTCGCACAGCTCGGCGCCGCCCTGCCGGATTACATCCGGCACGCGGAATTTACCGCCGATCTCGATCTGCTCACCCCGGGAAACGATGACTTCCTTTCCGCAGGCCAGCGCGCTCAGCGTCAGCAGCACAGCGCCGGCATTGTTATTTACCGCCATGGCACTCTCTGCGCCGGTCACCTGACAGATCAGCCGCTCAAAATGGGAGTACCGCTCTCCCCGGCGGCCTTCCTCCAGATTGTATTCCAGGTTGGAATAACCGGAAACCAGTTCCGCAATCTTCTCTGCATGCTCCTTTGCAATGGGCGCACGTCCCAGATTGGTATGAAGAATCGTTCCCGTCGCATTAATTACCCTGCGAAAACCCGTCAGTTCCTTTTCGCGCAGAGCGCTGCAGACAGCAGACGGCAGACCATCGAGAGCCTGCTCAAATGCCGTCTCAAATGTTTTATCAAATGTGGTTTCTTTCCCCTGAACATCATCCCAGTCCTGCAGATCCTGCAGTTCTGCACTTTTTGCTTCACGCTGCTTCAGCATCCCGCGGATCCGGTCCAGTTCCTCCCGGATGCACTCCGTCACCGCCCGTTTTCCGAATTCTGCCGTCAATTCCCTGATTTCCGGCAGCTCCAGCAGCACATCCACCTTGGGAATCTTTCGATACAGTTCCTTATTCATCGCATTTCCTCCTCATATACGCTTCCCCTTTATCCTTCTCTGTTGTTCAGAGCCAACCTCGAAAACACTGCCTGACTCTGAACAGTTACTTTTACGAGAAACTCTGCTCCGTTCTTTCAATAATTTCATCCTGCAGCGCCCGGCTCAGATTCCGGAAATGATCACTGTAACCTGCCACCCGCACGATCAGATCCCGGTACTCATCCGGATGCTTCTGCGCCTGGATCAGCGTCTCTCTGTCGATTACATTAAACTGGATATGATGTCCGTCCAGATTAAAATAAGTACGGATCAGATTGGCCATCTGATCAAGCCCTTCTTCTCCGGCCACCACCGACGGCGTGAATTTCTGATTCAGAAGCGTACCTCCCGTGCTCAGATGATCCATACGGGAAGCGGATCTTACCACGGCTGTGGGACCGCAGGTATCTGCGCCTTTCTCCGGTGAAATACCCTCGGAAACAGGCTTTCCTGCCAGACGTCCGTTGGGGCTTGCCATCATCACCTCGCCGAAATATACATGACAGGTAGTGGGCAGCATATTGATCCGATAGCTTCCGCCCTTCATATTAGGCCGCCCCGTCACACTGCTGTAATAATAATCAAATATCTGACGCATGATCTCATCGGCATATTCATCGTCGTTGCCGTATTTGGGCGACCGATTGCGCACCAGATTCAGAATCCGCTCATGGCCTTCAAAATTATCTTTCAGAGCCTGCAGCAGTTCGCCCATGGTAAATTTCTTCTTATCAAATACATTGTATTTGACAGCTGACAGACAGTCAGTAATGGTACCGATGCCCACGCCCTGAATATAGCTGGTATTGTACCGCGCGCCACCGGCATTGTAATCTTTTCCCCGTTCGATACAGTCATTGGTCAGGATGGAAAGGAACGGAACCGGCATATATTCTGCATAAATTTTCTCAATTACATTGTTGCCGCGGATCTTGATCTCCAGAAACCAGGAAATCTGTTTTTTATAAGCCTCAAACAGTTCTTCGTAGCTGTTGAAATCCTCCGCATTTCCCGTATGCGGACCCAGCTGGCGGCCATTTACATAATCGTATCCGTCAAACAGCGTCAGTTCAAAAATCTTCGGCAGATTGAAATATCCCGTCAAAATGTATGCTTCATTGCCGAAAGCTCCGGTCTCCACACAGCCGCTGGTACCGCCCTTGCGGGCATCATCCAGACTCTTTCCCGCATTCAGCAGTTCCTGCACAATAGCATCCGTATTGTAAAATGCCGGCTGTCCCCAGCCTTTTCTGGAAATGGCACAGGCCTTCTTCAGAAATGCATCCGGCGTCTTTCTGCTGATCTGTACATTGGAACTGGGCTGCAGCAGCTTCATCTCATCCATACATTCCAGAATCAGGTAGCTGACCTCATTGACGCCATCCCGGCCATCCGGTGTGATGCCGCCCGTATTGATATTGGCAAAATCCGTATAGGTACTGCTTTCCTTCAAAGTAATCCCCACCTTGGGCGGTGCCGGCTGATTGTTGAATTTGACCCACAGACACTCCAGAAGTTCCAGCGCCTGATCTCTCGTCAGACGGCCTTCCTCCACATCCTTCTCATAAAACGGATACAGATGCTGGTCAAACCGACCCGGGCTGTAGGCATCCCATGGATTCAGTTCGCTGGTCACTCCCAGATGCACAAACCAGTACATCTGAATGGCCTGCCAGTAGGTCTGCGGGCGGTTTGCAGGTACGGCGCGGCAGTTTGCCGCAATCTGCAGAAGTTCCGACTTTCTCACCTCATCTTCTTCCTGCGCCGCCAGTTCCTCTGCATAAACAGCATAACGTTCTGCCAGAATCAAAATGGCATCGCAGGCAATATCCATGGCTTTCAGTTCATTTTCCTTATCGAGGGCCTCCGGATCATTCAGATAATCCAGCCGGTCAATGGCTGCCCTGATATCCGCCTTGTGCTCCAGAAATCCCTTATTGTAAATATTCTCGGAACCTACTGTGTGACCCGGTCCCCGCTGCTCCATGAATTCCGTGAAAATTCCGCACTCATAAGCAGACTTCCACTCCGGCGTCATATGCTCCAGAATCCGGTGACGGATGGAACGATTCTCCCAGAACGGAATCATTTCCTTTTCCTGAAACTCGTATCCTTCCTCCGACACTTTAAAATTAATCAATTCCCGATCATTCATAACATGCAGATCCTGCACCGTATGACAGCACAGCTCCGGAAATGTAGGAGCCGCCTGAGGGCCGTCTCCTTTCTCGCCCACGATCAGTTCCCCCGGATTGATGCACAATGTCTTATTGGCAAAATAATGCTTCAGGCACATGGCCCGCAGCTCCGGAACGGAAACCGTACCCTCATACTGTTTATAAACCTCCGTAAAAAGACGGGCACGCTCCATATCAATATGTGCCTGCGTTTCCACACTCTGCTTTCTCAGCCTGCGTATGCGGTCATTCATGCCCCGGCTGTTTTCATGCTGTATTTTTTTATTCTGTACTTTTTCTGATTGAAAATCATGTTCTTTTTCTTTCACCGTTTCCATATGATTCTCCCTGTTTGTAACTGTTCAAAGCCAAACAGAGGAAACACACCGTGTTTTCGAGGTGTGGCGTATCCGCCAAATAGATTCATAGAGTAACAGGCTCGTGAATGCAAGCATTCGTCGCCTGTTATCGTATGAATCTGCTTGGCTCTGAACAGTTATATTATATTTATATTTCTTTTCCCATCAGCCGCCGATTTTTACATTGGAAAATCCCTGCGCCTGCAGATATGCGGCAAACTGTTCCATCTGCTCCCGGGAAGGTACCCGAAAGTTCTCTCCCCGGTAACTGCGCCCCATGCGTGCATACTTGCTGCTGCCGGTATTATGATAGGGAAGCAGATTGATCTGAGAACAACATATCTGCTTTTCCTTCAGAAAACGCGCCGTCCGCTCCATATGCTCCATGGTATCATTGATTCCTCCGATCACCGGCATACGGATCCAGAGTTCAGACGCAGACCGGCCGTTCCCACAGTCTTTGCTGTCTCCGATACTTCCGCTTTCCCTGCTGTTTCCGCTGCTTTCATACTCTTTTCTCTCTGTCAGCGCTCTCGACAGCTTTTCCAGGTTATCAAGGATCAGCGTTCCATCCATTCCTGTGTATTTCTGTGCATCCTCTTCCTCAAATAATTTTACATCGTATAAAAATGTATCTGTCCACGGCAGAATCCGCTCGATCCGCTTAAAGGAAACTGCCCCACAGGTATCAATATTCAGTGATAATCCACGCATTTTCAATTCTCTGGCCAGGTTTTCCACATAATCCATATCCTGAGCCAGCACTTCTCCACCGGAAAGCGTCACACCACCGCCGGACTGCTCATAAAAAGCCCTGTCCTTCTCCAGTTCTTTCACCAAATCCTTTACCGTGTACTGTTTCCCCGACACTTCACGCGCATTATTCACACAGTAATCAAGGCAGATTTCACAGCCGGTGCAGACGCCGGTGCCGGACGCCGGGTGAACCGATACCTTATGCTCAGCCTGTTCACAGCCATTCCCTGTGCACCCGGATGCCGCGTGCTGCGGACAGACCTCACGGCAGGTACCGCAATCGGTACAGACCTGCGGATTCACCAGCACCTCGGGCCCGAAAGCCTGAGTCTCCGGATTATGGCACCATGCACAGGACAGAGGACATCCCTTGAAAAACACTGTTGTACGGATCCCCCGGCCATCGTGAATCGAATATTTCTGTATATTTGTGATATATGGAATTCTCATGAAAACGCTCTCCTGCTGCACAAAACTTACTGCTGAAAATCTGCAGATTCATTCAGCAGTAACTCGTAATTATTGTAGAAGCCACACAGGAAAAAGTCAATATTTCCACCAGGAGTTTTCTGTGATATGATAAAAGAAAGTTACTGTTCGGACTTCTGCC
>JAQYDI010000049.1 GCA_028724245.1 Lachnospiraceae bacterium
AAATCCGCGAATACGTTCAGAAACAGCTTCGTGATACGGTCTGGATCGAGGAACAGCGTCTGCAGAATCCGCATATCCACTATACCGATCTGTCTGTAAAGCTGTATCAGCTGAAAGAAGATCTGCTGGAGAACAATCATAAATCATGAAAGTAATCACAAAGGATATTCAGAACCATACATTCAAGCCTGTTTATCTGCTGTCCGGTGAGGAAACCTACCTCACCAGACAGTTCTGTGACCGTCTGGCCGCTGCCATTGCAGGCGGGGACGCCATCAATGTGAACCGGTTTCAGGAGAAAAATCCGGATATCAGAGAAATCATCAGTCTGGCCAATACCATGCCGTTTTTCTCAGAATCCCGCCTGATCATCATTGAAAACAGCGGTTTTTTCAAACGGGATTCATCGGAGCTGGCTGATTACCTGCCCGATATGCCTGAAACGACCCATATCATTTTCCGTGAAGATGAGATTGACAAACGGAACCGGCTGTTTAAAAAAGTGAAAGAACTGGGATATTTTGCGGAAATGAAACGCCAGTCCGAAGCAGAACTGGAACGCTGGATTCTTACAATTCTGAAAAAAGAAGGGATCAACCTGACCCGCAGCACCATGGATTATTTTCTGGAAACGGTCGGTACCGATATGAATGTGATCCGCAATGAACTTGACAAACTGATCTCCTATCTGGGAAATAAAAAGGTTCTGGAGCCTGCGGACATAGACAGAATCTGTTCCCGGCAGATTTCCGGGCAGATTTTTGAGATGATCGACGCCATGTCCTCGAAGAACCGGAAAAAGGCATTTCGCCTTTATTACGATCTGATTTCCCTGAAGGAACCTCCCATGCGTATCCTCTTTCTGATTTCCAGACAGTATCTGCAGCTGTACCAGATCAGGGAAATGCAGCAGAAAGGCCTTTCCGGTCAGGCGCTGGCTTCCGCAGCCGGCCTCAGTTCCTATGCAGTCCGAAAGGTTGCCCAGCGTGCATCACATTTCAGTAAAGAAGAACTGAAGCACTGCATTGAGGAATGTGCCCTCATGGACGAGCAGATCAAAACAGGACAGATCCGTGACTCCATCGCGGTGGAAATTCTGATCACCGCCTTCAGCGCATGATGCCTGAAGGCGGTGATTTTTTTACATTTCCACTGCTTTTTCCAGAGAAAAAGACCACAGATAGCTTTCGGAAACTTCTTTTCCTGTAATCTGTTCCAGCGCAGCCCGGTACAGCTCAAACTGTCTTCCATACCGATTCTGCAATTCTTCCTCTGTCACTTTCCCATCCGTTTTATAATCCAGCAGAACCAGCTTTCCTTCCTCTTCAAAATAGGCATCAATGATCCCCTGAATCAGTACAGTCTCCTGACTGCTCCATGCATTACTGACCTGACTGGCCGGCAGAGCCAGGATAAACTGACGTTCCCGGTACAGTTTTCCCTTTTTATATGCTGTTATCACTCTGTCTCCCAGCTCCGAATGATAAAACCGGTACAGCTTCCATGGATTGACCTGCCCGGCTGCCTCCGGTTTGATCCGGCCTGCTGCTGTCATGTCTTCCATCGCCTGTCGGATGACATCTGTATGATAAGTCTGATCCGGTGCCAGCAATTCCAGCACTCTGTGGTAGGCAGTTCCTCTGTCTGCGCCTTTTCTGCCTGTTTCGCTTTCTCCCTCCTCCATAAAGGCGGGAACCGTAAAAAGTTCCGGAAGCAGGAGGCTGTTTTCTTCCTCCCGTTCTTCTCTGGTTTCTGCTGAGATCCGTTTTAATTCGGATACAGAAAATTTGCTCTGTATTCTGACTGCTTCATCGAAAGCATAGGTTCTGCCATCCATGTATTCCAGAAGTTCCAGCGTATTCCGGTCATATACGGCTTCAGGATGTTTCAGTTCACTGATCCGGCTGATATTCTCTGCCTGTTTTACTGCTGCTGTGGTAAATACATCACGTACGCTGCAGTATTTTACATCCATCCACTCTTCCAGTCGGTCTCCTGCTGCCATCAGAATCCAGTCAAGATAGCTTCCTGCCGACGCCAGCCTGTAAAAAGGAAGGTATGGCGCAGCTGCATTACTCCCTCCGGCTGCCTGCCCGTACTGCTCCAGATGCTTTTTCAGCCAGGGATCCGCAGCTGTCATGATCAGTGTTTCTCTGGCACGCGTCATGGCAACATACAGAATCCTCAGTTCCTCTCCCAGCGTATCCATTTTCAGACGTCCGGCAATGGCGGTTGCTGCAGCCGTGGGAATCCGGCACCGCTGCTTCACATCAATAAAATCTGCTGCAATTCCCATCTCCGGATGAAGCAGCACCGCCGAACGGCTGTCGATCTGATTGAATCTGCGCGCCAGACCTCCCAGAATGACCACAGGATATTCCAGACCTTTACTTTTATGGATGGAATAGATGCGGACAATATCATCCTGTTCACCGAAGGCCTGTCCCTGCTCAAAATCTACCTCATATTTTTTCAGATGCTCCATGTACCGTACAAAATGAAACAGTCCGTGATAACTGGTTTTTTCATAAGCAACCGCTTTCTCCACCAGCATATCCAGATTCATCCGCCGCACAACTCCGGCAGGCATGGCGCTGACATAATCATAATACCCTGTGTCCTGATAAATATACTGAATCAGCTCATACACCCGCATATATCCGGCTTTCTCCCTGTATTCCTCCAGTTTATGAGAAAACTTTCTCAGTTTTTCCGTCAAAAAAGAATCCGGCTGATTTTCCATAAAATACAGCAGTGCCGGATAAAGCCCCGGATCAGCCGTACTGCCCGCCTTTTTATAGAAAGAAACGATTTCCGCCAGTTCGTCGGATCCGAACTCTCCCAGCGGCGATTTCATCACTGCTGCCAGCGGAATATCCTGCAGCGGATTATCAATGATCTGCAATAAGGACAGAATTACACGCACTTCCAGTGCATCAAAATATCCGGCTGCCGGTGCACAGGCCGGAATTCCTTCCGCTGTCAGCACATCCAGATACGTTTCCACCTGTCCTGTAAGACTCCGCAGCAGGATCACAATATCCCGGTAAGAAACTCTGTGATACGCTCCCGTCTCCTTATCCAGTACCATCTGCCCTTTTTCCGGATCCATCAGGCGGCGGATCTGCGCAGCCGCGGCATGGGCTTCCGCCGTCACACCATCAAGACCGCTTTCCAGCTGATTTTCCTCCAGATAAGCGGCCGTCTCCTGTTTATCCAGATCGATCAGCACCAGCTGCAGCGCTTTATGCTGCTCATCTGTTACATATCCTGTACATCCCGCTGCAGATTTTCCGCTGCCTTCCTCTGCATCTTCCTTCCGACACTGCAGCTCGGGATACTGCGCGCCGGGATACAGCGCTGCTGCTTCATCATACGCAATATTCCCCAGAGACCGGGTCATGATCCGTTCAAAAATCCGGTTGATCCCCGTAAGAACCTGAGGACGGCTGCGGAAATTTTTCTGCAGGTCAATTTTCTGGTACAGACTGTCCTCTTTGGAATAATGCTCATATTTGTCCATGAAAATTTCCGGTCTTGCCATCCGGAAACGGTAAATACTCTGCTTCACATCCCCGACCATGAACATATTGGGACAGCCGTCCTCCTTCCCAGAAATACTTTCCAGAATCATATCCTGCAGATAGTTGCTGTCCTGATATTCATCGATCAGAATTTCGGAAAACTGCTGCTGCAGCTCTCTTGCCGCATCAGTCCGCCCTTCTCCTTTTTTTACCAGAATGGAAAGCGCCAGATGCTCCAGATCATTAAAGTCAAGAATGTTTTTCTCCGCCTTCGCCTCCTGATAGAATGCTCCGAAATCCGAAGCCAGTTTGATCAACACCTCCATGGGCTTTCTCACGCCCTGCATGGCCGGCAGGATTGTTTCGGGATCGAACTCCGACAGCTCATCCGCCACCTTTTTCACCTGACTCTTCAGTTCATCCCTTCCGGCAGATACAGCCGCTTTTTTCCGCTCATCTGCCTCTTTCTGCTTTTTCGTGGTCTTCCGGACAAATTTCACGCTGCAGGCCAGACGGCACATCTCCTGTATGGAATCTGCTTTCAGAAATCCGCGGATCTGCTCCAGATCGCTGCGCATCATCTCCTCATAAGCCCATGGACCGTCCGGTTCCAGACAGAGCTCCAGAAGTTTTTCTGCATGCTCTTCCAGTTCCCGGAAGAGATCATGATAAAACTTTCTCAAATATGCCATAAACGGCTGTTTTTCCAGTTCTTCCATATTTTCAACGCGAAAAGCCGCACCGGCTTCCTGCATCCAGTCTTCCGGATAGGGACAGGACTGGGCAAAACGATACACCTTACTGATGTATTCCTCCAGCTGATAGTCACCTTTGCCGCCGCCGTATCCTTCCGCAAACTCCAGAAAATCGGAATCTGCTTCTTCATAATAACGCTCCAGAAGCGCATTCATACAGTCAGCCTGCAGAAGAGTCAGTTCACCTTCATCACCGACTCTGAAATCCGGATCCAGATCCAGTTCACCGAAATAATCACGTACCACCCGCAGGCAGAAGCTGTCAATCGTAGTAATACTGGCGTGACCCAGCAGCGCAGCCTGCTTTTTCAGGCGCACATTATCAGGCTCCACGATCAGCATCCTGTTGATCCGGGCCGCAATCCTCTCCTTCATTTCCATCGCCGCTGCTCTGGTAAAGGTCAGAACCAGCAGACGGTCCACATCGATCCCCGGGTCTCCCGTTATCATGCGGATGATCCGCTCCACCAGAACTGCGGTTTTTCCGCTGCCTGCCGCAGCGGAAACCAGCAGATTCCGTTCATGCAGATTGATGGCCTGCTCCTGCTGCGGCGTCCATTTATTTGCCATTTTCCGGGTCCTCCTTTTCCAGAATCATATCCTTCATGCCGCTTTCCGTCCCACGTAAATCTTCCATCATACACAGATCTTCCATCTTTCGCAGATCTTCGGTCTCATGCAATTCTTCTGCCTCACGCAGTTTCTCTGTCTCACGCATATCATCCTCGTCCTCCGCATCCTCCATGATCCGCTTCCAGACCTCATCCTTTGAAATGGATGCCAGATTCCGGTAGCCGTAACCCCTGCGCTTTCTGTCAAATCCGCAGATGCTCTTGTAACTGCACCAGGTACAGGCGGAGGTCTGACCTTTTACATAAGGATCCACCGCAATGCGGCCTTCCATAATTTCCTGCCCCAGCGCCCTGACCGTATGATGGATATATTTTTGCAGAGCCGAAAACTGCAGGTCACTGACAACGGATATTTTGCTGCCTTTTTTCTTATCGGCTGCTTCCCGTTCCGATTCCTCCAGAGACGACCGGGTCACCATGCCGTTCATCTGCAGCTTATTCAGTATCGCTGCTTTCACATCTTCCTCTTCCATCCCCGGCGTGCGGTCCACAACAGGATCCCCGATGTTGTAATACAGCACTCCTCCAGGCAGGATCGAAAGCTGCCGATTACGCTTCTTCAGATTCTCCTGAGCCGCTTCCATATAGAAAACCAGCTGAATCTGCAGCCCGTAATACACTGAAACGAGATCAAAAGAACGACTGCCGGATTTGTAATCCACGATCCGCACATAAAGCCGGTCCTCTTCCTGTCTGGTATCGATCCGGTCAATACGCCCCCTCAGCATCATTTTCAGATCAGGAGTCAGCGGAATGGTGAATGCTTCCGTATTATCCGGCTCAAAAACCACTTCACATCCGTCGGTCTCGTATCCGCCCTCCTTCAGCTGCTCACCCAGCGCCCACACAGTCCGGTCCGTGATCCGTTCCAGTCGGCCGGCCAGCCAGCGGCTGCGGGCAGTATCTCCAAGAACATCTCCTCCCAGCTCTCTCGCAGCATCTGCCACACAGATCTGAACCAGTTCCTTTCTCTTCGCTTCCTCCACAGACGTAATATCCAGTTTCTCCTCCCGGACCTTACGGAAATATTTTTCCAGTGCGGAATGGAACAGATTGCCCATATCCGCCGTTTCAAAGGAAAATACTTCCCGTTCACCCAGTTTCAGCCCGTAACGCAGAAAATGCGAAAAAGCGCAGGCTGCCTGCTGTTCCAGCCGACTGACACTGGCCTGCAGCGCCTGACCATACAGCTTCACCGCCAGTTCCGATGTCAGAGATTCTTCCACATATCCGTCACTCATGGCACAAAGAAGCTGTTCCACCTGTTCTCTGTTCTTCTGATAATAATAACAATAGACCTGCATCCAGACCGGATTTTCCATGAAATGTTCCGGATCCGAAAATCCCTGAACCAGATACCGCCAGACACCGGCAGGGCTCAGAAAACTGCTTTTCTCTGCCGGCGCATCTTCTTCATCAAAAATCGAAAGCCCCGGATAAAGAGAAAGCAATTCCGCAATACAGGATGCCGGACGCATGGCTCTGCCGTCCCCGTCATTTTTCGCATAGGAAATGTACAAACGGTCCGAAGGGCGCGTCAGCGCCAGATACAAATAGAATCGATCCATAAAGCTGGACATACGGCCGGTGGGAGACAGTTCAATATCCAGAGACAAAAGCTGTTCCTTATCATAATCTGTAAAAATCCCTCCGCCGCTGCTGTTTTTCGGAACCTGCCCCTCGTTCACGCCCGCAAAAAACAGAATTTTTACGCCAGACAGTCTGGTACGTTCCATGTCTCCCACCAGCAGGCGGTCTGTACAGGCAGGAATCAGCCCCACCCTGATTTCCTCCAGTCCGCTGTCAAAGCAGGCTGAAAAATCCTGCAGACTCAGAACCTCCTGCCCCATCAGAGTCTCGATCTCATTTAACAGAGCCATGATCAGATCCCATGCCTGCTCATATTCCTTTGCCAGGAGCAGCTGGCCCTGCTGACGGAACATGCTGCATTTTTCCGTCATCTGCGTCTGCAGATCCTGTTCCTGCAGAAAACGGACCAGGATCTCGATTCTGCTGCGGACGTTCAATTTCCTGTCCGACCAGGATTCATGCAGACCAATCAGCGGTTCTGCCGCCTGTCTGCGGATCCGGTTCAGACGTTCAAAATCCGTATAGGCACCGGAGCGCCTCTGACGCTCCCAGTCCTCACTCCAGCGTTTCCTGCCTCTGACTCCGGTGGCAATCACATAATTTTCCAGATAATCCCGATCCTCCCGGCTTAAGCTTCCAAGCCCGCATTTCAGGAAACGGAACATGCTTTCATAGGAAAAATCCTTCAGCATAATCTCAAACAGACTGCGGATATACTCCACCAGCGGATTATTCATCAGGCTGTTCTTCTGATCCATGAAAAACGGAATCCCGCACTGCTCCAGCTCCTGTTTAAAAAGCGGCCCATAAGCTTCCGGATTACCGGTGATCACCGCAATTTCCCGGTAACGATACCCCTGATTCATCACCAGATCATAAATCCGGCTGCAGATAGAACGTACCTCATCTGCCGGAGATTTGCATACACTCAGATAAAGAGAATGGATGACAGGATGATCAGATGCCGAAACTTTCTCATACTGTTCCCTGCTGAAACGAAGCACATGCTTTTCCAGAAAAGCAAGCTCCGGCGTATCAGAAAACCGGCTTTTCACCGGTACGATCAGTTGTTTCTCTGTCCGGCCGCCGTAAGCTTTCCTTTCCATCAGCTGCTGTTCCTTTTCCGAGCGCAGGATACAGATATCCGGCTCACATGTGATCTCCAGTTCGGCCGCCAGATCCAGCAGACGGTTTACGGTATGGCAGCTCAGATAAAACAGTTCATGCGGAAGCGTCTCCTTCCGGTAATCCATCAACGGATCCACCGTAACAGTCACCATCACCTTCCCGCCATACTGAAGAAGCAGCGAAATCACCTGATACTGCACCGGCGTAAAACCGGTGAAACCATCAAGAACCATGACTGCATCGCGAATCAGCTGGGAATCCGGCAGAAAACGGCACATAACAGGAAGAATCTCTTCTGCGGTAATGGTTCCTTCCTCCAGTTCCCCTGCAAATGCCCGGTAAACCGTAATCATATCCTGCAGCTTCCCGGATAAAATGGAACGGTCGGAAAGTCCCGTTCTGGCAGACTCCAGCTGATCCGGCGTGATACCATATTGATAAAGTTCGGAAAGCATGGATTTCAGTTCGCTGATAAAACCTCTCCGTTTCAGATTCCGTCCGAAAACCTTCAGGGAATCTGCCTGCTTCAGCGCTGCCTTCTGCAGGATCACACATTTACCCATATCATCCAGCACCACATAATCCTGGCAACCCCTCTCCGCAAATACCTTATGGGCCAGACGCACAAAGCTCAGGATATCAATATTCATGGTACCTCTGCGGGGATGTATCTGTGCGATTTCCCTCTGTGTTTCCATGGTGAACTGCTCCGGAACCAGAATCATGTAATTCCGGTCCGGATGCGCCATGGATTCTTCTATTATAAAACGGTTCACCCAGGAAGTTTTTCCGCTCCCCGAGGATCCGAGAATCAGCTGCAACGACATTAACTCACCTCATATCATTTTAATGTCTCCAGTATAACACAGGTTGTTGTAAAAAAACAGTAACCGTTCAGAGTCAGACAGATTTGTACAAAAATGCATAAAAAGCAGAATGCCGACGTTTTTTCACCCGCCGGCATTCTGCCTTTCGTTTTATATTTTATATATGAAACTATGTATCTGTCTGTTTATAATCTTCAATATCTTAAAGTCTTTCAAACTGGTATGCCAGATTAATTGCCCAGTACATTGACGATCTTTACAGGCGTCATGTAATTCCAGCTGTTGATGACAATACCGCGCCTTGTGTTGGCTGCATGTACGATCATGCCGTCTCCGATATAAATTGCAACATGGTTGATGCCGCCGCTTCCGTAGAATACAAGATCACCGGGTCTCATCTGAGAGGATGAAACTCTGGTACCGCAGTAGGACTGTCCGCTGGAAGAATGAGGCAGATAGACACCATACTTCGCGAATACGGACATAACAAATCCGGAACAGTCAGCGCCGTTTGTCAGACTGGTACCGCCCCATACATAAGGATTACCCACAAACTGACATGCGTAGTTGCATAAAGATGCTCTGGTTGAAGAATAGGCCGTACTGCCGCCGCCTTCTTTCAGAGGGGTATACTTCACAGCTGATTTCAGGGCATATTTCACTTCACAGTAATCAGCGGAAATATATCCAACAGAATCCAGCTCATCTCCTTCTTCATCAGTCAGACCGTCCAGTGAAATCTTCACCCAGCCATTCTTGACGGATTGAACTTCATAGCGTTCCTCTGTACTGATCTTTGTAATAATACTGCTGTCGGTGGATGGTTTCTTTCTTACGTTCAGATTGCTGTCCGTAGTAACAACCGCCATCTTCTCCGCCTGCTCCAGAGCGATTTCCTGTGCTTTCTCGCCTGTAATAATATATTCGGCATAAACATAACCGGTTACGGAACCGGATTTGATCTTATACCAGTCACCGTCCTTTTTTACGATATCGCAGGCAGTGTACTGTGTCATCTTGCCGCAGATCTCCGCATCTGTTGACGGTTTCTTTCTTACATTCAGATAATTGCTGCTCTTAACATCTGCAATACCCAGCTTTTTATAATCCTCCAGCACAGAAGCCTTCTCGTCCACAATTGTTTTTACTTCCAGTTCCAGCTTGCCGGATACTGTATCGGATGCAATTGCTTCATAATAGCTGTCCAGATTAACAGCCATGCCGGCAACGCCGTGAGCCTCATCCAGACTGACCTTTTTATCAACAACACTGCTGTCCGCATATACCACAGTTTTCGTATCGGATCCGGTATCCTTCCCGGCAGCCTGTGTATACATTACCGCAGGGCCTGCACAGATCATGGAACTCAGCAGCAGCACAGATGCAAATTTATTAACTCTCCTTTTAACATTTCTGTTCATATGATAATCCCCAATCACGTAACATTGCTTTTCTGAATAATTACAAATATTAAATTTTTGTTACATTTATTACGTTTACATTATACCACATGAATAGTCCATGTCAAGTATGGAATTTCGACAGATATTTTTCTGCATTCCCCGCATCTTTGTGCATTTGTTCCTTTAAAACCTCTACAGAAGGAAATTTCTGCTCCGGCCTCTGAAAATGAAGCAGGCTGACACGGGCGAATTTTCCGTAAAAATTGCCGGAAGTATGGAGCAGATGCGTCTCCACACCAACAGCAAATTCACCGACTGTCGGCTTTCTGCCGATATTGGTTACCCCCGGGTAACATTTCCCTTCCATCTGCGTAACGGAAGTATAAACCCCAAATGGAGGAAGCAGTTTCACAGCAGACGGAACCAGATTGATCGTGGGCATGTCGATGGTTCTTCCCAGCTGCTGGCCGGTGAGAATAATACCCTCTACAGAAAAAGCATACCCCAGCATCCGATTGGCATCCTCCATCCGTCCTCCGGCGATAGCCTCCCGGATAGCGCTGCTGCTGATACGGATATCGTGATCATAGACCTCCTCGATCATCTGAAGTTCAAATCCACATTCACTGGAAAGACGTTCCAGCAGGCGGTAATCGCCAACACGGTTATGTCCGAACCGAAAATCCTTTCCGATTACGATACAGCAGGCATGAAGACGTTCCAGCAGAATGTTTCTGACAAAATCTTCAGCCTCCATATTTCGTATCTCTTCTGTGAACGGGCATTCGATCATCATATCAACACCCATGTTCTCCAGCAGCCGCCTCCGTTCCTCTCTCTCCAGAATACATTTGAAATGATCGCCGAATTTCCATAAAAGAAGTTCCGGACTGAACGTAAATGCCACTGTTTTACAGCCGTTTTCCTGTTTCATCAGCTTCAGCTTCTGAAAAAGCCGCTGATGTCCCCGGTGAAGGCCATCGAACTTTCCCAGCGTTACGATGGATCTCCCCTCCACTGCGGCAGACATCACATCTGTTACGTATTCCACTTTCTTATCCTCCACTATAAAAACATTTTCAGAGGTTTGTAGTCTTTTCTGACGGGATCCGCCTCATATAAACCGACAAATGTACCGCTGCTGTCATACATGCGGACCTGATCCCCGGTCAAAATCTCCTCCAGCATATGTCCCTGCACCCGGTTCCCGTTGTGAATCAGAACGTCAAAAGGTTCTCTGGTGTGCACACAGGGCCGGTCGCGGAAGATTTCTTCCACCGTGACAATACAGGAATCCAGTTCTCCTGTGTCCCTTTTTTCCTCCAGTTCCCGCAGTGTAATGGCATCCTCCAGACGGAAGCTGCCGACCCGGGTACGAACCAGAGACTCCATACATCCGCCGCAGCCCAGCGCCTGACCTATATCATGGCATAAAGTCCTGATATAAGTCCCTTTTGAACAACTTACAGTCATGGTTACCCGCGGCAGTTCGATCCGGTCGATCGTCAGTTCATAGATTTCAACCGGTCTTGGCGCTCTCTCAATGGTCTTTCCTTCTCTCGCATACTCATACAGCTTTTTCCCGTTTACCTTTAAAGCAGAGTACATGGGCGGAATCTGCATGATCCTGCCCCGGAAAGATGCAGCAGTCTGCATCACCTGTTCCTCCGTCACAGTAACCGGCCTCTGTGCAAGAACCTGTCCCGAAATATCCTGTGTGTCCGTTTCCAGTCCCAGAAGCAGCACAGCCTGATACGTTTTATCGTGATTCTCCAGCAGACTGCACAGCCGGGTGCCCTTTCCGATGCATACCGGAAGAACCCCTGTGGCATCAGGATCCAGCGTCCCCGTATGTCCGATTTTTTTCATATGAAGGATTCCTCTCATTTTTGCCACCACATCATGGGAAGTAAATCCTTTTTCCTTATAAATGTTGATCAATCCATCCATGAAAGAACCTCTTACAACGCAGGCAGAACGGCGCTGATTTCCGCAAGCAGCATGTCTATCAGACTGTCATAATCCATCCTGCAGTCAAAACCGGCTGCCTGAACGTGCCCCCCGCCCCCATGGGCAGCGGCAATGGCACTGACATCCACCTGATGATTGGAGCGCAGGCTGACTTTAAAGCATCCGGATTCCATTTCATAAACAAAAACAGCTGCCTCAACACCATCCACAACTCTGAGCTGGTCGATAATGCCATTCATATCTCTTGTATCAGCGCCGTATTCTTTCATATCTTTCTCCGTGATCACCGCATAAGCAATCCGGTCATGATCGGCGGTCTTCATGGTATTCATGGCCTTTCCGCAGATCAGTGTCTGTGCTTTCGTTCTGCCGTAATATGTCCGGTCAATAATTGCAGTATAATCAAACCCTTTTTCCATCAAATGACCTGCATAACACATGGTATCACAGGTCGTACTCCGGAATTTGAATACACCGGTATCATGAACCACACCCAGATACAGGCATGCGGCACATTCGGTACCTATCTTGTCCATGTCCAGCAGCTGTCCCAGTGCCTCCGAGCAGGAACTCAGACCACCTCTGATATAATTTTTCTGTGCAAAACCCTGATTGGTAATATGATGATCGATGCAGATCGTATACCGTGCGCGGTCAAGCAGCGCTTCCGCATCTCCCAGCCGCAGACGGTCGCTGGCATCGCATGTAATACACAGATCAAAAGTGCGGTTCATATCCATGGTATCCATGGGCTGAATCAGCTCTGTCCCGGAAAGACATCTGAAAGATTCAGAAAATTTCTGGAGACATACCTCCACATCAAGACCGGGCATATTATCCTGCAGATAATGATACAATCCCAGACAGCTCCCCACACAGTCGCCGTCCGGTCTGATGTGTCCGAGAATCACCACTGTTCTGACATCAGCCGGAATCATCTCCTCGATTTTCCAGCTTCCTGTATCCCCGCATGATCCGGTACTACGGCTGTATTCTGCAAATTCATTCCGTTCTGCCATGGGCTTATTCCTCTTCTTCCTGTTCGTCCGGACCTTCTTCTGCTTCATATACCTCTTCAGCATCTGTGTCTGCTTCATCTCCCTCACCGGCAGCTTCCGCTTTCTCACCTGCGTGCAGTTCATCCAGAATATGTGCAATATGGATACCATGTTCAATAGACTGATCCAGCCGGAAAATAATCTCCGGTGTGTTTCTCAGATTCACGCTTCTGGCAAGCTTTGTCTTGATATAGCCGGAAGCATTTTTCAGACCGGCCAGTGTATCATTTGCTTCCTTTTCACTGCCAAGCACACTGATATATGCTTTGCAGGTCTTCAGATCCGGAGCAACCTCCACAGATACCACAGAAGTCATCATATGAATTCTGGGGTCCTTCAATTCATTGCGGATGATATTGCTTAATTCCTTTTTCACTTCTTCATTGATCCGGATATTTTTAATACTGTTTTTCCTCAAAATATTCTCCTTATGAAATATGAGATAAAAAGGCTGATCATGAAATCTGTTCCGATCAGCCCTGTTTATTACAACCTGTATTCTGTCCGAGCAGAGATATCTCCCTGTATCGAACTATCTGGGAACTTCAACCATCTGATATGCTTCGATGGTATCCTCCTCCCGGATATCATTGTGGCCTTCCAGAACGATACCACATTCATAACCGGCTGCCACTTCCTTCACGTCGTCCTTGAAACGCTTCAGGGAAGCCATATCGCCGTCGAAGAGCAGGTCTGTACCTCTCATGACACGGCACTTGCAGCCTCTGATAAACTTACCATCCGTTACATACGTACCGGCGATCGTGCCCACACCGGAAGCCTTGAAGGTCTGGCGGATAACACCGTGACCGATTACCTTCTCCTCGAATACGGGATCCAGCATACCCTTCATGGCTGCTTCCACATCGGCAATTGCCTGATAAATAACACGGTACAGACGAACATCAACCTTCTCGCGCTCTGCGATTGCTCTGGCCGTTGCATCGGGACGCACATTGAAGCCGATAATGATCGCATTGGAAGCAGAAGCCAGATTTACATCAGATTCATTGATGGCACCTACGCCGCCATGGATCACCTTAACGATAACTTCCTCATTGGACAGCTTCAGCATACTCTGTTTTACAGCCTCTACGGACCCCTGCACATCAGCTTTGATGATCAGATCCAGTTCCTTCAGGCTGCCTGCCTGGATCTGTGAGAACAGATCGTCAAGAGACATCTTGCCTTTGGTTTCCTCGATCATCTTTTCTCTGCTTTCGGAAATAAATGTTTCCGCAAAGCTTCTTGCATCCTTTTCATTGTCTGTTACAACGAAAATCTCACCTGCACCGGGCACATCATTAAGACCCAGTACAGCTACCGGCTTGGAAGGTCCTGCTTCCTTTACACGTCTGTCATTCTCATCCAGCATGGCTCTTACTTTACCATAGCAGGAGCCGACTGCAATGGAATCACCCACATGCAGCGTACCCTTCTGTACCAGAACGGTTGCCACGGGACCGCGACCCTTATCCAGCATGGCTTCGATTACGAGACCTCTTGCATTGCGGTTGGGATTTGCCTTCAGTTCCTTTACTTCAGCTGTCAGCAGAATCATCTCCAGCAGTTCGTCGATACCTTCACCTGTATGTGCGGACACCGGTACGAAAATGGTAGAACCGCCCCAGTCTTCCGGAATCAGTTCATATTCGGTCAGCTCCTGTTTTACACGCTCCACATTGGCGCTGGGCTTATCGATCTTATTCACAGCAACGATGATTTCCACACCGGCTGCCTTGGCATGGCTGATTGCTTCCACAGTCTGAGGCATAACACCGTCATCAGCTGCAACTACCAGAACGGCAATATCCGTGGATTTCGCACCGCGCAGACGCATGGCAGTAAACGCTTCATGTCCGGGTGTATCCAGGAAAGTGATCTTCTGACCGTTGCATTCTACCATGTAGGCACCGATATGCTGCGTAATACCGCCTGCTTCTCTGGAAATTACGTTAGTCTTACGGATTGCATCCAGCAGGGAAGTTTTACCATGGTCAACATGACCCATAACGCAGACAACGGGAGGTCTTTCAACCAGAGTATCTTCCGGATCCTCCACATCCTTCAGCAGTTCCTCCAGAACATCTACCTTAACTTCCTTTTCACACAGATAATCAAAATCAAGAGCAATACTTTCTGCTGTATCGTAATCAACCTCCTGATTGATCGTCACCATCTGACCTGCCATAAACAGCTTCTTCACGATTGCGGAAGGCTGCATCTTCATCTTCTCAGCCAGTTCTTTAATGGTAATGCTTTCAGGAAGTACCAGTGTCTTCACTTCCTCTTCCTGCTTTGCTGCCTGTTTAACAGGTTTCTTCAGATTGGATTTCTCCAGTTTCTTCAGATTATCTTCACGTTCCTTCTTGCTGTATCTGTCTTTGGAACGGTTATCCTGCTTTTTATTCTGTTTGCCGGAAGCCTGAGAAGGTTTTACGTAGGAATCCTGACGGATCATACCGCCGCCCTGACTGCTGCTTCTGCGGTCGCCGCCAAAGCTTCTTCCGCCTTCGGAACGTCCTCCGGAATTCCTTCTGTCACCATTCTGACGATTGCCGCCATCCTGACGTCTGTCATTGCTGCCGAAAGATCTTCTCTCACCGTCCTGACGTCTCTCTCCGTTATTGTAAGAACGTCTTTCCCCATTGTTCTGGCGGTTTCCTCCGTCCTGACGTCTCTCTCCGTTATTGTAAGAACGTCTTTCTCCGTTGTTCTGGCGGTTTCCTCCGTCCTGACGTCTCTCTCCGTTATTATAAGAACGTCTTTCTCCATTGTTCTGGCGGTTTCCTCCGTCCTGACGTCTCTCTCCGTTATTATAAGAACGTCTTTCTCCGTTGTTCTGGCGGTTTCCTCCGTCCTGACGCTTTTCTCCGTTGTTATAAGAACGTCTTTCTCCGTTGTTCTGGCGGTTTCCTCCATCCTGACGTCTTTCCCCGTTATCAGAACGGCTGCCGGCTTCCTGACCGCTTCTTTCAGATGCCGGACGATTATTCTTAACTGCTTTTGACTGAGCACTGTTCTGGGGACGGAATACAACTGCACGCTTCTTCGGTGCAGCGCCTTCCTGATTTCCTGTTTTCTTACCTGTTTCTTCTATACTGTTACCCAATTAGAGTTCACTCCATTCTTTCAAAAATACGTATCAGATTGTATGATTTCTCATCCGATCTGAATTATTCACCTGATACCTGCGCGCATTTTTCAATGCCTGCTGCCAATCCGCTGTCTGTAACTGCTGCGGAAGCCCGAAGCTCACAGCCAATGGCATGCCCCAGTGTTTCCTTTGTTCCGGTAAAGATCAGCGGAAGTTGATAATAAGTACACATATCTGTAAAATTCTTTCTGGTATTGTCTGATGCATCCTCTGCAACGATAACCAGATATGCTTTACCGGATTTGACCGCTTTTTCCACACTGAATTCTCCGCTGACCACCTTACCGGCCCGTCTGGCAAGCCCCAGCATGGACAGAGTCTTATTCTGTTTCAATTTCCTTCATCTCCTCTTTCAGCTGTTCATAAACCTCTGCAGGTATTGCACAGGAAAAAGAACGCTCCAGACCTCTGCTTTTTATTGCACGCTCCAGACATGCGCCGGATGGACAGATATATGCACCCCGGCCGTTCTTTCTGCCTGTCGCATCAATCATGAACTGCTGATCCGGTGTTCTGATCACGCGGATCATCTCTTTTTTATTCTTCATTTCCCTGCATCCGACACATTGACGCATGGGAATCTTCTTTTTAACTGCCATCAATACCTCCGATATCCCGGAAAATCTCAGCTGCCGACTATTCCTCTGTAAATTCCGGCGCTTCCATGCTTTCCTCTTCCATATCCTGAACTTCGCTGAAATCCGGTTCTGCGCCGTCATTCTCTTCACCGAAAGCATCCACACCTGAAATCACTTCGGAAGCATCTTCCGCATCCTGATAACCGATATACTCATCGTCTCTGTTCAGACCTTCGATTTCATCAAACAGACCACACTCTCTTGCTTCGGTCTCACTCTTGATGTCGATCTTGTATCCGGTCAGCTTTGCTGCCAGTCTTGCATTCTGTCCAACCTTACCGATTGCCAGGGACAGCTGATTATCCGGTACGATAACCTGAGCGGATTTCTCTTCTTCATCTGCAATAACGCAGATAACCTGAGCGGGATTCAGAGCATTCTCAATTAAAATGGCGGGATTTTCATTCCAGTTGATGATATCCACCTTTTCACCGCAGAGTTCTCTGACAACTGCATTGACACGCTCGCCGTTCATACCGACACATGCGCCGACTGCATCTACATTGGGATCGTTGGACCATACAGCCATTTTTGTTCTGGATCCTGCTTCTCTGGCAATACCCTTAATCTCAACGGTACCGTCCTTTACTTCCGCAACCTGCATTTCAAACAAACGTTTTACCAGTTCCGGATGGGTACGGGAAACCTGAATTCTGGGGCCCTTGCTGGTAGCCTTTACCTCCAGAATATATACCTTAATTCTCTGGGTAGGCTCAAAATGTTCCGTGCGCACCTGCTCATTCTCCGGCAGAATCGCATCGCACTTGCCGATATTCACACTGATATTATTGCCAACTGTACGCTGGATGATACCGGTCACAACTTCCTTTTCCATGGCATAGTACTGGTCAAACAGCACTTTTCGCTCTTCCTCGCGGATTTTCTGTAAAATAACATTCTTGGCAATCTGTGTGGAAATACGTCCAAAATCCTTTGATTTAACCGGCACGTAAGCCATATCGCCAAGATAGTTCTGAGGATTCAGTTTTCTGGCATCTTCCAGACTGATCTGCATCAGCGGATCCTCTACGGCCTCAACCACTTCTTTCTCCGCATATAAACTGTATTCACAGGTTTCCCGATTCATAAATACCTTGATATTGTCCGCGCGTCCAAAATGACTTTTACACGCCTGAATCAGGGAATTCTCAATCGCATCAAGCAATACATCCTTACTGATATCCTTCTCTTTTTCCAGAACTGTAAGGGCCTCTAATAACTCATTCATTTTCCATTGTCCTCCTTTTAACAATTTCTGCAGCTGTTCCAACCGGGGTATAAAATCCATATATTCTTCAGCACCTCTGCCAGCTGCCGGGGTCTATATTCACGGAAATCCCTCAGATCAGGATTTCCTCTCTCATAATCCAGCATCAAAAAATCCATCAGAAGTCAAATGCCAGACGGATCAGCGCGATCATCGCCCGGTCAAAAACCACTTCTTCTTCCTGACCTTCTTCTCCTGTTTCAATGGTAACCGTCTGTGCATCAAATGCTTTCAGAATACCGGTATACTCTTTCTTTTTATTGAGCGCTTTAAAAAGTCTGACTTCCACTTCTTCACCCAGACTTCTGGCAAAATCCCTGTCTTTTTTCAACGGACGGCCAAGTCCGGGGGAACTGACTTCGAATATATACGCTTCATCAATATAATCTTCTCTGTCCAGCACATCATTAAATTCACGGCTGATCACTTCACAGTCATCAACAGTAATTCCACCCTCTTTATCGATATAGACTCTGAGGTACTTTGTACTGCCTTCCTTGACATACTCCACATCCACAAGT
Organism: Lachnospiraceae bacterium; assembly: GCA_028724245.1. GTDB lineage: Bacteria > Bacillota > Clostridia > Lachnospirales > Lachnospiraceae > TWA4. The sequence continues at coordinate 18,472 of JAQYDI010000049.1, forward strand.
TCAAAATCATGTGCTTCAATCATGGGAGCAATCAGCTCTTCTGTCTGTTTCTCAACTAATTCACGTTTTGCCAATATAGCGCTTCCTTTCTTTCTGTGTTCTGTCCGGCTGCCGGTTCATTCCCGGAACCTGCCGATGCAAACGAAAAGAGTGAACTTTCGTTCACTCTTTCCCGACAACCAGTATGCTTCTTCTATACATTAGCACAATTGGTTTGAAAATGCAATAGTTTATGAAAATAAATTTGAAAATTCACTGCCAAACAGTTCTCCCAGCGTTGCTCCCATCTGTTTTTGCGGCCGGAACAGATCCACGATTGGTTTCATCACCTTATTGAACTGCTCCCTGTTCAGAGACAGACGATAGATATCCGCCGTATTGCGTGCATCCCAAAGCGCATCATGCTGACGGCCCTCAAACTGCTCACCGATTGCATGCACCGCATCTTTCAGTCCCACCTTTTTCTCAATTCCAAGCAGTCTTCCGAACTCCACCTGATAATCCACCCAGTTCTCCAGCATCCGGGCAAGTCTGGGATCATGCTCTTCCTTCAGAGCAGCTTCCCTGCTGATCTGAATGGAATCGGAATCACTCCAGGAGTAAATTGTATACTCTTCCTCCCCCACCCAGTCATAAAACAGCTTCATGGCCTCCAGAAAATGAGGTGATTCTGCAACCTTTTCATTGGTGATCCCGGTCAGATTGGCATAATAATCCGTAATCTGCCCGTACTGCGGCTTTACGTACTGGGTAAATGAACTGATCTCTTCTCCATGCTCATCCAGCTTCACCGCACCGATTTCAATAATTTCACGCTTGCAGACCGCACGCTGGTCTCTGTACTCCTTATTGATTTCATTCATCTCATAATCTACAAAAATATGCACCATAATACTTCGTTCAATCCTTTACTGTAGTCGAATCATCAGAATGCAATCTTCAGAGTTGTTCCGTCAAATGCAGCAGCATCCGAACGTGTAACCGCATAGGAATGCTTTTCATCGCTTCCGATTCTCTGTCCCGGCTCCAGCGTGTCATTCTGTGTAATCAGATACGTTACGATCTGAACCATAAACTGATAAAGTTCAATCAGACCGGCCTTTGAATGAAGAATTTCCATCTCCTCCCTGTCAAAATCTTCCATGCCATAAGTATAGCTGTTCCACAGTCCATCCTTATCCTGATACAAACCGATATAAACCCAGCAGGTAACAGGAAACTCGTCCTTTACCAGCACCTGAGCCGCTTCAATATATGTCTGCGGCCTGTGTACCGTAGGATACTGGTACAGGCCGATTACATTGTCCTGCTTCAGCATACTGGAAGCAATCATGGTAAACAGTACATGACGCTGCAGAGGATTTTCGCAGTCCATGACGCCAATCTCCACATGTCCCACATGCATGGCAGCAGCCTTCGAAGCCTCCGCCCATTCATAATTGCGGGTACCTGCCTCCTCAGCCCCCTGTTTAGGCGCAGGAACCAGCATACACGCAATGTGAACATCACCTACTGCAAACTGAAACGAAAACTCCTCTGCTTCTTCTGTAATCTCCATCTTCCAGTCATCAAAAAGCTGCATGCGGAACATATCCCAGTCATATGTATAATCTTTCAACAGCACGCAGCCCGCCAGAATCTTTACATTATTCTCTTCCATCTATCGTAATCTCCTTTTGTTTTATTCTAATACTACTCCAAATTTCATTTTTAATCAACACTAACGTGAAATTAACAAAAAACTGCTGCTGTTTTGTGCAGATAGACATATCACATAAACAGATTCAATCTTGTAAATCTTGCAAAAACATAATATAATCTACTTATAAGTATTGTAGATATCCAATCGGACTCAGTATATGAAAGCATCAAGCTTCAACTGAGATATATTTTCACAAAAGGAGGCTTCATATGAGCACAACCACATCGCAGCAGACTCTGCCGCAGAAAGCAGCTGATGCCATCATCCGCCTTATTCAGACTGAAAATTTTACTGCAGGCACCAAACTTCCCAATGAATATGAACTGTCTCATATGCTGAACGTCAGCAGAAATACCGTACGGGAAGCAATCAAGCTGCTGGTTTCCCGCAATATACTGGAAGTCCGCCGGGGGGCAGGTACATTCGTATCAGACAAACAGGGACTCGGCGATGACCCTCTCGGATTGTCCATGATCGTAGATCAGCCCCGTCTGTACCGTGATCTTCTGCAGGTATGCCTTCTGACCGAACCCAAATGCGCAGCATTTGCAGCGCAGTATGCCACATCGGAAGATATCGGAAAACTGCATCTGCTTGTTTCTGAACTGAAAGAACTTCTTCTAAAAAACACTCTTCATACGGGAAATGATGCAGCATTCCATCTCTGTATCTCCCACTGCAGCGGCAATATGATACTTCACAATATCAACACCGCCATTTACAACAAACTGGTCCAGCAGGAAACACCGAACTCGTCGGCAGAAAAACTTCAGCTCTTCAATGACCACCTGCGTATTCTTCAGGCAATTGAACTCCATGATTCCTGCGGAGCTTATGATGCAATGCTTTCTCATCTCATGCATCATCAGGAACATCTGCCGAATGCTGACATCCTGCTCTCTAAATGACAGAAGAATTGCGTATAATGGATATATTATTTTGAAAAAATAATTTTAAAAAAAATTTTAAAAAACTATTGACATTTTTCTCATAGTAGTATATACTGTCAAAGTCAGCGAAATCGAGGTGTGGCTCAGTTTGGTAGAGCGCCGTGTTCGGGACGCGGAGGCCGCAAGTTCGAATCTTGTCACCTCGATTTAATTGATAATATATGGCTCGTTGGTCAAGCGGTTAAGACGCCGCCCTCTCACGGCGGAAACAGGGGTTCGATTCCCCTACGGGCTACTTACAGACTTCCATTCTTTGTAGGATGGAAGTTTTTTGTATAAATAATCCGAACAATTTCTGTCCCTATTTCAACAAAACAACCTGTCTGCAAACATCACCAGAATCATACCAGCAGAAAGGAATGCCCCAAAAGGAATCTCCATCGCTGCGAATTCTGCCGGATCCCTGTTTCCGCGAAGCCAGAAGCAGCCGGCAGCAGATAAAAGAGACAGCACACCTCCCGCCAGAAAAGCCACAAATCCCCCTGCCATACCCAGCAAACAGCCCGAAACAAACATCAAACGGATATCGCCCCCTCCCAGTCCCTTCAACTGAAAAAACAACAGATTGACAAGTTCCAAAGCCGCAGCACACAGCAGACCTGCGGCCAGAGCCTCTGCAATCCCTTCGCAGCGCATCAGCACCAGACAGACCAGCAGGAAGGTCTCTATTTTTCCGATTTTACGCATACACACATCCTTTACTGCAATATAGACAAGCAGTGCAATAATCAAAACAGCTGCTGAAATCTGTTGTATGCTCTCATATACCATAAACTGCGCCCCCTTTTGTTTTTATCACGTGTTTTTTATGATTTTATATAATTATTTTTTATGCACATATTATGTCATGATTTCCGATGAAATGCAATTAAATATTCCTTAATTAATTATAAAATTAAGCAAAACACATATAAAAAGAATCAGGGAACACAGTCTTCTATTATAAAAAAGAGACAGACCGCATTATTTTTCACACGGTTGTCTCTTTTTTGCTCCTGCATATGCCGGATCGTTTTCTGAAATTCTGCCTGACGGATATGCCTCACCTGGAAACACACAGTGTTTTCGAGGCTGGCTCTGAACAGTTAACTTATTTTAACACTTTAATGGAATGATATACGTTACGTCCCTTTTCCTGTCCAAGAAGTTTAACAATGGCAGAATACAGTTCCTTCTTATCTTTGGAATGATTGATCAGGCGAACTACTTCTCCTGTCCAATCTGCACCTGCAGCTTCTTCACATTTGGCAATTACATCCGCCTCAATAATCGGGATTCTGATTTCAGGAATATAATCCGTTTTTTCCTTTTTCGGCGGTCTTCCACGTTTTACACGGCCAGTTGAACGTGAAGCACGGGAACGTGACTTTTTCTCCTGACCCGCATCATCGTCCGCTGCACCGGTATCCTCCATAACAACATCTGTTTTTCCAGAAGATACGGGGTCTTCCTGCAGCATATTTTTTACAGTCGTTTTCTCAGACTTTTTCCCGGCTTTTCCTACAGTTTTCTTTCCGGCTGCTTCTTCAGCTCTCTTTTCAGCTGCTTCTTCAGCTTTCTTTTCAGCTGCTTCTTCAACCTTCTTTCCGGCTGTTTCCTCAGTCTTCTTTCCGGCTGTTTCTTCAGCTTTCTTTTCAGCTGCTTCTTCAGCCTTCTTTCCGGCTGTTTCTTCAGCTTTCTTTTCAGCTGCTTCTTCAACCTTCTTTCCGGCTGCTTCTTCAGCCTTCTTTCCGGCTGCTTCTTCAGTTTTCTTTCCGGCTGCTTCTTCAACCTCTTTTACAGTGTTCTCTGCTGTTTTTTCCATAGCTTTTTCCGTTGTTTCTGTAAAAGAGCCCTTTTTAGCAGTACTTCCGTAAAGTCCGCTGTCTGTTTTCAATATTCCGTCTGCTGTAAAGCCGGATTCTACCAGAATTCCGGTTCTGATTCCGGTCACTACATATGCCGCAGCAGATTCTTTTTTCGGTTTCGGGGCTTCCATTTTCTCACGTTTTTCTAATACTTCCGGTTTTTCCAAAACTTCCGTTTTCTCAGATTTTTCCGGTACGTTCAAAGCTTCCGGTTTTTCCGTAACTTCCGATGTTCTCAAAACCTCCAGTTTTTCTGTATTTTCAGATTTAACCGAAATTTCCTGCGCTTCCACAGCTTCCGGCATTTCCGTTTTATCCGTTTCCGCCGCCGTTTTTAAAACCTCTGTATTCTCAGCTTTTACCTGAACTTCCGGTATTTCCGTCGGATATATACCTGATTCTCTGATCCTGTCGACTGTTTTTTCTCCCTCTGCACGTTCTTCAACGTAATTCTCCGTATAATTGTTTTTCCGGGAACCACGTCCGGTTCTGCCGCCTTTCAGATAGCGGCTGCCCCTTTCACGTCTGCGGGAATTTCTGCCGCCGAAGGAATCAGCCCCGGCACGTTCCGCTGTCTCCACACGCTCATTCTGCCCCGATCGTTCATTCTGATTTCTGTCTGAGCCGACCATATTCTGAACAGATGCATCCATCTGTATTTCTGCAGCCGTTTCTCCTGTAGTTTCCGCTGTATGAACTGCTTCCGACACCCTTGAAATTTCCGATACTCTCTGAATATGAATTCGGTCATCCAGTTTTTTCCAGAATTCGATCAGGTGATCATAAGCCTTGTCATTGCTGACAATCACAAAATCCGTTTCTCCTCTGCCGCCGGCGAGAAACCCCAGATAACTGCAGAGCTGATGATCCAGCGCATCCCTCTCTCCCGTTACCGCTTTATGCATGACGATCTCCGATTCGCTGCTGCGAATCATTTCCATCATATCGATCGTTATTTTATTCTCCCGCGCGCTCCAGAACAGATGCACGCTGTCTTCTTTTTTGATACGATCCATGCCGGCCAGTCCGCCGGATTTAACATTTTCAAAATCAATTAAATATGTACTCAATTCGAATCCTCTCTTCTTTTTCTCTTTGGCGCAGCAGAGAAAACAGCAGAAAACGCCCGAAACCCTGCCCCGGCATGCCTCAGGCCAGGATGCCCAGATGTTCCAGAAGGATCTTGAGTCCGAGAAGAATCAGAATGATTCCTCCGGCCATTTCCGCTTTCGATTTATATCTGGTTCCGAAAACGCTTCCAATCTTCACTCCTGCTGCTGAAAATACAAATGTTGTACAGCCGATAAATATTGCTGCTGCCACAATATTCACCCGCAGAAAAGCAAATGTAATCCCTACCGCCAGCGCATCAATACTCGTGGCAACCGCCATGACAAACATGGTTTTTATACCAAAGGAATTATTCACTTCTTCCTCTTCTTCCGAAAAAGCTTCTTTTATCATATTTCCGCCGATCACTGCCAGCAGTACAAATGCAATCCAGTGATCAAATGCCGTAATATAATCTGCAAATGAAGCACCGAGAATGTAACCCAGAACCGGCATCAGCGCCTGAAAACCGCCAAACCAGATTCCGGCGAGTCCCATCTCGCGGACTCCAACCTTCCCGCCGGCAAGTCCTTTACAGATTGAAACGGCAAACGCATCCATTGACAATCCCACTGCAAGTATAAAAAGCTCCACTAATCCCATCGTTTTTCCTCCTGACTGGTCATCTGTAAAATTCAGGCATTTCACGCCTGTTTATGAAATTTGCCTGACTCTGAGAGTTTAAAAAGAATCCCGTTCCACGGGATTCTCCGCCTGCGGCTGGTCACTTCAGTGATATCTTCCTTTCCGCCGCAATGCGATTCCTGCGGAGCGTTGTATAACAGGAAACACAGTTTTCTGTTATACAAAAAAACGAGACTCATGCGCAGCAATCCGAAGAAGCGATCCATACATTGCTTCCCGAACTGCTGCGCATGAGTCTCGTTCATTAAGATATGCCAGACCGGATGGTCAGTATGTTGACATATCACACTATCGTGCAAACTACTCCCTCACAGGCAGTTCCTACATTATACCCATAACATAAAGCATCTGTCAAGGAAAAATTATCGAAGCCGTATTCAACACGTATGATCTGCTGATGTTGTTAATGTTCCGAACCAGATAAATCTGCCTGGCTCTGAACAGCAATCTGAAATTATTTTTTCACATCAATCGATACACCTGCCACTTTCGGACCGGAATTGGCAGCTATCACTGCACCGATCTGATAAAATGCATCGGGAGCATAACCCAGCTTTTCAGTCATCACCTTCGCCATCTCATCACGGGCAGACAGATCGCTGCCGTACACGATCTGATACGGTGAACCGGGTTCCATATCCGCCTGCGCCATTGCCGCAATCTTTGCAATGAGCTTGCCTTCTCCGCGCACCTTTGCCGCAGTGGAAATGGTATTGTCGGCAATCTTCATAACCGGCTTCAGATTCAGTTTATCTCCCAGAAAAGCAGCAGCACTGGGAATGCGGCCTGATTTCCCTGCATATTTCAGTGTATACATGCCGAAATAGATCCGACGCTTTTCCAGCGTCTCTTTCAGATAAGCCACCACTTCATCCGCAGTCTTTCCTTCTTTGATCATGCGGCCTGCATGTACCACGGGATAGCCGTAGAAGACAGAATATCCTGTTCCGTCGAAAATATGAATCCGCACCTTATCCTGAAATTCCGGGTGCTCGTCGAAAAACAGATCTTTTGCCATGACAGCATTGCCATGTGTTGCAGAACCACCTGAATTAATCGTAACCAGAATCAGATCGGTATAACCTTTTTGGGCCTCCTCCAGATACATCTCCTGAAAAGAGAAGGGTGTAATCTGGGAAGTTTTGGGAATTTCATCATACTGAGACATGAGCTGATAAAAACCGTCATTGTCAAAATCCACTCTGCTCACATAACTTTTGTCTCCCAGAACCACTTCAAAAGGAAGAATCCTGATGTCATACATCTTCTCGTCTTCATAAGAAATATCGCTGGCTGAATCAGTTATCAATCTAATTTTTTCCATATTTATAATCTCCATCAAACTTATTCTGTGAATCTCTGCGCGCCACGTCTTATTGTACAGGATTTATTCTCTGAAATCAACAGACAATTTATCTGTTTTAGGAAAGATTGCGAATTCCCTCGCCACCATAACCGTTCCGACGACCGCAGCAACAAAATCAGCCACAGGTCCGGCATACATGATGCCGTCAATTCCCATAAACAGAGGAAGGATAACGATCAATGGCAGAAGAAACAGGATCTGGCGTGTCAGAGACAGGAAAACGCCCTTCTTCGGCTTGCCTATCGATGTAAAGAAATTGGAACTGATGGGCTGTATGGCATTCAGGAAGGTGAAAAACAGGAAAATTCTGAAATATGATACCGCAAACTGCACATACTCCTGCGAACCGGATCCGAACAGGTTGATGATCTGTTCCGGGAAAATCTGGAAAAGCAGAAATGCAAAAGTGGATATGGCAATTCCCGCTGTCAGTGACAGCCTGTAAGCCTGTTTCACACGGCCGTATTTCTCAGCACCGTAATTAAAGCTGGCAATAGGCTGCATACCCTGAGACAGACCGATAACGAAGGAAAAGAACAGCATATTCACCTTGGAAATAATCCCCACACAGGCCAGAGGAACCGACTCCCCATATACCGACATACGTCCATAATGGGTCAGAGACTGATTCATAACAATCTGAACCACCATCATAGCCAGCTGATTAAAACACGGTGTCATCCCCAGTGACACAACCTGTCCTATGTATTCCCGGCGGGGAATCAGATGGCATTTTTGCAGCGTTCCTGTCTGAAAACGACATTTCATATACCAGATAACCAGACAGCCTGAAAAAATCTGTCCGACAATCGTAGCCAGAGCCGCTCCCCGCATTCCCATATGGAATCCGAAAATCAGAATCGGATCCAGTACGGTATTGATCACTGCTCCTGACAGATTGCTCATCATGGTAAAACGCGGACTGCCGTCTGCACGGATCAGATGACCGCCCCCGGTAGCCAGTATCAGAAAGGGAAAGCCAAAAGACGTAATTCCCGTATAGGCACGGGCGTAATCCAGCACATTATCGGGAGAACCGAAAAAACGAAGCATGGGAGTCAGAAAAAGCTGTGTGACAACGCAGAGGATAACACCGATTCCAAACAGACAGGACAGGGAGTTTCCGATATAATAGACCGCCCTGTCCCTGTCCCCTCTTCCCAGAGTCAGATTAAAAGATGCTGCACCGCCGATTCCGAATAAAAGTGCAATAGCCGTACAGGATATACTCAGCGGAAACGCCACATTGGTGGCGGCATTTCCCAGTTCTCCCACGCTCCGGCCGATAAAAAACTGGTCGACTATATTGTACAGCGAACTGACCAGCATGGCAACGATACTGGGAACCGCAAATCTGCGCAGCAGGCCTGCCACCGGCGCAGTCCCCAGCGGATTCTGATTTTTATGATCCATAACCTCTTCTCCTGTATTATTCCGCATGTTCTTTTTTATTCATACCGGATTTCTGTTCTTTTTCCGAATCTTCCCATGACTGCCGGATGATCCGGTAAACTTCCTGCAGCGGCAGATTGCTACTGCGGGCAAGCTCTGCTGCCGATTCGTACTCCGGATATGCTTTCTTCCGGAAACCTGTTTCACACACCTTCACCAGTGCTGTCCCCAGCGGTGTTGCCACACGCTGTATTTCCCTGCTCAGTACCGATCGTTCCACTTTGAGCCGCCGGATCCCTATGGTGGTTGTTTCGTCAAATATGATCTGCTCCAGTTTTTCCATCTTTCCCTGGTCGCAAATCACATTCAGCTGCCATGCCGGCCGGTTTTTCTTCATAAAAACCGGTGTGTAATTGACATCTCTGGCACCGGCCTCAAACAGACGCTCCATAACATATCCCAGCACCTCACCGCTGCAGTCATCAATATTGGATTCCAGTTTATATATGGTTTCCGGTTTCTCCAGGGGCTTATCTTCCTCATCCCGGATCATCATGATCCGGAGGAGCCCGGAAGTCCCCCGATAACTGCGTTTTCCGGCTCCCATCCCTGTTTTTTCAATGACAAACCGCTCAGGCAGCCTGTCAGAAGTACGGATGGCGGCGGCAATGGCAGCGCCCGTAGGCGTTACCAGTTCACCTTCCACATTACACATATGAAGCTTCAGTCCATAATCCTGCGCAATATGGCAGACCGCCGGCACCGGCACCGGCAGCACGCCGTGCTGACACCGGACTGTTCCGCGCCCTTCCCAAAGCTCAGGCACGATCACCTCTTCCACTCCCAGATTATCAAGGCAGATTGCCGCTGCAGCAATATCCACGATAGAGTCCACCGCTCCCACTTCATGAAAATGAACCTGCTCCAGCGAAACTCCGTGTGCTTCTGATTCGGCCCGTGCGATCACCCTGAAAATCTTTTCCGCAATGGACAGTGCCCCCGGAGTCATATCCCCGGAACGGAGAATTTCCAGAATATCCTGCAGACTTCTGTGTTCATGAAAATGATGTCCGCCATGAGAATGTTCCGGATCATGACCATGAAGATATTCCATATCATGATCATGATTCTCATGCTCTGCATCCAGTCTGACCTCAAAATCACACGCATCAAGCCCCGATTTTTTGACCCGGCTGATCGAAATTTCATACCCTGAGACATTAAGACCTGCCAGTGTTCTGCGCAGCAGGACTTCATCTGCTCCCAGATCCAGCAAAGCAGCAACTGTCATGTCCCCGCTGATTCCGGAACAGCATTCCAGATACAGTTTTCTGTTTTTGCCGCTCATATCGCTTTTTCTCCTCTATCTGCTTTCTTTTCACCGGCATTCTTCTCTGCGCTGCCGTCAACCGCCAGCCGGTTGATCTGCGTTGCCATATAACCGGCTCCGTATCCATTATCAATATTAACCACGGCAATTCCATTGGCACAGGAATTGATCATGGTAAGCAGGGCAGAAAGACCGTTCAGGCTTGCGCCGTATCCCACAGAAGTGGGCACCGCAATCACAGGCTTATCCACCAGACCTCCCAGCACACTGGCAAGGGCGCCTTCCATACCGGCCACCGCCACCACGCAATTAGCTTCCTGAATCACATCCAGCCTCGACAGCAGCCTGTGAATTCCGCTGACCCCCACATCATAGATCCTTTCCACCCGGGTTCCGAAATACTCCGCCGTCTGGGCCGCCTCCTCTGCCACGGGAATATCTGCCGTTCCTGCAGTACATACGGCAATTCTGCCCACCAGTTTTTTCTCATCCCCGGTAATTTTAAGGATCCGTGATATGGGGTCATATGAAACCTGAGGAAATTTCTTTCGGATCAGTTCATACTGATGCTCCGATGCCCGGGTTCCAAACACTTCTCCATCCTGTTCGTACAATCTTTCGAAAATATGCAGAAGATGTTCATCCGCCTTCCCGCTGCAGTAAACCACCTCGGCGAACCCCGATCTCACTTTCCTGTGCATATCCAGTTTGGCATATCCCATCTCTTCAAAGGGCTGTCTGCGAAAAAACTGTTCTGCCTCATCTATGGATAATTCACCATTCTGTAATTTTAACAGCACTTCCCGTGTTTCCATACTGCTCTCCTCATATCTGTCTGTCTCTTTTTCCTGCATTCTGCTCCGGCTTCTGCCTTCTGCTGCCTGTTTTACGCCATTTCTTCAACAATGCGGCGGGCTACATAAACACCGCTGGCCGATGCATGAGAAAGAGAATGGGTAACACCGCTTCCATCGCCGATTATATAAAGACCTTTGTATCTGCTTTCCAGATTTTCGTCAATATCTACTTCCATATTGTAGAATTTTACCTCCACGCCATACAGCAGGGTATCATCATTGGCCGTTCCCGGAGCGATCTTATCAAGGGCATAGATCATCTCGATAATACCGTCAAGAATCCGTTTGGGAAGCACCAGACTCAGATCCCCGGGCGTTGCTGCCAGAGTAGGCGTCACCGTACCTTCCTCCAGCCGTTTCTCATTGGTACGTCTGCCTCTTACCAGGTCGCCGAAACGCTGCACGATCACACCGCCGCCCAGCATATTGGACAGACGGGCAATACTCTCTCCGTAGCCGTTGCTGTCCTTAAAAGGTTCGGAAAAATGCTTGGCTACCAGCAGTGCAAAATTGGTATTGTCTGTTCTCTTTTCCTTTCCTTCATAGCTGTGGCCGTTTACCGTAACAATGCCGTTGGTATTCTCATTTACAACCATACCGTAGGGATTCATACAGAAAGTCCGCACATTATCCTCAAATTTCTCTGTACGGTAAACGATCTTGCTCTCATACAGTTCATCCGTCAGGTGGGAGAAGATCACGGCAGGAAGCTCCACACGGACACCGATATCCACACGATTTGATTTTGTGGGAATGTCCAGCTCGCCGCAGATCTTTTCCATCCACTTGCTGCCGCTTCTGCCGACGGATACGATACATTTCCGACAGTCATAGGAAGCATCACCACAGATTACACGGTAGCCATCCTCAACCACTTCGATCCGTTCTACAGGTGTCCGGAAATGGAAATCTACCCGGTCCTTCAGTTCTTCGTAAATATTTTCCAGAACGATATAATTAATGTCCGTTCCCAGATGGCGCACCGAAGCATCCAGAAGTCTCAGCTTGTTCTGCAGACACAGCTTTTTAAACTGTGTTCCCGCAGTGGAATACAGCTTCGTATCCTGTCCTCCGTGAGACACATTGATATCATCCACATATTTCATCAGATCAATTGCCTTTGCCCTGCCGATATGCTCGTAAAGCGTCCCGCCGAAATCGTTGGTAATATTATATTTGCCATCAGAAAAAGCACCTGCGCCGCCGAAACCGCTCATAATGGCACAGGTTTTGCATTTGATACAGGATTTCACCTTCTCCCCGTCGATGGGGCAATGTCTTTTCTCCAGAGAATAACCGCCGTCGAACACGGCAATGCTCAGATTCTCCTTCTTCTGAACAAGCTCATACGCAGAAAAAATACCTCCGGGACCTGCACCGATAATAATTACATCATACTTCATAACATCTTCCTCCTGAATGATTTCTCAGACTCAGCAAGGGCTCCATGCACATAAAAAAACACCTAATTGCTGACTCTGCAATTACGTGGCGAAAAAAGAACCATTTCTTAAAAAGTCCACATGGATCAAGGTTTTGTAACTTTATGATATCATTTCCGAATAGTTCTGTCAATATACGCAGCTGCAAAAAACGGACATCCGTGGTATACTAGGGATTATTGTACTGTCCGGACTTCTGCCAGAAAAGTGAAGGATTGTGAGGCAGAAGTCCGAACAGTAACCCACACTTTTTTTGAGGTATTTTATTGTGATGCATATGGATAAAATCCTTCTTGTTGAGGATGAAGATGATCTGCGGAGTGCGCTGTGTACACTTCTGGCGGATGCCGGTTACCTTGTTCTTCCAGCCGCAAACGGTATGGAAGCGCTGGAGCTGCTTTCGAAAGAACCTTCTCTTGTTATTCTTGATATCATGCTTCCTGATCTTTCCGGTCTGGAGGTCTGCAGGCGGATCCGTCAGGACTGCTGCTGCAATGTGCCTGTCCTGTTTCTGACGGCTCTTGATTCTTTTTCCGATAAGAAAAAGGGATTCCTTGCAGGAGGCGATGATTATCTGACCAAACCGTTTGATTCCGGAGAACTGCTGCTTCGCACCGCTTCTCTTCTGCGCCGTTACTGCATCTACCTGAGCGAGCCGGAACGCAGTAACGAAAACTGGCTGATCGCCGGCGATCTGCGGGTCAGCGAGCAGTTCAATGAGGTATTCCGCCGTGATGAACGCATTGAACTGCCGGATATCGAGTACCGCATGCTGAAGCTTTTCATGAAGCACCGCAGGAAAATATTTTCCATCCGCAATCTGTATGAGACCATATGGAACGAACCATTTGACCACTCCTGCAGCAATACGGTTATGGTACATATCCGGAAGCTCCGTCTGAAGATCGAGGATAATCCCTCCGATCCCCGCTATATCCGCACGGAATGGGGACGGGGATACTGTTTTTACATGTAGGTATTTTTGCATCTAAAACACAAGGTTCCCTTTTGTTGTTACTGTTCAAATCTGCTTGGCTCTGAACAGTAACATTTTATTTACATTTTTTAAGAAGCCATTAATATTTTCATCCGCTGTATAAGATTCCATTAATAATCTTCTAATAATCTTACAACTTAAGAAACTGTTAAGAAATGCCCGATATGCTGAATGACAGCAGCGGGCATTTCTCTGCTTTATGCTGTTTACAGATTTATTTTTCAGGAGGACATTTATGAAAAATGTGCTTGAATATATGGAAGCTGCGCTTTCACGCAATCCGGAGAAAATTCTGATCGCCGACCCGGACAGTTCACTGACCTGCAAAGAATTTCTTCACCGTTCCAGACAGATTGGAAGCTTTCTGTGTGCAGAGCTTCATGCTTTCCGACGTCCGGTGGCCGTTTATCTTGATAAAACACCTGCCTGCGCCGCAGCCATGATGGGGGTTGTGTACAGCGGCTGTTTTTATGCTGTACTCGACACTGCTCAGCCTGCAGACCGGATCCGGCTGATTTTCGATACGCTGCAGCCAGCGGCTGTCCTGACTGACCGTGCCCATCAGGAGAAAGCTGAAGAGCTGGGCGTTCCGGTTCTTCTGCTGGATGATGCTCTGCAGGTTTCCGAAAATGAGCCAGAGCTTTTAAGGATCCGCCGCAGCGCCATCGACACGGATATTTTATATGTGCTGTATACTTCAGGATCCACCGGAACCCCCAAGGGAGTGGTCATCAATCACAGAGCTGTCATTACCTATATCAGCTGGGTCATCGAAACGTTTCATATTGATGATACGATCATATTCGGCAGCCAGACCCCTTTCTATTTCAGCATGTCCGTTACGGACCTGTTCGGAACGCTTTTTACGGGAGCCAGACTGCAGATCATTCCCCGTCAGTATTTTTCTTTTCCCACCATGCTGATCGATTACCTGAACCGGTATGAGATCAATACCATTTACTGGGTTCCCTCCGCTCTGGGGATCATTACCACATGGGATGCATTTGCATGGAAGCTGCCGCTTCATCTGAAAAAGATCATGTTTGCAGGTGAGGTCATGCCGGTAAAATACCTGAACTACTGGAAAAAATATTTTCCCGATGCCTCCTTCAGCAATCTTTTCGGTCCCACAGAAACCACAGATATCTGTACCTGGTACACCGTGGACCGTGATTTCAGGGATGACGAATCCCTGCCCATCGGCCATTCCTGCAACAACTGCGATTCCTTTATCGTAACGGAAGACGGCAGAGAAGCAAAAGACGGTGAAACCGGCGAACTTTATGTGCGCGGCTCTTTTCTGGCGCTGGGCTACTATAACAACCCTGAGAAAACAGCCGATGCCTTTGTACAGAATCCTCTTCAGAGCGCATTTCCCGAGACGGTCTACCGCACCGGTGATCTGGTGCGCCGCAATGAACGGGGAGAGATCATCTATATCGGCAGGCGGGATTTCCAGATCAAACATATGGGATACCGCATCGAACCCGGCGAGATCGAGACAGTCTGCAGTTCCCTGAAACAGGTGGACAGCAGCGTCTGCATCTATGATGAACGGACAGACCGGATCCTTATCTTCTATCAGGGCAAGGGAAAACCTGAGGAAATCGCAAGACAGCTTCAGGAAAAGCTTCCTCCCTACATGTGTCCCCAGAAGATTGAAAAAGTCCGTCAGATGCCATATAACGCCAACGGAAAAACCGACCGGAAATATTTTCTTGAACAGATCCGAAGCCAGTCGAATCCGGCTGAAAAAATATGATCAGTCAGATAATATGATCAGTCAGATAATGAGAAAAACTTTACAGCAAAACAAGAACAGGAGATAACAATTATGGAAACTATTATTAAAATTTTAAATAATCTGAAACCCGGTGTTGATTTTACAGCAGAAAAAGATCTGGTAAACCGTCAGATCCTCACTTCCATGGAAATCATGCTGCTGACAGGGGAATTAAACGATGCGTTTGATATCGAAATTACGCTTCCTTATATTATTCCCGAAAATTTCAGTTCTGCGGAAGCGATTTATGACATGGTTCAGAGAATCGAGGAGGATGAATAATCCATGCAGTATAATGACTGGTTTTTTGTAATTATTTTCCTGCCTGCGGCGGTGATGCTGTATTATCTGCTGCCGCTGCGGCTGCGCTATCTGGCCCTGCTGATTTCCAGCGCCGCTTTCTATCTGCTTTCCTGCGGCGGACGGATCCTGATCCTGCTTGCCACCACCCTTCTGGTATACGTGACAGGTATTTGTCTGGAAAAAATCCAGCTGGAATTTCAGGAACGGAAAAAAGGGCTGCCAAAAGAGGAGCGCAAACTGTTAAAAAAGGAGACAGAGAAAAAGAAACGCCGCGTGCTTGTTTTTTCCTGTCTCCTGCTGTTTGCCATCCTCTTTTCCGTAAAATATCTGAATTTCTTCTGCCAGAATCTGAACCTTCTGCTGGACAGATTCCGGATTTCCTCTCAGATCCCCGTTTTTCATCTGATGATGCCCCTTGGCGTTTCCTTCTATACGCTTTCTGCAGCCAGCTACCTCATCGATATTTCCCGCGGAACCTGTCAGGCTCAGAGAAATTACCTGAAGCTTCTTCTTTTCCTTTTCTTTTTCCCCGTCATTGTGGAGGGGCCGATCTCCCGCTATCATCAGCTGGGAAAACAGCTGGAAGAAGGACATCCTTTCTGCTATGAAACATTCTGTGAAGGTCTGCAGCTGATCTTATGGGGGCTGCTGAAAAAAGTGCTTATTGCAGACAGGCTCAGTCTCTACGTAAAGTACGTATTTAATTCCTGGGCAGATGTTCCTTCGCCCATCA
Organism: Lachnospiraceae bacterium; assembly: GCA_028724245.1. Classification (GTDB taxonomy): domain Bacteria; phylum Bacillota; class Clostridia; order Lachnospirales; family Lachnospiraceae; genus TWA4. Next base: position 34,929 of record JAQYDI010000049.1, read on the forward strand.
TTATTCTGGGCGTATGCTGCTATACCTGTCAGATCTATATGGAATTTTCCGGATGTATGGATATGGTAACCGGCATCGCCGCACTGTTCGGCATTGAACTGGAACCAAACTTCAGGCGCCCTTTCTTTTCCAGAAGCGTCAATGAATTCTGGAGACGGTGGCATATAACGCTGGGCAGCTGGCTGAGAGATTATATTTTCTATCCGATTTCCATCAGCCGACCCTTTCAGAACCTGACAAAGAAGACCAGAGAATACATGAAACCCTACTATGCTTCCTGCCTTCCCATGATTGCGGCGCTGTTTGCCGTATGGTTCGGCAACGGCATCTGGCATGGCGCTGAGTGGAAATATATTTTCTACGGTCTGTATTATTACACGATCGTCGTTCTGGGCATGCTGCTGGAGCCGCTGTTTGTAAAAGTCACAGGGGCACTGTCCATCAACCGGGAAAGCAGGATCTATCATGGTTTTCAGATATTCCGGACATTCTGCCTTGTGAATCTGGGGATGCTGATCTTCCGTGCCGACGGACTTAGAGAAGCCGGAAAAATGTTTTTTGCCATTTTCCGAAACGGCATGACCGGAAAAGAAACCCTGGCACAGGCTCTGCTCGGTCACCGGATCGGTCTTATGGAATGGTCCATGTTCCTTGCCTTTCTCCTTCTGGTCATCGTCATCGGAATTCTGCAGGAAAGAGGAATCCGTATCCGGAAAACCATCAGCAGCCGCGCCCTGCCGGTACGCTGGTGTGTCTATCTGGCAGCCATCTGTCTTCTGGCAGCAGCAGGCGCTTATGGTCCCGGATACGGAACCGTGGATTTCATCTATGCCCAATTTTGATCAATCAACAGGAGCAAATACGATATGATGCAAACAACCAATAAAAATACATTTTTCAAAAAACATAAAAAACTGGTAAAAGCACTGCTGTTCTGCCTGATTCTGGTTATACTTCTGCAGTCGCTGTCCTGCCTGGCCGTAATCACGCTCCGTAATCCGGACCCCATGGCAGACAGCAGTCCCTGGGGAATTTTCGAAGAACCGGAAAATACCGTAGATTTCGTTGCCATCGGCAACAGCAATGTCCGCAGCGGGATCATTCCCATGCAGCTCTGGAAAGATTACGGCATCACCGGCTACACCTGGGGCGAACCCGGCGTGGATCCTTTCGACGCAGAGCTGTACCTGAAAAAAATATTCAAAAAACAGTCGCCTTCCGTAATCGTTCTGGAAGCCAGCTTCTTTTTCCGCAACACCACCCTGACAGAAAACCTGAACAGCTGCGTAAAAGCCA
>JAQYDI010000050.1 GCA_028724245.1 Lachnospiraceae bacterium
GCGGCCGCACATTTCAGGCAGTTTGTCAAGTGTTTTTTTTAAAGGCAGATTGTTACAGAAATGCAGAGGTGAAACTGTAAATTTTGATTTGAAAAAAGTCAGGAAAATCAAGGGTTTTGAGTTTCCGAGACTATACAATTAGTCTAGGAGGTGGCACAGGATGAAATTATTTGGACGTAAAAAAGAAGAAGAAATCATCACAAAGAAAAGAGCCACAACATTTGACTATGTTCTGCTGGTATTCTTCATCTTCATGATTATTATTACCGTGTATCCGTTCCTGAATGTGCTGGCAATCTCATTCAATGATCCCATGGATACCATGAGAAGTGTAAACTTCATCATTCCCAGAAAGTTTACGCTGAGCAACTACATATACATTTTCACGGAAAATGACCTGATGAGTCCGCTGCTGATGTCAGTTGCAAGAACCGTGATCGGCGCTGCAGCCGGTGTATTATGTACGGCCATGATCAGTTATGTACTCAGCCGGAAGGACTTTTATTTCAACAAGCCTTTCACCATTCTGTTCGTTATTACCATGTACGTAAGCGGCGGTATGGTTCCCGAGTATCTGCTGCTCACAAGAACACTGAACATGGGCAACAGCTTTGCCGTATACATCATCCCCGGTCTTATCTGGGTTTACAACATTATCCTGACCCGTTCCTTTATTGAAGGTCTGCCCATCGCCCTTCAGGAAGCCGGAAAGCTGGACGGCGCCAACGATTTTGTGATCTTCTACAAAATTATCCTTCCTTTATGTAAGCCGGTACTGGCTACGGTGGCACTGTTCGTAGCGGTTGGTCAGTGGAACTCCTTCATGGATACCTACTTATATGCAAGAGACCTGCCCACACTGCAGTACGTACTGTATGAGATCATGGAAAAAGCAACGATCAAAGTGGATACTCATTCCGCTACCGCTGCAAATCAGATCAAGAATTCCGTATCCCCCATGTCGGTACGTATGGCGATCACGGTTGTTGCAACCGTTCCGATCCTGATCGTATATCCTTTCCTGCAGAAATACTTCGTAAGCGGTATGACAGTAGGCGCGGTAAAAGACTGATCGGGATATCAGACGGTATCTTATGTAAACGGTATTTTTTATGAAACTATTTTAAAAATATTTAAAAAGACAGGAGAACAATATGAAATTTAAAAAAGTGTGTGCTCTGCTGCTTGCCATGGTTATGACTGCCGGCTGCTTCAGCGGATGCGGAGGAAAAAAAGACAGCTCCACAGATAATGCTTCATCAGGAGGAGAAGACGGAGTAATTGAACTGACATTTTACAATGCCGATGGTCAGGAAGATCCCTGGACCGATCCCGTTGCTCTGGCATTGACGGAAGCAACAGGCGTTAAGCTGAAAACAGATTATCCCGTAAGCTCCGATGACCAGAAGATTGCTCTGATGATCGCAGAACAGAATTATCCGGATCTGATCTACGCAAAAGGCGATGCTGCCAGCCTGATCGATGCCGGTGCGCTGATCGATCTGACCGATCTGATCGAAGAATACGGCCCCAATATCAAGAAAATGTACGGCGATGAACTTGACAAGCTGAAATATTCAGAAGATGATCCCTCTATCTACCAGCTGTCTTCCTACAGTGTTGGCGGTGAACAGTATACCAGCTCAGGTACCGCACAGGTTCAGTGGGACGTTCTGAAAGAGAACGATTACAAGCTTCCCGAAACACTGGAAGAATATGAAACCATGATCAAGAATTATCTGGCTGCACATCCCACAAACGATGACGGCATGGAAAATATCGGTATTTCCCTTTCTGCATCTGACTGGCACTGGATGATCACTCTGGGCAATCCTGCCGGCTACATTGCAGAAGGCGCACCCGATAACGGCCAGTGGCTGATCGATGAAGATTTCAATGCAACCTATAAATTCAGATCCGAAAAAGTAAGAGAATACTTCAAATGGCTGAACAGAATGTACAATGAAGGTATTCTGGATCATGAATTCGCAACACAGACACATGAAGATTATATTGCAAAGATCGCTTCAGGACGTGTCATTTCCCTGATGGATACCGACTGGGATTACTCTGATGGTGAAAAAGTTCTGGAAGCCGATGGAAAACTGGGCAAAACCTATGCAGCTCTGCCTCTGACCATGGATGCAGATACCAAATGTGCATCTCTGATGTATCAGGGTCTTACAACCGGACAGGGCGTCGGCATTACAACTGCATGCGAAGATCCCGTTGCTGCAATCAAATTCCTGGATTACCTCTGCTCCGATGAAGGACAGGTACTGGTTAACTGGGGTATTAAAGATGTAAACTACTTCGTTGATGAAAACGGTAAACGCTACCGTACAGAAGAAGAAATTAATGAATCAAACTCCAATCAGGATTACGCAAAGACAACAGGCGTAGGATTCCATTCCTATCCGTTCCCCTGCTACGGTACCGGTGTTGTTGACAGCGAAGGCAATACTTATACCACAACCAGCAAGGAAAGTGTAATTGCGGAATACAATGAAGAAGAAAAAGCAGCATGCGAAGCATGGAATGTAGACCTTCTCGTAGACGTATTCCCTCAGGCATCCGAATTCGAAGTACCGGAATACTCCGCTGTATGGGCATACACAAAACCTGCAGAATTTGACGAAATCGGAAACATCCTCGATGAAGTTGCATGGTCACAGCTGATCAGCTGCGTCATCGGCAAAGAAGCTGACTTCGACAAGAACTACGACGCAATGCTGGCAGAATTTGACAAATCCGGCGTAGCAGATGCAGAAGAAATGCTGACAGAAATCGTTAAAGAAAGAGTATCACTGGTAGAGTAAGCTGATTCTTCCATTGAACTCCGGGTATGATCCGCAGATTATACGGGTCATACCGGTCATAAGGTTCCTCTAAGTGGAGCCCCCGGGCTGCGGAATGCGGCGGCCGGGGGCTCTTTTAATATCTGAAAAGTCAGGATGCTTCTGCAAACGATTTTTGTCCATTGACTCCGCTTCCCCAAAGTACTAAAATATTATAGTTAATTCAAATTAACAGCCTGGTAATTAGTTTGGGGCATACTGGCCCGACAGGATCTGCTAAGGAGGTTTCTTATGGGTGTAAAAATTATTTCAGACAGTACCTGTGATTTATCAAAAGAATTACTTGAAAAATATGGGATCAGCATTCTTCCGCTGCATGTTATTCTGGGAGAAGAAGAGTACAAAGACGGAATCAACATTACGCCGGATGAAATTTACCGGTGGTCAGATGAACATAAGGCGACTCCAAAAACATCAGCTCCCGCCATTACCGATGCCATGGATCTGATAAAGGCATGCGGTGCAGACGGCAGCGATATCATCTGTTTCTCCATTTCCGAACAGATGTCTACCTCTGCCAATGTTATGCGTATGGCCGCAGCAGAACTGGATATGGAAAATCGTGTTTTCGTAATCGATTCTGCTAATCTGTCAACCGGTGTGGGACTTCTGGTTGTTGAAGCTGCAGTCATGGCGCAGCAGGGACATCAGGCAGAAGAAATCAGAGAATACATTGAATCATTGAAGCCATTTGTAAGAGCCAGCTTTGTTGTGGATACGCTGACCTATCTTCACCGGGGAGGACGATGCGGCGGACTGACCGCTCTGGCAGGCAATGCATTAAAACTGCATCCACAGATTGTTGTGGAAAACGGTGCCATGAGGCCGGATAAAAAATACCGGGGGAAAATGTCACATGTGCTTCTGAATTACACACAGCATCTGGAACCTGCTCTTCAAAATGCAAGGCATGACCGGGTATTTATCACTCATTCCGGCTGTGATGACGAGACCATTCAGAAAATATACGATTATGTAAAGAGTCTTGATTTATTTGACGAAATTCTGGTCACAAGAGCAGGCGGAGTCATCTCCAGCCACTGCGGCCCGGGAACTCTGGGCGTGCTGTTTATCAGCCGGTAATTATTTTTGCTCCGAAGGATTCATTTTTCGGAGTCATCACATCATAAGCAGGAGGTAAAAAATGGAATTTGAAAAATTACAGAAAGGCATGGTTGCTGCCATGAAAGCAAAAGACAAAGAGAGAAAGGCTGCCATTTCTTCCATCATTTCCGCAGTAAAAAAAGTGGCTATTGATGAAGGATGCCGCGATAATATCACTTCCGATCTGGTGGATCGGGTTATTCTGAAAGAGCTGAAAACCGTTAAAGAGCAGATTGATACCTGTCCTGACGAAAGAGCTGAATTAAAAGCAGAATATCAGTTCCGTTATGACGTAATCAATGAATATGCGCCTTCGCTCATGTCAGCGGAAGAAGTAAAAACATTTCTGCTGGATAAATTTGCCGATGTACTGGCCACAAAGAATAAAGGACAGATCATGAAGGCGGTTATGCCCGAATTGAAAGGCAAAGCAGATGGAAAAGTGATCAATCAGATCGTGGCAGAGCTCTGCAGATAAAATTTTCTTTTTCTGTAAACAAACCGGTACATGGACGGCTGTAAAGTCCATGTACCGGTTTTAAATATTTCTCTCTTATATAGTCCTGGAAATTATGGCTGTATTAGATCCTGTTAAATCTAAATCCTGATCTTATCCCATCGTTACTTCTACCTGATATACGCCGGGCGTTTCCGATACGGGCAGGCAGTTTCCTTCGATGGCCTGTCCGTTTACGATTACGGATTTCACACCTTTTTCTTTTCCGTCAGGATTCTGGATGTGAATGTGATAGGTGGAGCCGCGGTAGATTCGGGTGATGTTCAGCTCATGGATGAAATCGGGCAGGCAGGGATCTACAGTCAGACCGTCGAAATCGGGGCGGATTCCCAGAATGTACTGGGATACGTTGACGAAGGTCCATGCGGCGGTTCCGGTCAGCCAGCTGTTTTTGGCTTCCCCGAATTTCGGAGCGTCTTTGCCGGCGATCATCTGGGAGTAAACATAAGGTTCCGTGCTGTGGATCTCGCTGATGTCCTCAATATATGCGGGACAGGTGCGGCGGTAGATTTCAAATGCCCGGTTTCCTCTGCCGATTCTTGTTTCCGCGATGGAAACCCAGGGATTGTTGTGGCAGAAAATACCTGCATTTTCCTTGTATCCCGGAGGATAGGAGGAAATTTCACCCAGATTGACATAATAGTGGCTGTAGGGCGGCTGCTGGAGTACGATACCGTATTTGGTGTCCAGATATTTCTGTACGGAATCCAGTGCTTTCTTTGCATGTCCTTCCTTGATACCGACATCTGCAAGAACGCAGAAGCCCTGAGGTTCGATGTAGATCTTGCCTTCTTCACATTCGTCGGAACCGACTTTTTCGCCAAATGCATCGTATGCGCGGATGAACCATTCTCCGTCCCAGCCTGCTGTGAGGATGGTCTGATACATGGTTTCCACTGCTTCTTCCGCTCTTTTTGCTTCTTCTTCATTGTTCAGCAGCTGCTGGATCTTTGCATATTCCCGGCCGTATTTGACAAACATGCCTGCGATGAAGACGGATTCTGCCACAGGGCCTTCAGAAGGTCCGAAGGTCTGGAAGGATTCACCGGGCTCTTTGGAGAAGCAGTTCAGATTCAGGCAGTCATTCCAGTCTGCACGTCCGATCAGAGGAAGTCCGTGAGGACCCAGATGGGTGCGGGTGTAATCGAAGGAACGTTTCAGATGTTCAGCCAGCGTCTGTGCCTTGCTTTCATCATTGTCAAAGGGAACCATTTCCTGCAGAATGGACAGATCGCCTGTTTCTTTCAGGTAAGCGGCAGTTCCGGCGATCAGCCACAGCGGGTCGTCATTGAAACCGCTTCCGATATCGGAATTGCCCTTCTTTGTCAGCGGCTGGTACTGATGATATGCGCTGCCGTCCTCAAACTGGGTTGCAGCGATATCGAGAATTCTTCCCCTTGCGCGGTCGGGGATCAGGTGAACGAAGCCCAGCAGATCCTGACAGGAATCACGGAAGCCCATGCCGCGGCCCGTACCGGATTCATAATAGGAAGCGGAACGTGACATATTGAAGGTCACCATACACTGGTACTGATTCCAGATATTGACCATGCGGTTCAGCTTTTCTTCGCTGCTGTCCACGGTATAGATGGAAAGCAGGTCATTCCAGTAGTTTTTCAGTGCCTGCAGCGCCTGTTCCACCTGTTCGTCTGTGGAAAAACGGGCCATCACTTCACGGGCCGGTTTCTTGTTGATCACATTGGGCGCTTCCCATTTGTCTTCGGGTGCATTCTCTGCGTAGCCCAGCAGGAAAATAAAGCTTTTTGATTCACCGGGCTGCAGTGTAACTTCCAGACGATGGGAACCGATTACGGCACCGCCGCTGGCAATGGAGTTGCCGGCTTTGTCTTCCAGAACGGCTTTGGGACGCTCGATGCTGCCGTAAACACCCAGAAAACTGTTCCGGCTGGTATCAAAGCCCTGAATGGGAGCATTTACGGAATAGTAAGCGTAATGATTGCGGCGTTCCCGGTACTCTGTTTTATGGTAGATTTCGGAACCGCATACTTCTACTTCGCCCAGACTGAGATTTCGCTGGAAATTGGTTGAATCATCCACTGCATTCCAGAAACAGAATTCCACGTAGGAAGTCACAGACAGGGATTCTTCCTGAGAACCGGTATTGGTAAGCACCAGACGGTTGACTTCGCAGTTTTCGTGAAGCGGTACAAAAGCAGTCAGAGACGCCTGAATCGTTCCCTTTGAGGAAAGATATCCGGTATAGCCCAGACCATGATGGCATTCATAGGAATCCAGCTCTGTCTTCACCGGCTGCCATCCGGGAGTCCAGACCTCATCATTATGGTGAATAAAATAATAACGGCCATTGGTATCCGCCGGAACATTATTGTAACGGTAACGGGTCAGACGCAGCAGCTTTGCATCCTTATAAAAAGAGTAACCGCCGCAGGTATTGGAAATCAAAGAGAAAAAATTCTCATTCCCCAGATAATTAATCCAGGGCTGGGGAGTCTGAGGCGTCGTAATCACGTATTCTTTTTCGGCGTCATCAAAGTATCCGAATTTCATAAAATCCTCCGTTCTCTGCTGAAAACAAGCAGTAGGTTATTGCAGCAGAACAGCCTCCGCGTAAGCCATGGGAATAAGGCAAACGAAAGAAAAGCTGCTCACCACAGAATGTATCAGTTTCATTATATCTGAGCCAGAAAAAGAAACTACCGGAAAAAGAGGAGAAAAAATACAGCAAAAAAGAGATGTTTTTACTGTCCGGGGCTTCGGGGGGGATGAGGAAGGAGGGGGGTGAGGCGGAAGGGACGTGACGGCTTTCACGGGGACTCGCTTTCGCTCGCATGAAAACGCAGCGGTACTACGCTTTTTCGGCGCTGGCGCTTGAAAAAGCTAGTGCCGGCGTTTTCAACGGTCCCCTTTGAAAGC
>JAQYDI010000051.1 GCA_028724245.1 Lachnospiraceae bacterium
AAAATAAAATATATTTAATCGGCTTCGCCGCAAATTTTTGGAGATTTGTCAAGCCTTTTTTTGCGAAAAAGTGGGGGATTTTTATAAAAATGGAATCAGGAAGCCTTGATTTTACTGGGCTGAAGATTCCGAGAGATTATAAAGTAAAAAAGGAGGAGTTTTTATGGCAGAGCAGACTGCCGGACAGATTTATGAAGTGATTTCCGTACAGGAAAATACAGGCGTCCGTTTTTATACCTCGGTGGATTCGGGAAGCTATATTCCCAATCACTGGCACCCGGCCATTGAGATTATATATATACTGGAAGGGGAACTGGAGGTAACGGTGGAGTCGGAGACAAGACAGCTGTATGCCGGTCAGTGCATACTGATCAATCCCAATGTCATTCACGCAACCAAATGTGTGACGCCAAACCGGGCAATTGTATTTCAGATTCCACTGGAATTTGTCTCGCTTTATATTCCCGATGTACGAAACCTTTATTTCTTTCTGGATGATCCCTGTGACAATCCCATCCGCAAAACAAAGCTGGATATTTTCAAGGAGACGCTGACGCAGATGCAGATTGCCAATGACATCCGCCCGGAAGGATTTATCCTGCGTTTTAACAGCCTGCTGTTTGAGATTCTGTTTCAGCTGTATCACAATTTCAGCACGCGGATTTTTCAGTCGCACCGGAAGCAAAAGGATAAAGATCTGGACCGGCTGAACAGAGTGCTGTCTTATACGGAAAAACATTATAACCGTCCGATTTCACTGGATGAAATTGCGGAGGTAGCATATCTGGAGCCCGGATATTTCTGCCGTTTTTTCAAAAAATACATGGGAATTACCTATCTGGAATATCAGAATGAACTGCGGCTTTCCTATATTTACCGGGATCTGACCACCACCGACAAACAGGTGAAGGACATTCTGGAAAAGCATGGATTTACCAATTACAAACTGTTCCGCAGAATTTTCAGGGAGCATTTCGGGGCCACGCCGACTCAGATACGGAAAATGCGCGGTCTGTGATTTATTTTCTTTGGAAATACAGAAAGATATGGTATACTTTTGATAAAGAAGAAACATACAGTGGTCTGGAAGCCGGCCGGCCGGCAGTCCGGGGCATATCGGGAAAACTGCAGGAATGTGTATGCTTTCAGGAAAGGAGGTTGTGATGACAGAAAGCGAAAGAGAAAAACTGTTTGGTTATGATAAGAAATATCTGAGTCTTGGGATCACAGAAGGGGGAGCCTGCCGCACCTCTGTTTCTGTACCCTGGGAGAGGACGGGCAATGCGTTTAATATGAGAATACCGAACATTTACTTTGCCCGGGAGGATTTTGATGATCCGGAGATACTGGAGCAGCTGAAAAAGTTCTGTATTACAGGCTGTTATATTTTTACGCCTCTGCAGGATTATGATTTCCTTGCACAGTTTACGGAAATAAGGGATCTGTATATTGAATATGGCGGCGCCATCCGCAATCTGTCCTTTATGAGAAATATGAAGGAGTGGTTTCTGCTGTATCTGGAGGACGCTCATCTGGAAAATCTTTGCGACCTGTTTCCGGAAGACAGGGAAAACTATCCTCTGGCCAGCAGGTGTATGGGATTTTACCATTGTCAGGTGGATGATGTAAGCGCCATGCAGGGGAAAAAGATTTTCCTGTCCGAGCTGCTGGTCTGGCCCGCCGAGCCTGATCCGGAGGAAAAGGAGAAATGGAGAAAAGCAGCAAAAGAAGCACGGGCAGGCCGTTTCCGGTACTATATGTAAAAAATAAAGTAACTGTTCAGAAAGAGGAGAATGTTATGGGTATCATGAATATTGAGGATTTTATATGGACGAGACAGCCTGAGAGCTGCCGGATCGCAGAGGACAGAGTAGAAGTTGTGACGAAGCCGCATACAGATCTGTGGCAGAGAACTTATTATCATTTCCGCAATGATAATGCGCCTGTTTTTCAGATGGAAACGGAAGAAAGATATTTCAGTTTTGTGGTGAAAACCGATTTCACAGAGAGTCATCACCGTTTTGACCAGTGCGGGATCGTTATGTATCTGGACAGCGAAAACTGGCTGAAGGCATCTGTTGAATACGAAAATGAAATATATCAGCATCTGGGAAGTGTAGTGACCAATAACGGGTATTCAGACTGGGCCACCACAGCCATCGATGCTTCGGTTAAATTCATGTGGTACCGTTTCAGCCGGAGAGAGGATGATTACTGCATTGAATGTTCCCGGGACGGCATAACATACAGTCAGATGCGTGTATGTCATATGTATCAGGGCGGTGGAAAGATCCGGTTTGGAATCTATGCCTGCTCGCCGGAAGATTCTTCGTTCAGGGCAGTATTTTCAGAAATGCAGATGATGGAGTGTCAGTGGAAGGCGCATGACGGACAGCAGCCGGATTAAAGGACGTACGGTGTGATGAAAAATATTGAAAAGGGCTGGATTCTCAAAAGAGTGGAATCCAGTCCCTGTGATATAAAGATTTTCAGATTTTCAGAGTCAGGCCGATCTGCCAAAATTCTATAAAAATTCCTTTCCATTCAAAATTTTCACATGTTTCCCCGAGAACGCAATTCCATATGTCAGTATAGGGGAAATCTGTTCCTGCTCCATCTGGAAGGTATATTTTTTCTCTTCAATCTGTGCCAGAGCCGACCGGGCATGTGTCAGAAGTTCTTCGTCGCTGTCTTTTTTTGATACCTTTAATTCTGGAAAGCTTCCTGCAGACATTCAGTATCCCCGGCAAATAAGGCTTTCTGGATTCGGTATGCAGAGGAGAAAATCAGGGAATTCGATTTCAGCAGTCTTGATAAAATTTCTTTTTTATATACGGAAGCAATTTCCTTGTTTGGGATGGATACTTTACACATACAGGTTCCCGGAAAGGCGGGCGAAGAGGCTTCCGTTTTCAGGTATCCGGCTACAAGGAGAAAACTGAAAACATAAGAAGGATCATCTTCAATCTGTGGATAGACAACATTCAGGTCAATTGTGGTCAGTATGCTTTGCCCCAGCATCAGACTGTTCAGACGTTCCATTAATTCTTCATCTGCATTGTTCAGAAGATCACCCAGTATCTCATTGCTTCCTGTTGAAATCCAGAATGTGTCCGGCCTGCATTCGTTATCAAAATAACTGATGACAGACCATGGATTGAAGATTTCCTGCTCTCCAAACAGGTATCCGTCGTACCATTCACAGATTTCAGCATATTTGTCAGATGCTTCGTAGTAGGCAGCCATGTCCTTCACTTCCTTTGCAGTAAAACCAAAATAACTGCTGCAGCTGGTATCCAGAATGGAATTTACCTTCAGGTTATTCATTCCGCTGAAGATGGATTCCTGTGCAACCCGGAGAATTCCGGTCAGGACCCGTAGGATAAGTGGAGATTATCCTTGAAGGCACCGGAAAAGAGGTTTCGCATGAAAAGGATGATGTCATCGTAATAATGCTGGCTGTATCCTTGCTGAATCGGTGTATCGTATTCATCAATAATGATAATCGGCGCTACCTGATGATGTTCATGCAGCATCTGGGAAAGATTGGAAAGCGCAGATGTCATTTCAACCATGGATGCACTGCCGCTCAGAATTTTTCTGTAGTAGTTCTTTTCATATTCAGCGATGCGTGTACTGCTGCCTAATTCCTGATGGCGGCCATATTCTTTCTGAAACAGTTCACGCAGCTTTTCCAGCGTTTCATCCCACGTTTTGAATTTTACATCTTTAAAGGTCAGAAAGATCACGGGATAATGCCCCTGATGTTTCTGAGTAACTACTCAGCCTAACGGCTGAGTAGTTTTAAAACATCAAAAATAAACGGGTCAATATATGGCCCGTTTGCCGGCAAATATATTACAGATGCTTTCGAATACCTGCAGTTGTTTCTTTTTACAGGTCTCTACGATACT
>JAQYDI010000052.1 GCA_028724245.1 Lachnospiraceae bacterium
CAATGTCATTTACTTAAAGTAAAATGAGCATTAAAATATTTCTTTTCATCTTACTAACCAGTGAACTTAAGAACAGTATAAAAAAGTAAATAGGTAAAAAGCCTGCAAATATATTTAAATTTGTATTTTTTCGAAAAAACAATATGAAAAATGGTACGACAAAAAGACGAAAAAACGCTTTCTTTTAAAAATGTTTTTCGTCTGGTAAATTTGAATATATTGTGTTATTATCTTTATGTCCGACTAATTCCTATAGCAGAAGGACATTGGAAACTGGAACCTTTTTTGACGAGGAAAGGTTCGCCCCGGCCTGACCGGCTCAACATTCTGAGCGATCAGGCCTTCCACATTCATACAGGAATCCGCTCTCAGATAATCCCGGCATATCTTTACCGCTTCTGAAAAATTAACCTGGTACAGATGTTTTCTTTCCCTTTTCGGCACTTCCACATTCATGGATATCTCGGAACAAAAATTATGGAGAATGGCTCTTGCCCAGATTTCCTGTTCAATATATTCACATTTTTTTGAATGGAATGCTTTGAGGCACAACGGATATTTCATATCCCTGAATCCCGTTTCCTCGTCCCACCGCAGACGGTACAGTTCTTTCAGATCATCCATATCAAATTCATGGTCAGGAAGATTCGTGATCAGATTTATAAAATTACCCTTGGTTATTTCAACTCTAACGATGCGTAATGACAGTTCGTATTCCGGATGCCCTTCCGTGATAAAATCAAACGGAACATCTTTGCAGATATATTTGTAATCCTCTGCCCTATCCGGCTGTAAGCGTTTTTTCTTTGCATTTGATCTGGTCAGAATACGATCGACATGGAAGTCAAGTTCTTTGACACCATCCAAAGGAAAACCGAGTATTTTCTCTGTTTTCGCATCTGTGCACCGGATAAGAAAAAACTGCTTTTTTTCTTTTATATGTGCAAAATTATTATATGAAGCATAACCCCTGTCGCATATGTAGATGACAGGATGATCATCTTCTGCCCGGTCTACCATCTGGCAGAAAGCCCTGTATTCATTGCGTTTTCGGGAAGGCTGGACAAGCAGATCTGTAAATCTTCTGTCCAAAATGGAAAAAAGTGCATTGACATGGACCTGATTAAATCCTCTGGTAGATTTTCCGTTTGGTTCAAAAAAAGTATCCTTATCATCCGGATCTCTGAAAATATTGGCAGCGGAACCATCACAGGCAATCAGGGAATATTTCCCGTCATAAAGATTTTTTTTACATTTTTTATTAAAATTAAAAAGAAGCCATCGGAGAGCATCCGTCTTCAATTTTTTTCGTTGCCTGCAAAAAGCTGATTTTGAAGGGGCAGATGTGGTACGTCCGAAATACGTATAGATTTCTTCTTTAATACATTCGGCTTCCATGGTCAGCAGCATAAGAAGCAGATCTTTAAAACAGAGCTTGCGACAACGGGAAAAATCCCTGCCGGGTCTGGCAGCATAAAGTTCAGGTTGGGAAATCAGCTCATTAATAGATGATACTAACATTGATTTTACTGTTTCTGAATAATTCATTGAATTGTACCTCCTTGGTCAGATATTGCTGAAATAAACAATACCTGTTAATTGGCCTTTTTCTGTTGAAAAACAACAGAAAAAGGCCGCACAAATCGGTACATTTGTCAAGCATAAAATAAAAAAATTTGGGGTACTGGTTGAAAAAAAGGAATTTCAGATATATGGTCTGAAATTCCTAAAGTAAATGACATTGCTTCAAAGTATACCGGGAATGCCTCCTGCGCTGTTAAATCCTCCGCCAGGAGATGCATTTGCAGCACGCAACCGGTTTGCCATGAAGATTGACTATGAACAGATGCCGCCTATGTTTGATATCTCTCCGACCCATAAAGCAGCGACCTGGCTTCTGGATGAAAGAGCACCAGAAGTTCAGGTTCCTGTAAAAATCAACAGGAGGGAATGATCATGTCAGAGGAATATGTTCTTGAGGTATCTCATCTGAAGCAGTATTTTCCGATACGGAAAAACCGTATTGTAAAAGCGGTGGATGATGTAAGTTTTCATATTGGAAAAGGTGAAATATTCGGACTGGTGGGGGAAACCGGATGCGGTAAATCCACTGTGGCGCGCACGGCTATGGGCATGTATCATCCATCCGGAGGGGAAGTTTATCTGGAGGGAATCCGCATATCTGATAAAAAAGAGTATCGCCGCAATAAAAAAAGGATTCAGAAAAAAATGCAGATTATTTTTCAGGATTCTGCAGCTGCGCTGGATCCGCGTATGACGGTGGAAGCACTGATTGCCGAACCTATGGTGCTCAGCAAAATGTATCCGGATAAAAAAGAACTGAAAAAAGAAGTTCTGTCCCTGATGGAACAGGTTGGTCTGGATACAGGATATTGTGATAAATATCCTGCAGAACTTTCCGGCGGACAGCGCCAAAGGACGGCGATTGCCCGGGCCATCGGTATCCGTCCTGATCTGATCGTAGCGGATGAACCGGTGGCATCGCTGGATGTATCCATTCAGGCTCAGATCGTGAATCTTTTTATGGAACTTCAGAAAAAACAGGGGTTTTCCTTTTTGTTTATTGCCCATGATCTTTCTCTTGTCCAATTTATCAGTGACAGGATCGGCGTTATGAGAAAGGGAAAACTGGTGGAGATGGCAGAAACAGAGGAACTTTTTAACAATCCGTGTCATCCGTACACGCGCTGTCTTCTGGAATCCATGCCGGTACCGGACCCGGTTTATGAAAGAAAGAAAACGGTTACGGAATATTGTGAGTCAGATTATGAAGAATCAGATATGCTGGAAGAAATTTCAGCGGGACATATGGTCAGAAAGACCATAAAAAAATAAAATACGACAGAATCATCTTACGATTTTGTCTGTGGAGGAGTATATGCAGAATCTGCCTGAGGAAGAGAAAAAACGCCTGGTAAACAGGATGGCGCGCATTGTGGGGCATGCCAACAAAGTAAAAACCATGATTATGGATGATTATGACTGCAACGATATTCTGGTGCAGATGGCAGCTGTACGCGCAGCGCTTACCAGCCTGAGCAAACTGATCCTGGAAAATCATATCAGAGACTGCATGTCAGGATTGTATGAGCAGGAAACAGAAGAGGAACAGAGAAAGACGCTGGAGGGGCTGATGGACGTCATGAATCAGTTTGTCAAATAATATTCAGAAAAATATAAAAAACAACCCCCCACCCGGCTTGTGGAGGATTGTTCTCATCTGATATACTGTAGTCAGTTAAGGAAGTCAAAACACTCAATAATATCATTCTTTAACTTTTCGGGAGTAAAAATGCCCGAATCCCTTTTTATTTTTTATAGTACCGGAGAAACCAGCAGAGCAATTTGCTGGTTTTTCGGCGGTGGATGTTATAGATCAGGAGGAGAACAAATGAAAAAATATGTGATCAGGCGTCTGCTGCAGTTGATTCCCATCCTGCTGGTGATCACCTTTCTGTCATTCGGCATGATGAGGCTGGCGGGCAGCGATGCGGTTCTTCAGAAGATGGAGAATACAGGCATGGTTGTTTCGCAGGAGGTGATCGACAAGGCACGGGCAGAACTGGGACTGGATAAACCATTTCTGACCCAGTATTTCGTCTGGCTGGGTAATCTGCTGAGAGGAGATATGGGAACCAGCTATATATCCGGGCAGGAGGTTTTTCCCACATTTATCTCCAAACTTCCGGTTACTTTGCTGCTTACGTTGGCTTCAATTCTGCTGACCATTGTGATTTCCATTCCTCTTGGTGTGCTTGCGGCGGTTAAGCAGAATCGTGTTACAGATTATCTGATCCGTTTCTGCAGCTTTCTGGGAAACAGTATGCCGAATTTTTTTGTGGCACTGCTGTTGATGTACTTTTTTGCCATCCGGCTGAAATTATTTCCGGTTATTGCTTCAGAAGTGACACTTCAGAATGTGGCTCTTCCGGCTTTTACCCTTGCAATTGCCATGTCGGCCAAATATCTCCGTCAGGTACGGGCAACGGTGCTGGATGAACTGAATAAAGAGTATGTGACGGGGGCAAAAGCCAGAGGAGTCCGTTTTTCAGTTACTCTGTTCGGCAGTGTGCTTCGTGCCTCTCTTGTAACGATCATTACACTTCTGACTCTTTCCATAGGCAGCCTCCTGGGGGGTACCGCCATTGTGGAATCCATTTTCCTTTGGGACGGCGTGGGAAAACTGGCGGTTGATGCCATTAATATGAGAGATTATCCCATGATCCAGGCTTATGTGATGTGGATGGCAATTATCTATGTCTGTGTCAATCTGATCACGGATCTTTCATACCGGGTGCTTGACCCGAGAATCCGGCTGGGAGGTGAGGAAACATGAGTCAGGGAAAAAACGTAACAGTTCGTAAACAGAAGATCAAAAAAAAACATATAAAGGCCAGACTGGCATTTTTCCTTTTCCTCACTGTCCTGCTGCTGCTTACGGTTATTTTTGCAGAGCAGATCTGTCCTTACGATCCCAATGCACAGGACAACAGTCTTTCTCTGCAGCCGCCAAGTTTTGCGCATCCGGCGGGAACTGACCGCTTTGGCAGGGATATGCTTTCCCGTATCATTGTGGGGCTTCGGACAAGTGTTGCTTCTACATTGACACTGGTTGCAATTATTACAATAGTCGGTACCGCTGCCGGTGTTCTCTGCAGCTATTTCGGAGGCATCGCGGATGCGGTTGTCATGAGGATTTCCGATGTCTGCCTGGCTTTTCCGGGGCTGGTATTTGCCATGGCGATCGCGGCTTTGTTAAATGGAGGCATCAGCAGTGCTGTATTTGCTCTGGCAGTGATCAGCTGGCCAAAATATGCCAGAATTGCCAGAAGCCAGACACTTGCACAGAAAAACACCGACTATATTTCAGCAGCCCGGCTGGCAGGGGGGAATTCCCTGCAGATCATTATAAAGCATATTCTTCCCAACAGTATGGGGCCTGTTCTTGTTACTTCCATGCTGGATATCGGCACCATGCTGATGGAACTGGCGGGCCTGTCTTTCCTTGGACTGGGAGCACAGCCGCCCACAGCAGAACTTGGCAATATGATGAGTGGAGGAAGAAGTATGCTGCAGACTTATCCATGGGTTATTATCGGCCCCGGTATTGCAATATTTGCGGCAGTCGTAATCTTTAACCTGCTTGGTGATACCATCCGGGATTATATGGATCCCAGGAATACAAAAAGCCGGCAGGTATAACGATAAATAAAGACAAAACAGCTGCTTGGGAATTAGAGGATTTCGAAGCGCTGCAGAAAAGAAAGGAAGAACGCAGATGAAAAAAACAAAAAAACTGATGGCATTTCTGATGGCAGCATGTCTGGCAGTCGGCACATTGGCAGGCTGCGGGGGCACAAAAACGTCTGATGACGGCACAGCTGCCAATGCCGAAAACAAGGAGAGTACAGAAAAAAAAAACATTCGTATTCGGTGATACCACATTCAATGCGGAAAATGAAGAACCGGATGTGAATCCTCACAATGCCTATGCCGGATGGGCATGCATCCGTTACGGCGTGGGGGAAACCCTGTTCCATTATTCCGACTCCATGGAAATCGAGCCCTGGCTGGCAAAAAGCTATGAAAATGTGGATGAACTCACATGGAAGATCACACTGCAGGACGGCGTAAAATTCACCAGCGGACGTGTCATGGATGGGGAAGCGGTAAAAGAGTGTCTGGAGCACCTGATCGAAGTCCATGAACGGGCAAAGGGTGATCTGATGATCGATACCATTACTGCAGACGGCCAGACTGTAACGATTAAAACGACAGAACCGAAGCCGACCCTGTTGAACTATCTCAGTGATCCCTATGGATGCATTATTGATATGGAAGCAGGAATTACAGAGGATGGAATTGTATCGGCTACCGGTCCCTACAAGGTTGTGTCTCTGAAAACAAATGAAAAAGTGGAGCTGGTAAAGAACGAGGACTACTGGAACGGTGATCCCGGTTTTGATGAAATCACCGTGCGTACTATTTCCGATGGTGACACGCTGACCATGGCACTGCAGGCAGGAGAAATTGACGCCGCCTACGGTATGCCCTATGCCAGTTACCCGTTGTTTGAAAATGATGATTATACCTTCTCAAGCTGTGCAACCAGCCGTGCTTTCTTTGCACATATGAATTTTGAAAGCTCTGTGATCCAGGATGCTGCAGTACGGAAAGCCATTGCCATGGGCATTGATAAGAACGGGTTTGTGGATACGCTGTTAAGCGGAAACGGATATGCTGCAGTTGGCGTTTATCCCGACAGCTTTTCTTTCGGCGGTGACGCGGTCCGGACAGAGAGCTACGATCCGGAAGGTGCAAAGAAGGTTCTGGAGAATGCAGGCTGGAAGGATACAGATGGAGACGGAATCCGCGAGAAGGATGGACAGAAGCTGACGATCCGCTGGCTGACCTATCCCAGCCGTCAGGAACTGCCGCTGCTGGCAGAATCCGCACAGGCAACCTTAAAGGAGATCGGCATGGATGTGAAGATCAACAGCACAGCCGACCATAACAGTATCCGTACGGATTCCACTGCATGGGATGTTTATGCAAGCGCCATGGTAACGGCACCCACAGGTGATCCCGAGTATTTCTTTACAACCCATTGCCTCGATAAATCAGATGTCAACAACGGCCATTATCACAGTGACCAGCTGGAAGCACTGGAAAAGGAAATGGCAAAGGAATTTGATACGGAAAAAAGAGCAGAACTGGCTGTAAAAATGCAGCAGACGATTCTGGATGACAATGCATTTGTATTCTGCTCTCATCTGAAGATGAGCATGATCAGCAAATCATCTGTCACCGGTCTTACGGCTCATCCCTGCGATTTCTACGAAATTACAGTGGATCTGAAACCGGCAGAATAACCGGACTTTTCCGGAAAAACAGCCGGATCGCAGGAATCGGGGAGACAGAAAACAGAAGCAGAAAGAGAAGCCGGATAATCGGAATTTCCGGCAGGAAAGAGAACATAAAGGACCCGGAGGAGAAAAAATGGAAGAACTGTTAAGGTATGAATCCGTGGAGATCTGCTTCAGCGGGCAGGCGGTCACACATGATGTGAATTTTACCCTGCATCCGGGTGAGATTCTGGGCATTGTGGGCGAATCAGGCAGCGGAAAAAGTACACTTTTGAAGGCAGCTATGGGACTTCTGGGAGAGAACGGGATGGTCACAAAAGGTGATATCCGGTTTCACAGGAAGAATCTTCCTGATCTGACGGAAAAGGAACTGCGCTGTATACGAGGGGCGGAGATCGGCATGATCTTTCAGGATGCCGGTGCATCTCTCTGCCCCATCCGTACCATCGGCAGCCAGATCTTTGAAAGTATGGCGGCTCACAGTAAGGTTACCAGAGCAGAAGCAAAGGAAAAGGCGCTTGCTCTCTTTGAAAAACTGAATTTCAGTGATGGGGAGCGTATCTGGAACAGTTATCCTTTTGAACTGTCGGGCGGGATGAATCAGCGGGTCGGAATTGCCATTGCCATGCTGATGGAGCCGTCGGTGCTGCTGGCGGATGAACCCACCAGCGCACTGGATGTGGCGGTACAGCGTCAGGTGGTGCAGGAGATGCTTCATCTGAGGGAACTGTTCGGCACGGCAATTATTCTGGTTACCCATGATATCGGTGTAGTATCTGCCATGGCGGACACGGTGCTGGTGCTGAAAGACGGATGTGTTATGGAGTACGGGAAAGCAAAAAAGGTGCTGGAACACCCGGAAAATGCATACACCGCAAAGCTGATGGCAGCAGTTCCCAGATTGAGGAGAGGATAAACGGAGGGCGTAAATGGAACCGATTTTAGATGTAAAGAATCTGACAAAAACATTTATAACAGAAGGGAAATCTCCTTTTAAGGCGCTTGATCAGGTGGATTTTCAGCTTTATCCCGGGGAAACGCTGGGAATCGTGGGCGAGTCGGGAAGCGGGAAAAGTACGCTGGCAAAAGCGGTAACCCGGCTGATCAATGTGACAGAAGGAAGTATAAACCTCTGCGGCAGGGATATCACCCATGCAAAAGGCAGGGAACTGCGCAGTGCATACCGGGAGGTCCAGATGGTTTTTCAGTCGCCGGTTACTTCCTTTGATCCCCGGAGAACACTGGGAGACGGAATCGGGGAAAGTCTGCGAAACAGTGGACTTTCCAAAGCAGAAACAAAGGAAAAAGTGTTTCATCTGCTGGAAGAATGCGGGCTGCCTGCCGAATTTGCCGCCCGCTATCCCCATGAAGTCAGCGGCGGACAGTGCCAGCGCGCAGCCATTGCAAGGGCACTGGCCATAAAACCACGGATCCTGATCTGTGATGAAGCAACCAGTGCACTGGACGTAACGGTGCAGCAGCAGATCATGGAGCTTCTGGAGAAACTCCGGGAAGAAGAAAAACTGTCGTATCTGTTTATCTGTCATAATCTGGCGCTGGTGCAGAACTTCTGCGACCGCCTTCTGGTCATGTACGCAGGCCGGATCGTAGAAGAAGGCACACCGGACGAAGTCATCATGCATCCTAAAGATGAATACACCAAAAAACTGATCGAAGCGGTTTTTCAGTAAAGATTATTTTTCTTTGCTGCAGCTAGAGGGATTTTACAAAGGGAAATTTTGTGCTAAAATAAAAGTGTATTCTTTCACCGCGCAAATCCGGGGATACAGGAGGTGGTTTTGTGGAAGTGTTATCTTTGGATACGTATACAATAGATGAAGTAAAAAAAGAAACGGTTAAAATGGTCAATCAGTTCATTTCTCAGGATATTGTTAAAATTGTTTTATATGGTTCCTGTGCCAGGGGAGATTTCCACGCAGACTCGGATATAGATATTGCATTGCTTACAAAATGTGACCGGAGTGATGCAAAAAAATATAATGATATCTTATCACGGATTGCGACGGAACTGGCAATGAAATACTTTGCAATTATTAATTTTGTATGTTTACCGTATGACGAGTATATGGATAAAAAAAGCTGGTATCCTTATTTTGCAAGTATAGAGAGAGAAGGGGAGGTGTTGTATGGATAAAGAATATTTTGATATTCTTGCAAAGGTACGTTTGGAAAGAGCAGAAGAACTTTTGGAAGAATCACAAAGTCTTTTATCAGCGGGTTCTTTTAAGTCTGCAAATAACAGAGCGTTTTACGCGATTGAAAAATGTATAAAGGCTTTGCTTGCAACAAAAGAAATTGATGCAGCCACTCATAATGGAGCATTGAAGCAATTTAATTTTTTATTTATTTATAAAGGGGATGGAAGCTTTTGCGCAGATGATTATCAGATTATAGCAAAAGCAGAGCAGATTCGGAATGCTTCGGATTATGATGATTTTTATATAGCAAGTAAAGAGGAAAGTAGACAACAGGTTGAAAATGCAGCATATTTTCTTAAGAAAGTAAAAGAATACCTGAGTATGGTTGTGAAAGAGAATGATTTGCAAAATGAGAAAAAATAGAAATTCTACTGGATATAAAGCAGCGGAGAAACCTTCATCCTCCGTTGCTTTACTGTTGATAAAAGAAAAACAGTTCAGAAAAAATCAGATTAACAGGAATGCGTAGAGAAAACAGCAGGCATATTATTCGTTTTTCTCCCATACTGTTCAGAACTTCATTTTTGCCGGGATGAAATAACCTGTGGAGGCAGAATGACTGTGGTACCCTGTACAGGATACCACAGTCATTCTGCCTCACTTACTGCATTTCCCCGGCCGAAGCCTGAACAGTAACATTTTTTGTTTTGAATGCAGAAAACAACCCCCCGGGGGGCTTGTACTGATGGAATAACATGGTAGAATAAAGTCAGAAATCAATTTGACCGGTAAATG
>JAQYDI010000053.1 GCA_028724245.1 Lachnospiraceae bacterium
GCGGCCGCACATTTCAGGCAGTTTGTCAAGTGTTTTTTTTAAAGGCAGATTGTTACAGAAATGCAGAGGTGAAACTGTAAATTTTGATTTGAAAAAAGTCAGGAAAATCAAGGGTTTTGAGTTTCCGAGACTATACAATTAATAAACGAGGTGAACTATATGAACTTATCTGACATATCCGCCAAATTAACTCCCCGTGATCTGGATGTTCTCTCTGTTCTGTGGGATAGTGACCGACCCATGACTGCTTCGGAAATCACAGCAGCCAATCCTGCGCTGAACAAAAACACCGTTCAGCCCGTATTACGTAAACTACTGAAGAACGAACTGGTCCAGGTGGCTGACATTGTATACAGCGGTACCGTTCTGTCCCGCAGCTACGTTCCATCTGTATCCAGACAGGAAGTGTCCCTTTACCGCCTGTCCTCAGAATACAGACAGCTGGAAAAAGACGTATCAAAAGCTTCTTTTGTTTCATTTCTCTTAAAAACTGAAGAGAATCAGGAAAAATTTCAGAAGGATCTGAATGAACTGGAAGAGCTTTTAGAGTCTTACAGGCAAAAAGAAAGGAAATCTGAATAGAAAGGAAAACTGCTTATGTTGAATTTCAGTTTCAGCAGCGTGCTGATTTCCATACTCTGCTGCAATGTTCTGATCGTATTTTTAGGTATAATTTTCAGCAGTTACAAGATTCTTCTTAAAACAGAATTCCGATCATTAAATTTGATTTTGATGATTATACTGTTTCGATCTCTTTTTCCTTTTGAGCTTCCCATAACCACCAATATCTATTTTCCGTACCATCTTTCCTATCTCATTTCCAGGATTTTGCGTGATAGCTACACTATTTCAGGATTTTCCTATTCTATCTGGAATGTTATGGTATTGGTCTGGATACTGGGATTCCTGTACAAATTTTATCGTTATATCCATGCTAATATGCATTTTTTACGTTTGATACAACTGCACGGTTCCGATGTAACAGATTGTGAACCGTATTCGTCTATTTTAGAGCAGATTTGTGAGCAATTGCCATGCAAAAAAGAAATCCGTCTGATAAAGAGTTCTTTTTCTCAGGAACCTGCGGTTTACTATTATCGAAAGTATTACATCATACTTCCGGATACTTTAAAACTGAACATACACGAACTGAACAGTATTTTATCGCATGAAATCTTCCATATCATGCACCATGACCTGCTGATCAAAAATTTTGTTCATATTGTAAGTATCCTGTA
Organism: Lachnospiraceae bacterium; assembly: GCA_028724245.1. GTDB lineage: Bacteria > Bacillota > Clostridia > Lachnospirales > Lachnospiraceae > TWA4. Next base: position 1,239 of record JAQYDI010000053.1, read on the forward strand.
CTGGTGGAATCCTTTCTGTATCCTGCTTCAAAAACAGATTGATCTTCTTCTGGAATTACAGGTTGATCAGAAAACGGGGGGTGGAACATCAGCCGAAAAAATAGACTACCTTGCCTGCCTGGTTAAGGTAGCCGGACAGCTTAACAGTCAGCAGAAAAGCAATCCTGCAGGACTTTCTTTTACCACTGAAAGCGGCATTCTGCTGAATAAAAGACTCAAGATGTTAATGGAAAGCAATCCTGAAAAAAACCATAACAAATTGCAGCTGATTCTTCTGCCGGTCTGTATATTCGTTCTATGCTCATTTCTATTTATTTTTGAACCTGATATCATAGCTCCGGAAGATGCAAAGGGAACCTTTGAATTAACAGCGGATAATAGTTATGCAGTCCAATTAAATGACGGCACATTTAACATTTATTACAATGATGAATATCTGGAAAATACAGATTCTCTGGAATATTATCCTGATGATATGATCATTTATTATAATCACAATAGAAACGAGAAGGATTAATAACGGCCTTTTTTCATACATTTTCTGTGGTTTCTTCATTTTTTGTTATCATATTGCTATCAGACAGCAAACTCCAGTATGACCCATACTAATTAACAAACTGTTTTGAAACAGGTTGGGAATTAGTTTGGGGCATACTGGTGTCAATGATCCATTAATAATATGAACATATTCTCTGTTTACTACTTTCTGACAAATCTTCAGCAGCGTGCTCATCCGTTTCTGTTGTTTCATCCTCTTTTTCATTTAATTTATGTTCTATTGTCTGACTGTCCGGCTGCTGTACAAAATCATCTTCTGAAGCGATCTGGTACTCGCCAAGTTCTGCTGTAAACTGCCCATTTTCCTTTAAACAGATATGAATTGCCATAGTCCGCCTCTTCCCGTTTAAGTAAGTGATCTCCATAACAATCAGATCCTCTTTTTCTTCCATGGACAGATCCGCTATCCCCATATCAGGATTTTCTGTCAGTTTTTTTATGATATTTTCCGGGTTCCAGTCAATGACCAGATAATAATATTCCTCTTCTTCTTCGCCATATTGCACTGTGAAATTTTTACTCAGCCCATAATCGCCTCTTTGCTCTGTCCAGTCAATAAATGAAATATTCTCATTTTTACAGGAAAACCGGATACTTTCAATGTTATTTCCCAAAACATAAAACTGCAGGGGATGCCCTTTCATTTCACCATTGTCATCAATACTTCCCGACAGAATAACCGGTCCTGCCTCTTCAATCTGCTGATTGGATCCATAAGCATATACCGTAACAGACTGCGACTGATTCAGACAGGCAAACAGCACTGACCCA
>JAQYDI010000054.1 GCA_028724245.1 Lachnospiraceae bacterium
GTGTGTACTTACAGTATAAAGGAATCTATGTAACAGAGCCTTGCAAAGTGGCTCTCAATTACCGGAATTCGTGGCTCCCATTCTCTGGAATGGTGGCTCTCAAAGTCCGGACAGGTGGCTCAAAGAGCCCCGGAATAATCAGTACAATTAGTCAAAAAATAGAGAAAATATTAGTAACAGAAGAATGTTCATATTGCGCCAGACGTGAAATATGCAATGTTTGTCCAGCAAAAATAAAAGCCGAGACAGGCAGTTATGAAGAAATTCCTTACTACATTTGTAATATGACAGAGCCAATAATTAAAGAAGCTGATATTTTTAGACAAGATAATTAAGAAACTTATCAAAGATAAAAGCCATGGGATTCTTCGAGAGTTGTCCAAATCAAATATGAGATTCAACAATTTGGAGGGAAGGTAAACATTCCCTTAAATTCCCATAAACCTGTTGACAAAACACCACAACAGGTTTATATTTTACACATGTTAATACGTAAAACAGTATTAATTCTTATTACAAAAGTAAATTGTAAATCAAAGCTCCTTATGATAAAATAATCATATCATGGGGGAGCCGTAGATTTTCATAAATTGAGATGAAAGGCGGTGTTGTGTGGCAGAAAAGGATGTGACAGAAAAAATTCTGGAATCTTACAATGATGTTTTCTCTGATATTGTGAATGATTACAGAATCAACCTGTTTGAAATAGCTTATTTATCGAATGAGCAGGTGAACCTGTTTAAAAGTGATTTCCGGATTGTTGCTGATTATTTTGTCCAGAAAAGGGAAAATGGAGATTATATCCCGAATACATGGGAAATCAGACATGTGCTGGAACTTGGAAGAATGGATGATGTGAGGCGTATCAGCGAAGACAGGGATTATCGCCATAAACTGATGAAGGAACTGATGATAGGATAAGCAGTGTCTGTGCTGTAGTCAGAACTGTGCGGTAAAAGAGATGTAGATGATTTGTTGTCTGACCGATTGCTCATCATATGCCGGGAAGGGGGGATTCCTGTGGTACAATTAAATATTCCTGTTGGGATTTCGGATTTCGCGGAAATCCGTCGGAGTGGATATTATTATGTTGATAAATCAGCTGTGATCAGTGAGCTTTTAAAGAACAGCGCTGCAAAAGTGACGCTGATTACCCGGCCAAGGCGTTTTGGGAAAACTCTGGGAATCAGTATGCTGGCCAGCTTTTTTGATATCAGAAAAGACAGCAGAGAGTTGTTTGAGGGACTGGAGATTGCCGGGAATGTGTTTCTTTGCAGGACGTGAATGAATCAGTATCCGACAATTTTTATTTCTTTTAAGAGAGTTGACGGGCTGAATTTTACTGATGCTTATGATATGCTTTGCTCTGTGATGGCAGAACTCTGTGCCGGCCATCAGTATCTTTTGAATAGCGATAAAGTGGCAGTTTATGACCGCAGGATTCTCGCACGTATCATGAACGCAGAGGCTACGCAGACGGAAGTGAAAAACAGTCTGTTGTCTCTTACCCGGGCAATGCAGGCATATTATGGAAGGCAGGTTATCCTTCTTATAGATGAGTACGATGTTCCTGCTGCAAAGGCCAACAGTCATGGATATTACAATGAGATGCTTGATGTTATGAAAGGGATTATGCAGGCTCTGAAAGATAATGAGGCGCTTTGTTTTGCGGTTATCACCGGCTGTCTGAAGATTGCAAAGGAAAGTATTTTTACCGGTACCAATAATTTTGTTTCTGATACGATCACAGGTTCCAGACTGGATGAATATTTTGGTTTTACCCGGAAGGATGTTGAGCGGATTCTGAAAGATGCTGGTGCTGAAGAACATGCGGACAGTATAAAAGCCTGGTATGATGGTTATCATTTCGGTGATTTTGACGTGTATTGTCCATGGGATGTAATGAACTATCTGCGTGATCTGCAGAGAAATCCGGATGCTGAACCGGCAAGCTACTGGAGAAATACCAGTGATAATGCAATTATTCGTTCTTTTATCGATTATGCCGGCAGCAGCATTACAAAGAAGCTGGAAATACTGCTTTCCGGCGGATATATTACGCAGTGTGTGGATGAAAATCTGACTTATGATTATATGCATTCTTCGGAAGATAATCTCTGGAGTATCCTTTATCTGACCGGTTATCTGACCAGAGTACGGGATGTAGAACTGGCAGTTCCTTTGCCGGATGGTATGTCGGCTTTGAAAATCCCGAATGCGGAAATTAAGGAAATTTTTGAGACCACTGTGATGAAGTGGTTTGATGACAGTGCAAAGACCTGGAACAGGAAGGCTTTGTTTCATGCGGTCTGGCAGCAGGACAGTGAGGGCATTACGCAGGAGATGAACAAATTGCTGCGCAGAACAATCAGTTACCATGATTATAGAGAGGATTTTTATCATGCATTTCTTGCGGGGATTTTTACCGGCGCAGGTTATATGGTTGAATCAAATCGGGAGCATGGTGAAGGACGGAGTGATTTCGTTGTTTATGACTCTGTTAACGGCAGGGTTGCGGTTTTTGAAGTAAAATATTCCAGAACGTTGGAAGCTATGAACGGAGATTGTGAAGATGCCCTGCAGCAGATTGATGATCGGATGTATGCAAGTGAATACGAAGATGATTACGATCACATCCTCTGCTACGGCATTTCATTTTTCAGGAAGCGCTGTCTGGTAAAGAAGAAACAAGCAGAAGTTCGGCAGGCATGAAACTGCCTGCATATACCTGCATCGTTGGGAGATGTTAATATGAGTATTCACATGAATTCTGACAGTACCCCGGTTTCCGGCCATCTGGATATCCGGCATTTTTCTTCCCGTTTTACGGTCAGATTTCTCCGGGAGGAGGATATTCCGGCGGTTCACGATCTCTGTCTGGCCAATCCGCAGAGTGAGGTATTCTGGCTGAAGAACCGTTTTGTGAAAACAGGTGCGGAGAAGGCTGCGGATGGCTATACGGTTGTTCAGATGGAGCGGATGCTCTGACCTTGTAAACCGGCTGCTTTCGTGATATTCTATGATACAGGGATTTCGAGAATGTGAAATTTCGAGAGCATGAAATTTCGAGAGTGTGAAACGCGAAGAAATCCATTGGTATCATGGGGCAGATTCTTTTGCTCCCAATACTATCATAAACGTTACAACAGAAGAACAGTAATGAGAATAGAGGGCAGAGATAATGTTAAAAATGGGAAGAAATGATCCGTGCTGGTGCGGAAGCGGCATAAAGTATAAAAAGTGTCACAGTGATTTTGATCAGAGACTGGAGGTATTCCGTCATGAGGGGGCTGTGGTGCCGCCGAGAAAAATTATTAAGAATAAGGCTCAGATCGAAGGAATCAGGGAGAGCGGAAAGATCAATATTGCAGTTCTCGATTATGTAAGCGAACATATTCATGAGGGAATCACGACGGAGCAGATCGATCAGTGGGTTTATGAGCAGACCATGCATTATGGTGCCATACCGGCACCCCTGAATTATCAGGGATTTCCAAAAAGTGTGTGTACGTCGGTGAATGACCAGGTGTGTCATGGTATTCCTTCGCCGGATGAGGTGCTTCGGGAAGGGGATATTATCAATGTGGATGTTTCTACGATTTATAATGGATATTTTTCTGATTCCTCCCGTATGTTCTGCATTGGTGATGTTTCACCGGAGAAGAAACGGCTGGTGGATATTACAAAGGAGAGCCTTTCCGTTGGTCTTGAGCAGGTAAAGCCCTGGGGATTTCTGGGAGATATGGGACAGGCCATTCATGATTTTGCGGTGAAAAACGGCTACAGTGTGGTTCGTCAGATCGGCGGACATGGTGTGGGCCTGGAGTTCCATGAGGATCCGTGGGTCAGCTATGTGTCGGAAAAAGGAACAGAGATGGTGATGGCTCCGGGCATGATATTTACGATCGAGCCCATGATCAATATGGGAAGTGATGAAGTTTTCGTAGATGATGAGAATGGCTGGACTGTTTATACGGAGGATGGCCTGCCGTCTGCCCAGTGGGAGATTCAGGTTCTGATTACGGATAATGGATATGAAATTCTGGCGTATTAGCAGGAAGTCTCACGTTAATTCAGTCAGATATATGGACTGAGTTTATCCCGCAGAAGTTGTTGATTGCCTGAACTGAATTTTCTGAAAATTTTACAGTATTTTTTGACAATTTATATAAAATTTTTTTCTATGCGATAAAAATATATTGCAATATAACCAAAAATGTGCATAATAAAAGGTAAGGGTGCAAAGCACTCCGATGACGAGTCCGGTATCTGTTCAACCATGTATGAGCGACTCAGGACAGAGTGAAACAGATATTGATGGGATATCGTTTATATGATTTTCCAGGAGGTAGATGGAATGAAAAAATTTATTTGTACGGTTTGCGGTTATATTCACGAAGGGGAAAGTGCACCGGAAGTATGCCCCGTATGCAAGCAGCCGGCATCCAAATTTAAAGAAATGACAGTACCGGCGTCCAATCCTTATGCAGGCACAAAGACTGAGAAGAATCTCTGGGAGGCATTTGCAGGAGAGTCTCAGGCAAGAAACAAGTATACTTATTTTGCATCTGTAGCAAAGAAGGCAGGATATGAGCAGATTGCTGAGCTGTTCCTCAAAACTGCAGAAAATGAAAAGGAGCATGCAAAACTGTGGTTCAAGGCTCTGGGACAGATTGGAGATACCGCTGAAAACCTGCTTCATGCAGCAGAAGGCGAGAATGAAGAATGGACAGATATGTATGTCCGCATGGCAAAAGATGCAGAAGAAGAAGGTTTTACCGAACTGGCAGAACAGTTCAGAGGTGTGGCAGCCATCGAAAAACTGCATGAAGAAAGATACCGCGCACTTCTCAACAATGTGGAGACAAAGCAGGTATTTGAAAAGAGCGGAGTATCTATCTGGGAATGCCGCAACTGCGGTCATGTAGTAGTCGGAACAAAAGCACCGGAGGTATGCCCCGTATGCAAGCATCCGCAGAGTTACTTTGAAGTAAGAAAAGAAAATTACTAAAGAGAAATAACAGATATTTTTCAAAAGGAGCATGTATCTTCTGTGCAGAAGGAGATATATGCTCCTTTATAAATCTGTTTGGCTCTGAACAGTAACTTTTTGCATAACATGGTTTGCCGTAGTGCGGATTAATACTTTTTTTTCTGTTTCGGCGATGATATAATAATGCTCGGACATTAGTATGCCCCCAATTAATTACCAGACCGATTTTGTGTCAGGGGGCTGCCTGAGAAAGGAGTGGACAGGCATGATTCACATGCTGCATGATATAAATGATTGTTATACGCTGAGTAATGGCGTGAAGATTCCGTGTGTCGGTTACGGTACTTATGTGGAGAGCGACGCGGAGAAAAATGTGGAGGTGATCGGTCAGGCGATCCGGGCCGGTTACCGTCTTCTGGATACGGCGTCTTTTTACGGGACAGAAACTTATATGGCGCAGGCACTGAAAAAGTGCGGTATACCGCGTGAAGAATTTTTTATTACGTCCAAGGTCTGGAAGACAGAGATGGGATATGAACAGACGAAGGAGGCATTCGACAGAACACTGGAGAATCTGCAGACTGATTATCTGGATATGTATCTGATCCACTGGCCGGTTCCCGGGGCTGACTGCGAAGACTGGAGGCAGCTGGATGCAGATACATGGAGAGCCATGGAGGAACTGTATGAGGAAGGTAGAATCCGGGCCATCGGCGTCAGCAATTTTCTGCCGCATCATATTGAAAATCTTCTGGAAAATGGAAGAATTGCCCCCATGGTGGATCAGCTGGAGTTCCATCCGGGTTATCATCAGGCGGTGACGCTCCATTACTGTAAGGAACATAATATCCGTGTGCAGGCATGGAGTCCCCTGGGAAGAAGGCGTGTTCTGGAGGATCCGCTGATTCTGGAACTGGCGCGCAAATACGAAACCTCTGCTGCGCAGATCTGTCTTCGGTTTGCTTTTCAGGAAGAGGTGATTCCTCTTCCCAAGGCATCTTCCCTGGAACGGATGGAGCAGAATCAGGATATTTTCTCTTTTGAGATCAGCCGCGAGGATATGTACCGTCTGGAAACCATGCCGCAGACCGGATGGTCCGGCCAGCATCCCGACGGGCTGCTCTGATCAAACAGTTGAACAGAGTGTTTTCGGGAACTGAACTGTTTCTGAAGCAGATTTATTTCAAAAAAGAGAGCAGATTGTCTGAAAATGTATGGAAAAACAGTGAAATTCTGTCTTGTTTTTTGCTTTTGTGTGACTATAATAGAGTCTGTACAGCAATTTAATATTTTTCACCCAAATCCGTTGAAGAGAACAATGCCGTATTTGTGCTGACAGTTCAGAGAGTCTGTGTATGGTGTGAGCAGATCTGTCGAAAAATGTGGATATCATCTCGAAGGAGCAGACTGAAATTCAGTAGGTCCCGCCGGTATCCCCCGTTAAAGGGAAAGCGTATGCAGTACGTGAAGTGTTGTGGAGTATTTCCACAGAACCAGGGTGGTAACGCGGATTATATTCGTCCCTGCCAGATTGTTTATGATGATCTGGCAGGGACTTTTTGGTTGAAATATGTAACTGTTCAGATCCAAGCAGATTTGAACAGTTACTGAAATATTAAAAAATCAAGAGGGAAAATGCTGTTTGAAGGAGGTTCTGTTATGAAGACATTACAAAAAATCAGTAAATTTTTATCAGACTACACATCTATTGTGGTGATTGCTGTAGCGGTCATCACATTTCTGGTTCCGGTTATGATGGCATGGGTCAACCAGCTGCTGTTCATGGATCCGGTGGGCAATAAATTTACCAGCCAGTCCATTATTATCGGTGTGATCATGTTCAGTATGGGTCTGACGCTGACGACACAGGATTTTAAGATTCTGGCTCAGAGGCCGCTTGATATCTGTATCGGTGCTGGTGCGCAGTATCTGATCATGCCTTTTCTGGCATTTGGTATCACCCGTCTGCTTCATCTGCCTGATGCCATTGCACTGGGATTGATTCTGGTGGGATGCTGCCCCGGTGGTGTCTCTTCCAATATCATGTCCTACCTCTGCGGGGGAGATGTGGCATTTTCCGTTGGGATGACTACAGTATCCACACTGCTGTCCCCTGTTATGACACCTCTGCTGGTATCTTTTCTTGCCAGCGGTACAAAGATTGCCGTAAAAGGCCTTCCCATGTTTGTTTCCATTATCGAAACGGTCATTCTTCCCATTGCCATCGGCTTTGTGCTGAATTATTTCTTTGGAAAGAAAAAAGTATTTCAGGAACTGCAGAAAGTAATGCCCGGCATTGCTGTTCTGGGACTGGCCTGTGTTGTCGGCGGTGTGATTTCATCTCAGGGATCAAAATTCTTTACTTCAGGTGCTGTTATCTTTGCAGCTGTTCTGCTGCACAACAGTCTTGGTTACCTGCTGGGCTATACTGCAGGGCGGATTACCGGTATGAATACGGCCAAGAAAAGAACGATTTCCATTGAGGTCGGCATGCAGAATGCAGGGCTGGCTACCAATCTGGCAACTACAACAGCCCAGTTTGCAGCCGCTCCGGAATCAGCAGTCATCTGTGCAGTGTCCTGCGTATGGCATTCCATCTCCGGTACCCTGCTGGCAGGCTTTTTTGCCGGTCTTGATAAGAAAAAACTGAAATAATCCGTCAGATTGTTTCACTTTCCCATATTTCCAGTGTTTTAATCAGCTTTCTTTTCTGCTGCGCGCTCAAAAGGGATATTTTTTCCAGAAGTTCATTATCCAGAGCTGTTTTCTCATACTCCGGTTCAATCTGACCAACCAGAGAATCCAGTGTAATCCCGGATAATCTGGCGTAATAGGTCAGCATACGCAGAGACATGGCTGTACGGTTATTTTCCACATTACTGATGTACCCGGGTGTAACATGCAGCGCTTTGGCCACCTGATTCTGGGTCAGCCCCATCTGGAGCCGCAGCTCCTTCACGCGGGCCCCCAGCTTTTCATTATCAAACTTATCCATAAAAATCCTCCATAAGGGTTTGGGGTTACAATTCAGGCTTCGTCCGGAAATACGATGCAGTGAGGCAGAAGGATTGTGATTCCCTGTTCGGAGACGCGCTCTCGCTCAAAATCAAACGCAGCGGATGCTAAACTCGCAGACCACCTTCGGCAGCCTGCTCGCTAAGCACCGGCGTTTTCAATGGTCCCCTTAACAGGATACCACAGTTCTTCTGCCGCCGCAGGTTTTCCTGCTTTCAGGCAGAAGTCCTGAACAGTAACAAAAAATGTTTTATTCCCTCCGCAGTGCCTCAATAGGGTTGAGTTTGGAGGCTTTTATGGCTGGTACCATGCCGAAAATGATACCGATCACCATGGAGAATACGACTGCGATGATGCAGGCCGGTATGCTGATGGCGACTGGTGTCTGCATGATTTTTGCCATCATCTGTGCCAGTCCGATGCCGCTGATAACACCGATGAGTCCGCCGAGGCAGGTGAGCACGGCTGCTTCGGTCAGGAACTGCCACAGGATGCGGCTGCGTTTTGCGCCGATGGCTTTTTTCAGACCGATCTCACGGGTCCGTTCCGTTACTGATACCATCATGATATTCATAACACCGATGCCGCCTACCAGCAGGGAAATTCCGGCGATCCATATGAGCTGGCTGCTGGTGGAACTGGCCAGAGCCTGAAGATCGGTGGCCTGTTTCAGCAGATCATCCGCCTGATAGGCGTATGTACTGCCGGTGATCTGGGTTTCGGTCAGTTTTTTTGCCGCGGCATCACCGGCAGAGGTCATGTCATCGGTGGAAGCCGCACGAACAGCTGCCCGCTGAGGTTCATCATAACGGTATACGATAGGCCAGCAGTTGTCCGGAATAAACAGAGAGCCGCCGGAGGTATCTGCATACATCATATAGTCACTGTAACTGTCAATCTGCAGAGAGACTGTATTTGATTTGGATACGACTCCCACAACTGTAAATGGTTCGCTGTTTATTTCCATGGTCTGTCCGATGGGATTGGCCCCTTCAAACAGTCGACCGGCGGTCTTTTCGTCAATGATTGCCACTTTATGACAGCCGGTAAAATCCCGTTCCACAAAATTGCGTCCGTAGTTGACCGTATAACCATTTACGGAGAAATAATGGGAATCAATGGCGTACAGATTGCCGTTGAATGAAGAATTTTTGTAAAATACACTGTTTACATACTGGCGCTGACGATAAAGTGATGTCTCTTTCACGCCGCTCAGTTCATCCAGAGCCGCTCTGGTATCTTCATCAATTACGGAAACACCCTCCGGCAGGGAGGAGTATTCCAGATCCACTTCTCCTCCGTCCTGCGTCAGCTTTACCGTGACCACATTGCTGCCCGCACCGATGAGATTCTCTTTGATCTGTTCGTTCGTTCCTTTAATGGTAGATACAATTGTAATAATTGATGCAATACCGATAATAATGCCGAGCATGGTTAAAAATGACCGGAGTTTATGACTCCATATGCCCTGAAAGGACAGCGCAATATTTTCAAGCATGGACAATCTCCCTTCTAATATTCGTATAATTGATCCGGCGTGGCTTCACTGGTCTGCGCGCCGTCGGACACATCTTTTCCATAAGGAAAGGCAATGTAGTCCTCAGTTGTCAGACCGTTTAGAACTTCCGTATAGCAGCCGTACAGATCTTTGCCGGTCTGCACCGCCTGCTGTCTGAGCAGTCCGTCTTCTCCACGTATGTAAACCCAGCTTTTGCCTTTTTCCGTCCTGATAAATGAATTTTCCAGATAGAAGGAGGAAGTTCCGTCTGTTACGATCTGATTGCTGTACGTAATATCCACGGCGTCATTTTCCATCAGATTGGCTGATTCATCTACAAATACCCGGAAAGGATAATAGGATACATTGGTGTTGCCGTCGCTGGAATAGGAGGAAGCATTTGTGGTGGGATAATCGGAAATTTCCACGATTTCGCCTTCGCAGGATACGCCGGTAGTCCAGGAACTGACCTGTACCATCTGTCCGGTCTGAACGGTTCCCAGTTCCATTTCACTCAGGGCACCGTCGATATAGTAACCGCCTCCCGCGGAAATTTCCAGAACCGGTTCGTTGTTTTTAAAAGCTTTGTCAGGATCGCGGACCGCTTTTACCGTTCCGTCAATTTCACTGACAACCGTTCCGTCGTTATTTTCCTTTTCCTTCTGTTTCAAATCCAGTTCTGCAATCTTAATGGACACTTCCAGATCGCTGATTTCCTGTGCTTTTTCAGATTTCATTTGAGCCAGCTCCGAAGCTGTATAATCGGAACCGGATTCCTGATAGTAAGGCTCCGGTACAGAATCATACTGCTGAATATGATCCGGCAGATCGGTCTGGAAAAACTGCATCTGAAGACTTCCGGAACTTTTATTCAGATGAACGCCCCAGCTGTCGGTTACCTTTCCGTTCAGCGCATTGTTTTCGCGGACAATGAAAACAACCCAGGCTTCTTTACCGGAAGAAGAGTTGCTTTCCGGCTTCTCATCGGAAGCAGCCTGTGATGGAGTTGTCTGTGAAGACTCAGCCGGGGAAGAATCGGCCTGCGCCGGCGTGCTTTCAGCTGCTGATTCCCCGTTTTCAGCCGTCTGGGAAGATTCAGCTGGTTTAACACCGGTTGAAGAGGTCCCCCCTCCTTGACTGCCGGAGAGAATCCGGTTCTGCAGGCTTTCGGTCAGGATATCGTCCTCGCTCCAGAGATAATAGAAGGGGTCATCTTCTGTGCCGGAACCGCCCAGAAGCATGGGTGTTTTCTGCGGTGTATACGTAATATCAGAAGAAGGAGTGATCAGCACACTGGAGTGAGGTTTCATTTTTTTATATTTTGCCAGATCATTTTCTGCAGTAGTTTTCTGAAGCTTTAATTTATCCAGTTCGATCCGGGCTTTTTCCAGATCAATATCGGTAAGCGTTGTGTCATAGGAAAGAAGCTTATCTCCTTTTTTCACGGTCTGGCCTTCTTTTACATGGATTTTCTTCACAGTCTGGGTTTCGGTCAGAAGGACTTTCTGCATATGATTCATGGTAACCGTGCCGTAGGTCTGGGAACTGCCGGTGTAATCACCGCTGTCTGAAAACGCGGATACAGGATAGACATTTACCGGTTTTTTCTGTGCATTGCGGATCAGAATCAGACCGCCCCATACAGCACCGCAGATAATGGCTGTGATCAGGAACAGACAGAGGATACGTTTAACTGTTTTATTCATCTGATTCACCTCCTGTCAGGACGCCGTCGTGAATGTACATGATGGTCTGTGCATGTTCAGCCACGCTGCGGTCGTGCGTGATCATGATGATGGTAGATCCATTGTCGTGAAGCTGCCCAAAAAGTTCCATGATCTGCTGTCCCGATGCGGAATCAAGGGCACCTGTTGGTTCATCGGCCAGCAGAAGGCGGGGCTGGCCTACGATAGCCCGGGCGATTGCCACACGCTGGCACTGGCCGCCGGAAAGCTGGTCGGGGCGGAAGGTGATTCGGTCTTCCAGCCCAACTGTTTTCAGAGCTTCCCGGGCGCGTTCCCGGCGTTCTTCTTTTTTGATACCCCGGTACAGCAGAGGCAGTGCCACATTGTCAAGGGCATTCATCCCGGGAAGCAGATGGAAAGACTGGAAAACAAAACCCAGCTCCCGGTTCCGGATCTCCGCCAGCTGATTATCACTGCATCCGGTTATATCCCTGCCGGCAAGATGGTAGCTGCCTGAAGTGGGGACATCGAGGCAGCCGATCAGGTTCATCAGAGTTGTTTTCCCTGAACCGGACGGTCCCATGATGGCCAGATAATCATTTTCCATGATCTGGAGATCAATATGTTTTAAAATCTGAGCGGTAGATTTGCCCACGGGGTATTCCTTACAGATATCATGCATTTCAAGAATCATCACATACCTCCTCCGTTTGAATCGGAAGACCCGTCGCCGACACTGTCTGCAGAACCGGCAGCGCTGTCCGCTGCTTCATTACCGGCAGCGTTATCCATGCTGTCCATATTGCTGTTCCCTTCTATATTCTCCACAGGCTGTGACCCGTCGCTGAAAGAATTTTCGTCATATGTGACACAGGTCATGCCTTCCTGCAGGCTGTCATCAGGAAATGCAATATAATCATCGGCGGTCAGGCCGTCTGTTACAGGCCACGTATCCATGTCTGCATTATATTCACCCAGAGTGATGCTGCGTTTTTCCAGAAGATTTTTATCATTCTGCGCCCATACCCAGGGAGAACTGTCAGTATCATTGATGTAAACGGAAGGCAGTTCCAGAGCATCGGAGGCCTCATTGTCTTCCTGTCCGTAGTCAGGCTCGATATATACATGCTGGCCCAGCATCAGATTTTTATCATCTTCCAGTTTAACATAGAACGGGTATCTGCTGGAGGTGGTGGTTGAATCGGCCGCGCCGCCGTAAATATAATCGCTGCCTCCGGCCTGTTCCGGATTCTCCCAGTCGATGGAAGAAATGGTGCCGTGCCATACGGTATCATCCACCCGTGAACGGAGAAGAACGGCAGTCCCTTCTGCCAGAGCCTGTGCGTTGGTTTCATTCACATAGCCTTTTACCCGGTAGCTGCCGGTTTCTACGATTGTGATATAAGGGAGAGGATTTCCGTTGCTGTCGGAAGCGCCCTCTTCATTAATTGTCTGGATCTGACCGTTTACCGGGGATTTGACCGTCAGATTTTTCAGCGTCTTTTTCAGCTTCTCCACTTCCTTTTCTTTGGTGGAAATATTATAGTCAGCCTCCAGAATGGCGGTCTCCGCCTCCTGAATTTCCAGAGTATAGGAAAGCTTCTGATCCTGGGAAGCCGAAGCACGTTCTTTTTCCAGCGAAGCCTTCTCCTGTTTCTGCGCCTCCCGTGAGTTTTTCAGCTGATCCAGTTCCAGCTGGGCTTTTTCAAGATCCAGCTGTGTCTGCTCTTCATCATAAGTAAATAAAACCTGGCCTTTTTTTACTTTGTCTCCGGCCTTTACTTTGACCTCTGAAACAGTCTGTTCCTCATTCTTCTTGATACTGGTTTCACTTTTGGGGCTGACAACCCCTGCAAAACGATCAGCAAGCCCGGTAGAACCGATCCCGCAGATCATGGAAATGGACTGAACAGAGGCTTCACCCTCTGTTTTCCCGCTGCATCCAAACAGCAGAGAAGCTGACAGCAGCAGGGATAAAAATACAGCACTTTTTTTCATGACGTTCTCCTTATTATAAAATAACGGTTCATATGATAACAGGCAACCATTCAGTGTCGGCCTTGAAAACACCGGCGAAGACAGGTACCTGATTAAAAGTATACAGATAGAATTTTAATAAGCTGCTAATAATGATTTAAGGTTTTTTTAAGGGAAGGTTAAAGGTTTGTAACTGATCAGACTTCGGCCTGAAGAAGTGAAGGCTGTGGGGCGGAATGAAGTTCTGAACAGTACGTGGGAGAGAGAATTTTGTTGCAAAATCGGGCGATCATGGGGTAAACTATACGGGAAAAATGTTTTGGACAGCTTATTATGATACGAAGGAAGGAAATAATATGTCAAAGAAGGAACTTTTCAAACGGTATGCACTTTTTCTGGTCGGCCTGTTTATCAATTCATTTGGTATTTCTTTTATTACGAAGGCCGGTCTGGGTACTTCTCCGATTTCCAGTGTGCCGTATACGCTGAGTCTGGCTTTTGGGCCGACTATCGGGGAGTTTACGATTATTGTCAATCTGCTCCTGATCGTATTTCAGGTGATTCTGCTTGGCAAACAGTTTAAATTGAGAGAACTTCTGCAGATTCCGGTCTCTTTCCTGCTGGGATATTTTCTGGATATTTCCATGGGGATTCTGGACTGGATGGATCCGCAGAATTATGTGATGCAGGTTCTGTGCCTGTTGATCGGATGCCTGATTCTGGGATTTGGGGTATATACGGAATTTCTGGCTGATGTGGTGATGCTGCCGGGGGAGGCCTTTGTCAGGGCGATTACACAGCGGTTTCACACCGAAGTGGGAAATACCAAGATCGGGGTGGATTCCTCCATGGTCATCTGCGCTGTCCTGATTTCTCTGGCCGCGTTTCACGGACTTCAGGGTGTGCGGGAAGGAACGGTTATTACGGCCATGCTGATCGGTACGATCGTGCGGTTCTGCATGAAACATCTGGTGTTTCTGCCGAAACTGCTGTTTCCGGAGGCTGTGGGCAGGGATGCGGCCGGGCTGGAAGCAGAATAGCTGCCGGTGGCGAAAATTTAAGAACAGGTAACTGTTCAGAGCCGGGCAGTTACAGGAAAAGTATGTAAACAGGGTTTACCATATGGTCCCAAGGGATATGGTGAACCCTGTTTTTGGTATGAGAATCTCGTGGAACGAGATTCTTTTTTAAATGGAAAAATGCGTTTATTGATATATAAAAACATATATTATTCATAATAAATGTCTTATAGAGGGTAACAATCATAAAATACATGTAAAAAAAACTAAAACATATGTAAAATATCAAAAATATTTATAAAAATAACACAAATATATGTATTTTGAGAAAATATGAACGAAATACATATATTTAATCGTAAAAACAATCATTTAACAAACGCAAAGAGCATCAATAAAAACAAAATAATCATTTAAAGGAACAAATAATCATATAAATATCTTGAAAAGAACATAAAGACATGATAAAATGAGCATACATTTAAAGAAGGTACCTGAACAAAATGAATAAAAATGTGAAGAAAACGATGGAGGTTATTGTATGAGCAAAGTTGATGAAATTACCCGTGAGAGCTGGATTATGAGTACTTTTCCCGAGTGGGGTACATGGCTGAATGAAGAGATTGAAAATGAAGTAGTAAAACCCGGTACAGTTGCCATGTGGTGGCTCGGCTGTACAGGTATGTGGTTCAAGACTCCCGGCGGCTGCAATATCAGCATTGATCTCTGGTGCGGCAACGGCAAGAGAACACATGGCGACGGAAAAATGAAAGTCGGACACCAGATGGCCAATATGTGCGGTGCAAGAGCAATGCAGCCCAATCTGAGAGCAGTACCCTTCGTAATCGATCCATTCGCGATCAAACAGGTGGATGCGGTTCTGGCCACCCATTATCATCAGGACCATATGAGCGCTGAATATGCAGCACATGTGATTCAGAGCGGTATGACCACGATTGATGAGAATGGTAAGGAAATCCCCGTTCCTTTTATCGGACCGAAGAAATCTGTGGAACTGTGGCAGAAGTGGGGAGTACCGGCTGACCGCTGCATTACGGTTAAGCCCGGCGATACGATCAAAATCAAGGATATTGAAATCGTAGCACTTGATTCCTTCGACAGAACCTGCCTGGTAACGACTGATTCCACAGGTCCTGACCGCGAAGAACTGACAGGCATCTGCCCTACCGATATGGATGACAAGGCTGTAAACTATCTGGTTAAAACACCCGGCGGAAACATTTACCACAGCGGTGATTCACACTACTCCATCTATTTTGCGAAACACGGCAAGGACTATGATATTGATGTTGCTTTCGGTTCCTACGGTGAAAACCCCGTCGGCATGGCTGACAAGATGACTTCCTGTGATATCCTGAGAATGGCGGAAGCTCTGCAGTGCAAGGTGGTTATCCCGATCCACTATGATGTATGGACCAATTTCATGGCCGATGTGAATGAAATCCGCGTGCTGTACGACATGAAAAAAGACCGTCTGGATTACAAGTTCCATCCTTTCTTCTGGGAAGTCGGAGGCAAATACGTATATCCTGTTGACAAAGATAAGAAAGCATACCATCATAGAAGAGGATTCGAAGACTGTTTCGAAGCACCTCAGAATATTCCTTTCCGTTCCTGTCTGTAAGAAGAAGCGGAATTGTTAAAAGGAGAACGTGATATGTTAAAAGAATTTGTTGAAAAAAAGCATTATAAATTTGCCGAATCAGCGCCCGACTGGAGGGAAGCGATCCGCATGAGCTGCGAATCCATTGAAGCAGACGGCACTGTGGAAGCAAACTATAAAGAAGATATTATCAAATGTGTGGAAACATACGGCCCTTATATTGTTATCATTCCCAATGTGGCAATGCCCCATTCCACACAGGGTGCAGAAGGCGTTAACAAAACAGCCATTGCATTTATGCATCTGGATAAACCGGTTGCATTTGAGCCGGATGAAGACGGTGAGATCAAAGAGGCACAGCTGTTCTTTACCATCGCTTCCTGCGACGGTGAGCAGCACATGAACAACATACAGAGACTTTCAGAGCTGTTCAACAATGATGAAGCAATTGAAGCTCTGGCAGATGCCCATACCCCCGAAGATCTGATTGCAATTCAGGAAAAATTTCTGGATTGATTAACAAAGGAGAAGTACTTATGGAGATTTTAATGAAAATATGGTCCTATTTTGCGACCAATGTCCTGCAGCAGCCTGCATTTATGATTGGTCTGATCGTTATTATCGGTTACGCGTTAATGAAAAAGCCCTGGTATGATATTCTGGCAGGTGCAATCAAGGCAATTGTCGGCTATCTGATTCTGGCAGTCGGTTCTTCAGGACTGGTAAGCAATTTCCGTCCCGTACTGGTAGGCCTGAAGGATAAATTCAATATGGATGCTACGGTTATTGACCCCTACTTTGGACAGAATGCGGTAACAGCCGGTGTGGAAGAGGTATTCGGCAAAGGCTTCGGAGATGCCATGATCCTTCTGCTGATCGCATTTATCGTAAACATCCTTCTGGTACGTTTCAGCAAATACACAAAAATGCGCGCTCTGTTTACCACCGGTCATGTACAGGTTCAGCAGGCCGCAACTGCTTACTGGCTGATCCTGTTTGCATGTCCCTTCCTGATGAAGAGCAGAGTGGCAACTCTGGTAGTTATGGCACTGGTTCTTGGTTTATACTGGGCAGTCGGCGCAAATATGACCATCAAACCCTGTCAGGAACTGACAGACGGTGCAGGCTTCTGTCTGGCTCACCAGCAGATGTTCGGTATTGCTCTGAACACATGGCTGGCTGAAAAGCTGTTCGGCAAAAAGAAAGACGGCAAAAAGGTTAAAAAGATCGATGACATCGAACTTCCCGGTTTTATGTCCATCTTCAATGAAAATATGGTATGTACTTCCATCCTGATGCTTCTGTTCTTCGGTGCGATCCTCTGCATTCTGGGCCGCGATTATCTGACGGAGCAGGGCTTCATGCAGGAAGGACAGAGTATGGTATTCTATGTGATCCAGACATGTCTGTACTTCTCCGTATATCTGGCAATCCTTCAGCTGGGTGTTCGTACCTTCGTAACGGAACTGACCGCTTCCTTCCAGGGGATTGCTGACAAGCTTCTGCCCGGTTCCGTACCCGGCGTTGACTGTGCTGTTGCATTTGGTTTCGGTTCTGAGAATGCAGTACCGCTCGGCTTCCTGGCAGGTTTCGCAGGACAGATTCTGGCAATCGCCGTTCTGATCGTATTAAAGAGCCCCGTGCTGATCATCTGCGGATTCGTTCCGGTATTCTTCGACAACGCTACAATTGCTATTTTTGCCAATGAAAAAGGCGGCATTAAGGCTGCTTTGATCCTTCCCTTTATCTCCGGTATCTGTCAGGTATTCGGTTCCGCATTCATCGCCGGCTGGGTCGGCATGGCTGCTTACGGCGGATATCTTGGTATGTGGGACTGGGCTGTAGTATGGCCTGTGATGACTGTAGTTATGAAGTACTTAAGCTACATTGGTATCGCTCTGGTTGTAATCGTTCTGCTGGCAATTCCCCAGATCCAGTATCGTATGGACAAAGAAGGTTACTTCAAGATGACAGAAGATTACGAAGCTTATAAGGAATTAAAGGCTCAGAGAGAATAAGATTCGGTTTTTCACTGTTAATTATTGATAAAGGATGATAAAATAAAGCAAAGGAGTATAAAATCATGAAAAATAATTTAAAGTTTCTCGTATGCTGTGCGAATGGTGCAGGTTCCAGTCTGATGATGAAGATGACAATGCAGAAGGTTCTGGATAAGGCAGGTTTAAAACCCGCACAGGTTCATCACTGTGCATTATCGGAAGGAAAGACTGCAGCAAGAAATTTTGATGTGGTGTTCTGTGCAAAGAATTTTGTCAGCATGTTCAAGGATGCGGAAAAGAACGGTACTATCGTAATCGGTCTGAAGAACATCATGTCAGCACAGGAAATCGAAAAAGGCTTAAAGGAGCATGGTATTATCGACTAATTGATGTTTCACTGGCGGAGCGTTCCGGTCGGCAGGGCCGGCCGGATCCCGAAAGATTTTGGTAAAAAGGAATAGCAGCAGGAAAATTGAATCAATTGTTTCCCTGAATAGACTACTAATTTATATCCATGGCCAGAAAGATATCTGAGTAAAGGAGTATTCTATGAAAAGAGAACGATCAGTAATTGAAAACAGAAGAAAAAGGATTCTGGAGATGATGGAAACCCGTCCGGAAGTGCGTGTGGACGAACTGTCGGAAATTCTCGGGGTATCGCCGATCACTGTAAGACGTGATCTGCAGTATCTGGAGGACAACAAGCAGCTTGTGCGCTTTTACGGGGGAGCTGCGCCCAGTTTTGCGGTAGGTGACAATGATTTTGAGGATGAGGTACAGATGTACCGGGCCCTCATCGCCCGCTATGCAGCAGAACTGGTGCAGGATGAAGATACCATTTTCATCAATACCAGTTCCACAGCTTTGCAGCTGGTAGATTATCTGCAGGACAAACATGTGACAGTGATCACCAACAATGGAAAAGCACTGTACGGCAATCTCAGACCGGAAGTGAATATCATTCTGACAGGCGGAGAACTCCGCCACCCCAAAGAAGCAATGGTAGGGGATTTTGCGCTCAGAAATCTGCAGACAGTCTATGCAAAGAAAACTTTTGTGGGCTGTTCGGGCTTTTCACTGGAATGCGGCATGACTACGGAGAATGCCAACGAAGTGAATATCAACCAGCTGATGGTGGATCATTCACTGGAGGTTACCTATATTCTGGCTGATCACACCAAAATCGGGAAAAATTCAAGCTTCATCAGCTGCGGCATCGATAAGATAACGAACCTGATCACAGATGAGAAGGCACCTGCTGAAATCTGTGATGCACTGAGAGAACGTGGAATTACCGTGCATCAGGTAAGCAGGGCCGATACGTTTAAGCGGTGATGGCAGTCCCGGATTAAGAGAATACGCGAATTGCCATCCTGCTTTCAAAAAGGAGACAGTAAATGGCAAAAGCATATACTCTTGGTTTATATGAGAAATCCATGCCCTCAACGCTTGACTGGAAAGAAAAGCTGACTGCGGCGAAAGAGGCGGGATTTGACTTTGTGGAAATCAGCATCGATGAAACCGATGAAAAACTGAAGCGGCTGGATATGAGCAGGGAGGAACGTCTGGAACTGGTGGACATCATGGAAAAGGTGGGAATTCCCATACGGACCATGTGCCTTTCCGGACACCGCAAATACCCGCTTGGCAGCAGCGATCCCGATATCTGTGCCAGAGGTATGGAAATCATGGAAAAAGCAATTCAGCTGGCAGATGACCTGGGAATCCGGATCATACAGCTTGCGGGCTATGATGTATATTATGAAGATTCCACTCCCGAAACAGTGGAGCGTTTCGAAAAAAATCTGAAAAAATCGGTTGCCATGGCTGCAAAAGCCGGCGTGGTTATGGGCTTTGAAACCATGGAAACCGAATTCATGAATACCGTGGAAAAATCCATGGCATATGTTAATAAAATCAATTCTGTTTATCTCAACGTTTATCCCGATATCGGCAATATTACAAATGCAGCAAAAAAATATGGTACAGATGTGCTGGAGGACCTGAAAACAGGCGCAGGACATGTAGTTGCCATGCACTTAAAGGAAACAGTACCGGGCGTATTCCGTGAAGTTCCCTTTGGAACCGGTCATGTGGATTTTCAGGCAGCAATTAAGGCGGCATGGGAAATCGGTATCCGTAAATATGTTACCGAATTCTGGTATACGGGAAATCCTGAATGGAAAGAGGACCTTCTGTATGCCAACCGGATGATGACCGGCATTCTGGCACAGCAGGCATAGTGTCTGATAAATAGTATCTGAAACCGAAATGTTCTGTGCAGCAGAGCATTTCGGCTGGGACAGCGGATTGATTTCTGGAGGCAAATCAATATGAAATTTGAAAAAAAAGTAATTTCGAATCTTACAAAATGTTATTCCTGTGCACCTCTTCATTATAACGATCAGGATTATTTCCTGGTAGCAGCAGAAAAGGTAGACAGATGTCTGTTATTTGATATGAATGGAAATCAGGTGGATACTGTGTGGGAGCAGCCCGGCGGTGTTATGAGCATGGTTCAGGTGCCGGACAGCAACGGTCAGTTTCTGGCAACTCACAAATTTTACTCCCCCAATGATTCCAAAGAGGCAAAAATCGTGATCGTAACTCCCATTGCAAAAGGAAACTGGGAGATCCGCACACTGGTTGACCTGCCTCACGTGCACCGTTTTGACATTATCAGGAGAAACGGCGTGAATTACCTGATTGCCTGTGCATTGAAATCGGGCCATGAATACAAGGATGACTGGTCCATGCCCGGTAAGGTTTACGCAGCCGTTCTGCCGGATGATCTGAGCGTATTTAACGAGGACCATCAGCTGGAGCTTACCGTGATCAAAGACAACATGCTGAAAAATCACGGTTATTACAAAATTGTGGAAAGCGGTGTGGAAACTGCCCTGATTTCCGCAGACAACGGTGTATATCAGTTCTTCCCGCCCGAAACAGAGGGTGGTGAATGGACCATCGAGCAGCTTCTTGATACTCCTGCCAGCGATGCTTCCATGGTGGATCTGGACGGCGACGGAGAAAAGGAAATGCTGGTTCTTTCACCTTTCCACGGTGATACGATTACCATTTATAAGAAAAAAGAAGGCAGGTACAAAGCGGTATATGAATTTGAAGAAAAGGCGGATTTCCTTCACGCCATCTACGGCGGCATGCTCTGCGGAAAACCGGTATTTGTTATCGGACACCGGAAAGGAAAACGCAATCTGATGATCTTTACATTTAATAAAGATACGGCTTCCTGTGAAGTACAGATCGTCGATGAAGACTGCGGTTCTGCAAACTGTATGGTGATCAATAATGGAAAGAACGATGTCATTATTGCAGCAAACCGTGAAATCGATGAAGTCGCGTACTATACGGTGGAAGAATAAATGATCGAATTACTTCCTTCTGTTCTGGCGGCTGATTTTGCCAGACTGGAACAGGAATTGAAACTTGTGGAAGCGTGCGGTGTGAAAATGCTTCATGTGGATGTGATGGACGGTGTGTTTGTCCCCAGCATATCGCTTGGAATGCCGGTTATCAAAGCCATGAGAAATGTGTCTTCTCTGTTTTTCGACGTGCATCTGATGGTGGAGGAACCGGGGCGCTATGTGAAAGCCATTGCTGACTGTGGTGCAGACAGTATCAGCGTGCATGCGGAAGCCTGCCGTCATCTTCACAGAACCGTGGGACAGATCCGGGAGACGGGAATGCAGGCGTGTGTTGTACTGAATCCCGCCACCGGCCTTTCCGAATTGAAATATGTGCTGCAGGATGTGGATACGGTACTGCTGATGACGGTTAATCCGGGATTCGGCGGCCAGAAATATATTCCGGCCATGACCGAAAAGATCTGTGAACTGAAAGCGATGATCGACCGGGAAAATCCCGGGGTTCATATTATGGTGGACGGCGGGATCAAACTGGACAATGTGCAGACGGTTCTGGAAGCAGGAGCAGACAGAATCGTAGCGGGCTCTTCTGTTTTCGGGGCACATACGGAAGAAAATATCAGAGCCTTTCAGGAGATATTCAACAATTATTATATATACAGAAAATATTGATGATACAGAAAATATTGATATGTATAGACAATATTGATTGCCAAGCAGGAGGTGCTTATGTTAGAAGAACTGAAAAAACTGGTTTACGAAGCCAATATGGAACTCCCCAAACGGAAAATGGTCACCTATACCTGGGGAAATGTCAGTGCCATTGACCGGGAAACGGGATATTTTGTCATCAAACCCAGCGGTGTGGATTATGATGTGATGAAGCCCGAAGATATGGTAGTTATGGACCTGGAGGGCAATAAGATTGAAGGAAACTATAAGCCTTCATCCGATACGCCCACCCATATGGAACTGTATAAAAAATATCCGGAAATCGGCGGAATCGTTCATACTCATTCACCGGAGGCAACTGCATGGGCGCAGGCCTGCCGCAGCATTCCGCTGTACGGAACTACCCATGCTGATTATTTTTATGGTCCGATTCCCTGTGCAAGAAGTCTGACACCGGAAGAAATCGGCGGAGAATATGAAAAAAATACCGGTCTGGTGATTATTGAAACCTTTGAAACGCTTGGGCTGAATCCCATGTACACACCGGCTGTTCTGTGTGCGAACCACGGCCCCTTTGCATGGGGAAAAGATGCCGCAGAAGCAGTCCATAATGCGGTTGTGCTGGAGGAAGTTGCGAAAATGGCCACAAAAACGGAGCAGATCAATCCCCGCGTAACTACTGCACCGGACTCCATCAGAGATAAACATTTCTTCCGCAAGCACGGAGAAAATGCTTACTACGGACAGTAAAAACTGAAAAGTACAGGAAGAATGAGCCGTACATCAGAAGCAGAAAGAGAGGACAGTAATGACAACACTGGAATTACAGAAAATGGCTGTGGAAGTGCGTAAAGGAATCGTGACCTCCGTACACAGTGCAAAGGCCGGTCATCCCGGCGGCTCCTTATCCGCAGCAGATTTATTTACCTATTTGTATTTTGAGGAAATGAATATCGATCCCGCAGATCCGAAAAAAGCAGACCGCGACCGTTTTGTTCTGTCGAAAGGCCATACAGCGCCCGGACTTTACTCTGCGCTGGCTCACCGCGGATATTTCCCGGTGGAGGATCTGCCGACCCTCCGCCATATCGGTTCCCATCTGCAGGGACATCCCTGTATTGCCCATACACCGGGTATTGATATGTCCAGCGGTTCTCTTGGACAGGGTATTTCCGCGGCAGTGGGCATGGCACTTTCGGCAAAGCTTGACGGGAAATCCTGGCATGTATACACGCTGCTTGGCGACGGTGAGATCCAGGAAGGACAGGTATGGGAAGCTGCCATGTTTGCAGGCGCAAAAAATCTTGATAACCTGACAGTTATCGTAGATAACAATAATCTGCAGATTGACGGCACTGTGGAGGAGGTATGTTCTCCCTATCCCATCGACAGAAAGTTTGAAGCCTTTAATTTCCATGTGATCAATGTGGCAGACGGCAATGACATGGACCAGCTGCGCAGGGCATTTGAAGAGGCAAAGACTGTAAAAGGTTCTCCGGTTGCCATTATCATGAAAACGGTAAAAGGCAAAGGTGTGTCTTTTATGGAAAATAATGCAGGATGGCACGGAAAGGCACCGAATGATGCGGAATATGAAACTGCCATGGAAGAACTTACGAAAGCAGGTGAAGCGTTATGTCAGAAGTAAAGAAAATTGCGACTCGTGACAGCTACGGCAATGCTCTGGTGGAGCTGGGTGCCGAATACGATAATCTGGTGGTTCTGGATGCCGATCTGGCTGCTGCTACAAAGACAGGCGTATTCAAAAAGGTTTATCCTGAAAGACATATTGACTGCGGAATCGCAGAATCCAATATGATCGGTATTGCCGCCGGACTGGCGACTACCGGCAAAATTCCTTTTGCCAGCACATTTGCCATGTTTGCAGCAGGCCGTGCGTTTGAACAGGTAAGAAATTCCGTGGGATATCCTCATCTGAATGTGAAAATCGCAGCAACGCATGCAGGTATTTCCGTAGGCGAAGACGGTGCAACCCATCAGTGCAACGAAGATATTGCCCTGATGCGCACGATTCCCGGAATGACGGTCATCAATCCTGCGGATGATGTGGAAGCAAAAGCTGCCGTAAAAGCTGCTGCAGCCTTTGACGGCCCCGTATATCTGCGTCTTGGCAGACTGGCCGTACCGGTGATCAATGACAATGAGGACTACAGATTTGAAATCGGCAAAGGGGTAACCCTGAAAGAGGGTAAAGATCTGACGATCATTGCAACAGGCCTCTGCGTCAGCAGTGCACTGGAGGCTGCCGAAAAGCTGGAAGCAGACGGTATCAGCACCCGTGTGATCAACATTCATACCATCAAACCTCTGGATGAAGAACTTGTAGTGAAAGCAGCCCGTGAAACAGGCCGCATCGTAACGGTGGAGGAACATTCCATCATCGGCGGACTGGGCGGAGCTGTATGCGAAGTGCTTTCAGAGAAAGCGCCGGTGCCGGTAAAACGGATCGGTGTAAATGATGTCTTCGGTGAATCCGGTCCTGCGGTGAAACTGCTGGAAAAATACGGGCTGGATGGAGCAGGCGTTTACAGACAGATTAAAAAATTTCTGTAAAAAGGTTCTGCGGGAAACCGCAGAAACAGGCAGAAAACATTTGCAGAGGAGGGTCAGGCTATATGATTCGTTGTGTGATATTTGACATTGATAATACATTATATAATTACACGGAAGCCAACGAAGCAGCCATGGAAGCGCTTCACGGCTATGTGCAGGAAAAGCTTGGCCTGTCTCCGGATCGATTTGATCATCTTGCAGCGGAGGCTTCCCGGGAGATAACCGGCAGATTATCGAAAAACAACCCGGGAGGCAGCGCGGCAACGCACAACCGCCTGATCCGCTTCCAGAATATCCTGGAGACCTGCAATCTGCCCCTGCATCCCCATGCATTGAATATGTATGACTGCTACTGGAATACGCTTCTTGACAATATGGAATGCGCGCCGTATTGGAGAGAAGTTCTGCAGGAGCTTCAAAACAGAAACATCAGGACAGGAATCGGTACGGACATGACCGCTTACATGCAGTACCGGAAGCTGGAACAGCTGAATCTTCTCCCTCTGATTCAGTTTATGGTTACCAGCGAAGAAGCCGGAGCAGAAAAACCGGACAGAAAATTTTTTGAATTATGTATTCAAAAAGCACAATGCGCACCGGAAGAATGTCTTTTCATAGGAGACAATCCGGAAAAAGACATAAAAGGTGCGCAGAAGGCCGGTATGAAAACGCTTCGGCACTGTGCCGCAGAAACTTCAGACAGGGAAGTGAAAAAACTGTTGACGTACAGTTTTCTGTACAATATAATATAAGTACAGAAAGCTGTATGGAGGTGAATGCAGATGCTGGCAGTCAATTATACAAATTTAAGAGACAACATGAAAAGTTATATGGATCGGGTAACAGATGATTATGAAACAATGATCGTTACCAGAAAGAATAATAAAAATGTTGTTATGATGTCAGAAGAATCTTACAATAATCTTATGGAGAATATCCATGTGATGGGGAACAAAGCAAATTATGACTGGCTGATGCAGTCAAAAGAACAGCTGGAAAAAGGAAGATTTTCACTTCATACATTATCAGAGGAATCAGAATATGAATAAGCTGTTTACAGATAATGGATGGAATGATTATATCTACTGGCAGACAGAAGACAAAAAAACATTAAAAAAAATCAATGCGTTGCTGAAGGATATTGATCGAAACGGCAATGAAGGAATCGGAAAACCGGAGCCTTTAACCGGTAATCTGGCTGGATTCTGGAGCAGGAGAATCAACGATAAAGACAGATTGATCTATCAGATTGATGAAGAGAATATCTATATCCTTGCATGCCGATATCATTATAATGATAAGTAAACAGGACATTAAGGCCATTACGGCACGAAGTCTTTTCTGTTTCAGACCACATGAAGTTCTGAACAGCAGCTCTCCTGTCAATTTCACCCATTTTCCGCAGTTTCTTGCTTTTTTAACTGCTTTTATGATATAATCACATTGCATTTTTGTTTGTATACTTTGAACCGGGCGTTCTACAGAGTCGGAACCGCCCCCTTCAGAGTATTTTTTTCGCAGCTCTTCATCAGGATGGGGGATGGGAGAGGCTGCTTTCGGACAGTCCGCTGGAGGATACAGCAGGGCTGTTACTTTCAGTTAAAGGAGAGGCAGATGTATGAGCAGAGAAAAGATATGGATTGCGGGAGCCGATGGCAGGCTTGGACATGCTATTTATGAGATTCTGGACAGGGTCAGCGAATACACGGTTCTGACGACGGACCGGGATGTGGATGTGACCGATCTGGAGCAGGTGATGGAGTATGCCGCCATCAACCGCCCCGATTTTGTGGTAAACTGTGTCGGCCTGACCGATCCTGCTTTCTGTGAGCAGAACATGATCGAGGCATATAAAATCAATGCGCTGGGCGCAAGAAATCTGGCTGCGGCTTCCAGAAGAATCGGCGCAGCTATCCTTCAGATTTCAACGGACGATGTATTCAGCGGGGAAAATAAAGGGCTGCTGACGGAGTTTGATACACCGGATCCGGTTACCGTATACGGCAAATCGAAGCTGGCCGGTGAGAATTTCGTCAGAGAACTGAATCCGAAGCATGTGATCATCCGTACATCATGGCTGTACGGCTTTGGTGAAAGCGATTTTGTTACAAAAGTGATCGGTAAGGCGAAGGCGGGCGAAAAGATTACGGTTCCCATGGATCAGATCAGTTCGCCTACCAGCGCCAGAGAACTGTCCCGTTTTGTAAGAAAACTGATCAAATCTCAGGAATTCGGCATTTTCCATGCTTCCTGTGAGGGAGAGTGCAGCAGAGTTGATTTTGTGAAAACCATTCTGAAAATGGAAGGAATCGACGGAATCGATGGTATCGTTGAAGGAGTACTGCAGGGCAGCGGCGATTCGCCTACACTTCGTCCCTGTTACACCCGTCTGGAGAATCTGATGATGAAGATGACCGGAATTTACAGCATGATGCCCTGGGAAGATGCGTTGAAGGAATATATGGAGGATAGAAAAAAATCATGAGAGATGTAAAAGAGAAGAAAAAGATCGGCCTTACAGGCAAGATTTTTATCGGACTGATTCTGGGTGCGGTTACCGGTGTTGTTTTCCATTATCTGATTCCCTCAAGCTATGTCCGTGATACGGTTTTTGTAGAAGGTATTTTTTATGTGATCGGTCAGGGCTTCCTGCGTCTCATGCAGATGCTGGTTGTACCCCTGGTGTTCTGTTCTCTGGTCTGCGGCAGTTCTGCCATTGGTGATACGGCGACTCTGGGCAAGGTCGGCGTAAAAACACTGGCTTTCTATCTGGCAACGACGGCTATCGCTATTACACTGGCCATCGGTGTGGGGCATCTGATCAACCCCGGCATGGGTCTGGATGTAAGCAATATTGAAACCAGTGAGGTGGCTATTGCGGAAAGTACCAGCTTTGCCGACACGCTGCTGAATATCATTCCCAAGAATCCCATCGGCGCACTGGCCAACGGTGAAATGCTCCCGATTATCCTGTTTGCGATTATCGTGGGTATTATTCTTGCAAAGCTGGGCAGCAAAGTGGAGACGGTTTCCAATTTCTTTGCACAGTTCAACGATGTGATGATGGAGATGACCACCATGGTTATGTACGTAGCTCCCGTAGGTGTATTCTGTCTGATTGCAAGAACATTTGCAGGCATCGGTTTCAGCGCATTCCTGCCGCTGTTAAAATATATGCTTGCTGTTTTGCTGGCGCTGGCGCTGCACTGCTTCGGTACTTACATGCTGATGCTGAAGGGATTTACGGGCCTCAATCCCGTACGGTTTATTCAGAAATTCTTCCCGGTTATGGCATTTGCTTTTTCCACGGCAACTTCCAATGCGACTATTCCGCTGTCAGTTGATACACTGGAGCATAAAATGGGCGTTTCCAGAAAGATTTCTTCCTTTACTGTACCGCTGGGTGCAACCATCAACATGGACGGTACCGCCATCATGCAGGGCGTAGCGGTTGTATTTGCCTCCCAGGCTTACGGCATTCATCTGGGACTGAGCGGATATCTGACCGTAATCGCCACCGCAACGCTGGCTTCCATCGGAACAGCCGGTGTACCCGGTGTGGGTCTGATCACTCTGTCCATGGTATTTACCTCCGTAGGACTGCCCGTTGAAGCAATTGCTCTGATCATGGGGATCGACCGTATACTGGATATGACCAGAACAGCGGTCAACATCACCGGTGACGCCGTATGCACCACCATTGTGGCAAAACAGAACGGGGCGCTGAATAAGGATGTGTTTTATAAAAAAGAGGCAAAATAAAAGTGTCTGAACAGTATGGGGAGAAAAAGACAATGAAATTCTTATATTTGCCATCCCATGTACTGTTCAGATATTCATTCCGACTGAAAAGAGAAAACCTTTGCGGCAGACTGACCATGGTATCCTTTTCAGGCCGAAGTCTGAACAGTAACGCTTTCTACAGGTTTTCCGTATTTTATCTTTTCAAAGTCTTGACAAGTTTTAATAAATCATTTAATGTGTAGGTATCTACACATTAATGGAGGATAAGTATGCAGGTTGTTTATATCGGTCCTATGATGAAAAAAATAAGTGAAGAGATGGAGCGAAAAGCCAATGAGGAATTGAAGAAATACCGCCTTACGCTTACTCAGGGAAAAGTCATTTTATTTTTATCAGAACGATCAGACAAAAAAGCAACACAAAAGGAATTGGAGGATTATCTTCAGGTTTCGCATCCGACCACGGTAACGATCGTGAAGAGCATGGAAGCAAAGAATATGGTCGAAACATTTCCTGATGATGAAGACAGACGTATGAAAAACATTCGATTAATCTGGGGAAATGAAGAGATTTATCATAAACTGCGTGAAAATGCTGAAAATCTGGAGATACAGCTTATGGAAGGGTTTTCCGATGAGGAGAAAGAGCTTTTTTTCTCTTTTCTTAACAGAGCATACAAAAATGCTGCTACATAAAGAACGCTTCACGGGAATCGAACTGCGGCGGAACAGAAGATGTCGAAGATATCATTGAAGTGACCCGCCGTAGGCGGTGAATCTCGAAAAACAGTATTTTTTACCCTAAAGTGTAGCTATCTACAAATAAAAAGGAGAGATTTAAAATGGAACAATCATTAGATAAGTACAGTAAAATGCCTGTATCGAAGGCAGTTATTCAAAACGCATTACCGGCAGTTGCCGCCATGCTTATGGTTCTGATCTATAATCTTGCAGATACATTTTTTATCGGACAGACACATGATGCCTATCAGGTGGCTGCAGTATCACTGGCAACTCCTGTCTTTCTGGTATTCATGTCTATTGGAACGATTTTCGGAGTTGGCGGAACTTCCGTCATATCCAGAGCTTTTGGGGAAGGAAAAAAGGAGTATGCGAAAAAAGTATGTTCCTTCTGTATGTGGAGCTGCATTGCAATCGGGGTTGTTCTGACAGTTTGCTTTCTGCTGTTTATGGAACCGCTTCTTAGGCTGATCGGGGCAAGTGCGGATACATGGGAATATACAAAAATATACCTTACAATCGTCAGCTTTTCCGGAACATTTGCTTTGATTTCCAGCTGCTTTTCCAATATATTAAGAGCAGAAGGTCAGGCAACGAAAGCAATGAATGGACAGCTGATTGGAAATCTGCTTAATATGCTGCTGGATGCTGTACTTATTATGGTATTTCACTGGGATATCGTGGGATGTGCGCTGGCAACACTTTTTGGAGAAATAGCAGGAGCAGCGTATTACCTGTACTACTATTTAACGGGAAAATCTTCTCTCAGTGTAAATATTAAAGATTTTACGCTGAAAGATAGAGTGGCGGGAAGTGTATTTGCAATTGGTATACCGGCAGCTCTTGGTTCACTTTTGATGAGTGCATCACAGATTATTATGAACAGCCAGATGTCATCTTATGGAGATATGGCTGTTGCAGGAATCGGAGTAGCAATGAAGATCGTTATGATCACAGGAATGGTGTCCATGGGGATCGGACAGGGAGTACAGCCGCTTCTTGGATACTGTGTGGGTGCAAAAACATGGGACCGGTTTAAAAAGTATATGAAGTTTGCATTCTGTTTTGCAACGCTTCTGGGGGTATCTCTTACAATATTGTGTTATTTGTTTACGAATCAGATTGTCGGAGTGTTCCTGACAGATGCAAATGCCTTTGATTATGCAGTGAAATTTGCCAGGATCCTGCTTTCCACCGGACCGGTATTCGGGATATTCTATGTGATTACCAATGCTTTACAGGCAATGGGTGCGGCAATGCCATCACTGATCATCAATATCAGCCGACAGGGACTTATTTATATCCCGGTACTTTTTTTGTTAAATGCGATGCTTGGAGTGACCGGTCTTGTATGGGCACAGCCTGTGGTCGATGTGATTTCACTGGTGGTCGGAATCGGAATGTATCTTAACGTATCAGGAAAAATGATGAAACAGATGGCTTAGGAAAGATGGAAAATAAAATTGCAGCTGTTCAGAGCCAAATAAATCTGCACAAAGAAGTGCTCATGAATGTAAGTATTCGCTGCACTTTTTTGTGCGGATCTGTCTGGCTCTGAACAGCTGCATAAAAATTAATAATCCACTTCCATCAGGCACAGTCCCTGGGCCGGTGCCGTGGGTCCTGCCAGCCGCCGGTCTCTGGCTTCCATGATTTCGATGACCTGCTTCGGTTCCATGGCTCCTCTGCCCACTTCAAGCAGGGTTCCAACCAGAACGCGGACCATATTGTACAGGAAGCCGGTGCCGTGGAAGGTAAAGTAAATGTAGCCCCGCCTGCTGGTGATCTCGATCTTATCCACGATGCGGACGGTGGATTTTTTCATGCGGGGATTGGTGCAGAAGCTGGCGTAATCGTGCTGTCCCTGCAGATAGCCCGCCGCTTCCTGCATCCGTTTGATATCCGGCATGAAATCCAGTCTTGTAATATAACGCCGGTCAAAAACAGTCTTCACCGGTCCTGCAAAACAGGTATAACGGTACGTTTTCCCGACTGCATTATAGCGGGCGTGAAAACGGGGAGAAGCTTCTCTGACTTCATTGACCGCAATATCATCGGGCAGATAGCGGTTCATGTAATCCCGGATTTCATCCGGAGTCATGTCCACATCAAGAACAATATTGGCCGCCATGCCTCTGGCATGCACCCCGGCATCGGTCCGGCCGGCCCCGATCAGCTTGATATCTTCCATTTTCAACTTCCCATCACACATACGGAAAATAACCGTCTCCAGCTTTCCCTGAATCGTATCTCTGTCCGGTTGATGCTCCCAGCCATAATAACGGGTTCCGTCATAACTGATGATCATTTTATAATTTTTCTGCATTGGAATCTCACTTTCAAAAATAGTTCATGTTATGTAACATTATATCCATGCATGACCATTTTGTACAGCTTTATTCCTGTTGGTTGGTGCGGGTCATACTTGACGTACATCCGTAATATTGTTACATTTATATAAGTTAAACAATATGTCAGATTGCAATCGGCGTCAGCCGGACATGGATTCTGTTTATTTTCCTGATATGTGGATTCTTTTTTCTGAAATGTGTTAAAATGAAGAAAAAGGGGCTGGGATGACCTGAACTGATTGGGACGAAACGGGCGGTGAATAGATGAAAAAGTATAAAAAACTGAGTGATATGGAGATTTTCCATGGGGTCAGGCCGGAGACGCTGGAGAAGATGCAGGAGCTTGGCAGGGTCGTGACCATGAAAAAGGGAACCGTGTGTTACCGTGCTTCTGAGAAGCAGGAACATATTTTTATTCTGATGGACGGACAGGCGATCATTTATACGCTGACCCGGTGCGGAAACCGCAAAATCATCTTTGTACACGGCGGCGGGGAACTGCTTAATGAAAGTATTATAACGGCGGACCGGACAACGGTATTCTGCGATCTGATCCGTGACAGCAGGGTATTTGTGATCCGCAATCAGCAGTTCTGTCAGCTGATGGAGCAGGATTTTACGCTGGTAAAAGCAGTCATGCGGATACAGGAACGCAAACTGTGGCGCACCAGCCACCAGCTGAAAAACACGCCGGGAAGTATTTATCTGGAACGGAAGCTGGCGGCAAAACTGTGGAAACTGGCAAGAGATTTCGGTGTGCCGGTGGATAATGAGGGTACGAAAATCCGCATCGATGTCAGTCTGAGCATTACATTTCTGGCCGATTTTCTGGGGGCACCAAGAGAGACAACTTCCAGAATATGCAGGAATCTGGTGGACAGAGAGTTGATAGAAATGGACAAAAAGACAGTCATTGTGGATAACATGGATTGTCTGGCCCGGTTTTATAAAAATTACTGCGGAGAAGCGTGTTTCTGTGAAAAAAGAAAGGACTGACCCGCAGTATCAATCAAGGCAGGTGACGGATATGGCGAGAACTCCGGGAATCGGAATTCAGGATTTTGAGAAAATTATTACAGGTAATATTTTTTATGTGGACAAGACCTCTTTTATTAAGGAATGGTGGGAAACGCAGGATGAGGTAACGCTGATCACCCGCCCGAGGCGTTTCGGAAAAACATTGACGATCAATATGGTGGAACGTTTTTTTTCGGTGAAATATGCAGGGAAGGGGGCTGTGTTTAGCGGTTTGAAGATTTTTCAGGAAGAGTCATGGAGAAAACTTCAGGGAACATTTCCTGTGATTTTTCTGAGCTTTGCGGAAATCAAAGAAGGCACATGGTCTGAAACGAGAAAGAAGATCTGTCAACTGATCACCATGCTGTATGATCAGCATCGTTTTCTGCTTCAGGGGGATTTTCTCAGTAACAGAGAGCGGGAGTTTTTCCTTGGAGTTTCTGCTGAAATGGAAGACTATATGGCTTCGTTGTCCATCAAAATGCTGTCCGGGTTTCTGTCCCGGTATTATGGAAAAAAGGTGATCATTCTTCTGGATGAGTATGATACGCCCATGCAGGAAGCGTATACACATGGTTACTGGAAGCAGCTGGTTCTGTTTACAAGGAGTCTGTTCAATTCTACATTTAAGACGAATCCATGGCTGGAGCGGGGGCTGATGACCGGTATTACAAGAGTCAGCAAAGAATCGGTTTTTTCAGATCTGAATAATCTGGAGGTGGTGACCACAACATCCCGAAAGTATGAAACTTCATTCGGATTTACGCAGGAGGAAGTTTTTGCAGCGCTGGATGAGTACGGCCTTTCTGATAAAAAGCAGGAAGTAAAAGAGTGGTATGATGGTTTTACTTTCGGCAATACGGAAGATATTTATAATCCATGGTCCATACTGAATTATCTGGAAAAACGGAAATTTACCACTTACTGGGCTAATACCAGCAGCAACAGTCTGATCGGGAAGCTGATCCGCGAGGGAAGTCCTGATGTGAAAATCTGGATGGAAGATCTGATGGAGGGGAAATCGATTACGGCTCAGATTGATGAACAGATCGTGTACGACCAGCTGGATGAGAGGGAAGATTCCATCTGGAGCCTGCTGCTTGCCGGCGGTTACCTGAAGATAAAACATTATCATATTGTAACGGCGGAAGATATGGAAAAGGAAGGGATGGGCTGCGGTGCTCAGGAGGGTGACCAGATTTATGAGCTGGTGCTGACAAATCGCGAAGTAAAGGTCATGTTCCGGAATATGATCCGCGGCTGGTTCCGGAATTCGTCTTCAAAATATAATGATTTTATCAAGGCACTGCTGAAAAATGATCTGAAAGCGATGAATGCCTACATGAATCGTGTGGCTCTGACAACTTTCAGTTTTTTTGACAGCGGAAACAGACCGTCTGAGCAGATGGAACCGGAGCGGTTCTATCATGGATTTGTACTGGGACTGATCGTGGAACTGGCCGGACGGTATGCGGTTACTTCAAATCGCGAAAGCGGATTTGGCCGGTATGATGTGATGCTGGAGCCGCTGCAGCAATCTGATGATGCCATTATTATGGAGTTCAAAGTATTTGATCCGACTGAGGAGAAAACACTGGAAGATACGGTACGAAAGGCACAGGAACAGATAGAGGACAAAAAATATGCAGCGGGGCTGACAGCAAAAGGCATACCGGAAAACCGCATCCGCAGGTACGGATTTGCATTTAAAGGGAAAGAAGTTCTGATCGGGTAACGCAGTCTGTATTTTGTGTAGATCTGCCTGCGCTGAACAGCAATATTTTTTTCATTCCGTGAGATATCTCACGGAATTTTTTTGCTCTTTCTGATACCATGAAACCAGAAAGAGCAGATGATCTGCTCCATGTATCACGAAGATGGATGCAGCGCCATGAAATGGATGTTTATATCTGTTTTATGAAACTGCTGTGAAACTGATAAGGAGAGGAGCATTATATGGGATATGTAACGACAAGAGAAAATATGGATACGATTCTTGCTTCCATGAGCGATGCGTATGATATTTTCGCACCGAAGGTATTTGAAGGAGAGGGCTGTTTTTCTGATCAGGACAGCATCCGCTACGGAAAGATTACTTCTCTGGATGAAATGGAATGGGAACGGAAAAGTGAGTATTCTTTTAAGGAAGCGCTGCTTGCCGTACAGGAAAATCTGTTTTATTTTACAGAGGATCAGGTGACGGTGCCGAAGATTTCCGATAAGGGGATCCTGATCTTTTTAAGAAGTTGCGATCTGGCTGCGGTGAAACGTCTGGATCAGATTTATCTGAACAACGGGCCGGAGGATTTTTACTATAAGCGGCTTCGTGAAAAGGCAAAATTCATCCTGATGGGCTGCACCGAAAGCTGTGCTTCGGGATTCTGCGTCAGCATGGGAACCAATCAGTCGGAGAATTACGATCTGTACCTGAAGACGGACGGAAATCAGGTTTTTGCAGATTGTAAAGACGAAGCACTTGCCGCATATTTTGCCGGAGCACAGGAGAAAGGACAGGCGGAACCTGCGGATGTGAAGCCTGACTATGTAACGGAGAATGCACAGCAGGTGACGCTGCCTCGGAATCTTTCTGTGGATACTTTCAAAAATTCTATCTGGGAGGAGTACGGAAACCGCTGCATCGGCTGCGGCCGCTGCAATTTTGTCTGTCCCACATGTACCTGCTTTACCATGCAGGATGTCTATTATCAGGAA
Source organism: Lachnospiraceae bacterium (assembly GCA_028724245.1). Lineage (GTDB taxonomy): Bacteria > Bacillota > Clostridia > Lachnospirales > Lachnospiraceae > TWA4. The sequence goes on from JAQYDI010000054.1 coordinate 35,008, forward strand.
AATGCAAAGGTGGGCGAGCGCCGCAGAGTCTGGGCTTCCTGTCAGGTGGACGGTTACACCGACATGGCCGGCGGACATGCATTCCGCAAATCACAGGGGGAACGCATGCGTTTCAAGGTAATGCATAAGATTTATGATTTTGAAAAGCGGTTCGGCTATCCCATGTGCGTGGGCTGCGGCCGCTGTGACGATGTCTGTCCCGAATATATTTCCTACGCAAACTGTGTAAACCGGCTGGCAAAGGAGGAACAGTAATATGAAGAATGATATGAATGCTTATGTACCGTTTTTATCGGAAATCAAAAAGGTGATCCGTCACACAGATATTGAATATACCTTCCGCATGGAATACACAGGAGATGTGAAGCCGGGGCAGTTTTTTGAGGTTTCCATTCCAAAATATGGCGAAGCGCCCATTTCCGTCAGCGGAATCGGCGAGAATACCATTGACCTGACCATCCGCCGTGTGGGAAAGGTTACCAATGAGATTTTTGAAAATTACGAGGGTGACAGCCTGTATCTGCGCGGCCCTTACGGAAACGGATTTGATGTAAAAAATTATCAGGGAAAAGAGCTGGTGGTAATCGCCGGAGGAACGGGCCTCTCACCGGTCAAAGGCGTTGTGGATTATTTTGCATCCCATACGGAGGAAGCAGAAAAGGTAACGCTGATTGCGGGATTCAAATCACCTGCTGATGTGCTTTTCAAAGCTGATTTTGAAAAATGGCAGCAGACGATCCAGGTGATCCGGACGGTGGATGGCGCAGAGGAAGGCTACACCGGCAAAATTGGTCTGGTGACAAAATACATACCGGAGCTGCCCATTGAAAATCCGGAAAATACCGTATTTATCGTGGTAGGACCGCCTGTGATGATGAAATTTGCGGTGGCAGAGGTTTTAAAACGCGGCATCAAAGAAGAAAATATCTGGATTTCCAATGAACGGAAGATGTGCTGCGGCATCGGCAAATGCGGTCACTGCAAGATCGGCGAAACCTATATCTGCCTTGATGGGCCGGTATTTAATTATGCAGACGGAAAAAATCTAATCGATTAGGGAGGGAATGGCATGGCACTTGATATCAATACAAAAAAAGCGAAGAAAAATGCATATCGTATTTCAAAAGAACGCGGCATCGGCGCCTCCCGTATCCGTGTACCCGGCGGATATCTGAAGGCCGAGGTTCTGGGCATGGTACAGGAAATTTCCGAAAAATACGGCAACGGCATCGTTCATCTGACCACCCGTCAGGGATTTGAAATCGAAGGAATCCATCTGGAAGATATGGATGAAATCAATGAAAAACTGCAGCCCATCATTGAGGCGCTGGAGATCAATCAGGCCGAACCGGGGAAAGGCTACACCTCTTCCGGCACCAGAAATGTAACTGCATGTATCGGGAATAACGTCTGTCCTTTTGCCAATTACAATACAGCGGAATTTGCAAAACGGATGGAAAAGGCCATTTTCCCCAATGACCTGCACTTTAAGGTAGCATTTACCGGCTGTCCCAACGACTGCGCCAAGGTGCGCATGCATGATTTCGGCATCATGGGTATGACCATGCCCCAGTATGATCCGTCCCGCTGCGTCAGCTGCGAAGCCTGCATCAAAGGATGCAAAGGACTGTCCGTCAATGCCCTGCGCATGGAGAATTACAAGATCGTCCGCGACACGGAAAAATGCATCGGCTGCGGCGTCTGCATCACAAAATGCCCCACACGCGCATGGACCAGAAGCAAAAAGAAATACTACAAACTGACCCTCATGGGCAGAACAGGCAAGAAAAATCCCCGTCTGGGCGAAGACTTCCTGATCTGGGCAGATGAGGACAATATTGTAAAGATCGTTCTGAACACTTATCGTTTTGTAAAGGAATATATCAATCCCAAAGCACCCGGCGGCAAGGAACACATCGGCTATATCATCGACCGGGTGGGATTTGAAGAATTCAAAAAATGGGCGCTGGACGGCGTAGAACTCCTTCCGGAGACCATTGTAAAAGAATGCGTATACTGGAGCGGAATCCATTTTGACAGATA
>JAQYDI010000055.1 GCA_028724245.1 Lachnospiraceae bacterium
GTACTTCCAAAGAAAAATCCGGGAAGAACAGGTAACAGCCTTATATCAATCCATTCACAATGGAATGTCTTTGGAAGATGTACTAAAACTGGTGGGATAGCTTTGTGCAATTTTCAGTATTTGCTCAATTATAGTTATAAAGAAATTACCGACTGGTTTTGGATAAATATCAGATTCGTACTCGGTAATAATGGAATATGACTAATTGTTTATGTATCCAATACCATTACAGGCATTTCTGTTTGCCGGACTTATGCATATTGTTTCTCCTGCAATTCGCGCATCAATCCAATACGATTTGTCTTGAAATGAAAGAATGGACGTTCTGGAATCGAGAAAATCTTAACAGGAAGCATATATTCTTTCAGGCAGTTTGTTATTTCTTTTCTAATATCATCTACAGTGTAGCCGTCAAAAAGAGATACATACAAGTAAGGAAGAAAATAACCTGGATGTTCGTTGTCCGGAACAACAACGAAAAATTCATCATCAATACCTTCAATATTAGCATCAGCAACTAAATTCTCCATGGTATTTACAGCAAGATCGCCACCGCCGTAACGAGGGGACGCTCCACGAGTTACAACATAAAGGACACCATCTTCGTTCATATAGCCAAGATCACCCAGATGCAGCCATTTTCTTCCATCATCATGGTACTGCAATACTTTTGAAGTTGACTCTTCATCGTCATATCCCAACATGGTGCCTGGACCAGATATGCAGATTTCTCCTATTTGATTATAAGAGAGTTCTTCCTGCGTAGATGGTTTGAAAATAGAAATAATATTCAGCGGCATTGGAACACCTGCATTACCATTAAGCACGGGATGAGGAGACATAGGTAAAGTAATACTTGAACCGGCTTCGCTGCATCCGTATCCTGTGGTAAGGCGGATATTACAGTTGTGATTATGCAGAAATTTTTCAGTTCTCTGAATTTGATTATTATTATATGCTTCACATCCAGGTCCCATTGCCAGAAGATGGGAAAGATCATAATCTTCATCCATACGGCCATTGCGCATAAGAGTTTCAATAAACATGGGAATGGTCGGCCAATTATTGGCTTTGTACCGCATTACTTCCAGATCCACATCTTTTTCCGCAACAAAAGGATCCATAATTAACAAACGATCGGAAGACAAGGGGAGTAGAACCATTGATACTACAACTGCTACCAGTGCAGGAGGCAGGCAGGTTACAAGCCAGGTAGAACGTTTTTCTGTATTTTCACAGTAAAAGTTCATTTGACAGACAGTAGAAATCATGCTATCCGCAGAATGAATAACCTGTTTGGACGGACCGGTGGATCCGGATGTATATGCTCTGAACAAAGGGCGGTTAATATCTACAGGTGCTGCTGTAGGACCGGTCCAGAAATTCCCGGCATTCAAAAAATTATCCCAGTACATAATACAAGGTGAGGAGGCAGCCTGAAGCGGATACAGAGAATCTATACGCGTCTGAATATAATCAGGCATACTTTCACGATGGCCATGATTCAGCGGATTTATAAGAATAAAACGTGTAACTCCGGCGTGTTCGAATGCATTTAATTCTTCCTGGGATATATAGTCATGGACGAAAATAACAGAAGCTCCGGATTTAATGACAGCTTCTACATTCTCTTCTAAAGTATTATCTCTGCACAGGATGGATGCGCCGATTTTTTCAGCAGCTAAAAGTAAAGGAAGAAACTCCGGAACCAGTTTCAAAAATACCGGAATCTGGTCTCCTTCGTTAAAACCGAGAGTCTTTAAAGCAGCAGCAGTTTTCTCTGTTTCATCAAAAATTTCTTTCCATGAAATCTGTTCGCCATAGTATTCAATTGCAGCGACTTCCATACCGGGACACTGTCGTTTCAAATATTCTGTAACGGTGCAGGATGGACGTGATACTATTTGAAGCAGTTGATCAGGATAATATTTCAACCATGGACGGTCAATGCTGGGTTTACCAGATAAACAATATTTTTCAATCATTTTTGTCATTATTGTCACTCCTCATCACATATGAATGAATTTAACACAGAGAATATCCTACTTTAGGTACTGTAAAAAGTCACGAGAAAATATATGATAAAAAATGAATAATATTTTGGAAAAATGAGGAAATGTGAAAAAAATGAATTCAACCAGTATGAATATAGAGAATATGATATGATGATTATAGATCAGGGCTAAAACATCATAGAAGTAATCAATATGCAGGAGACTGTGTCATTTCCAGTTGAGCATACTTGGCGATGTTTACAGTGTAGCCTTAGATCTTGAAGTTATACATATTTTTATAAATTAAGAAAGAAGGAGAAGTAATGAACAACAAGATTAGAAAAAAACTTGTTGCAATGGCGATGGCATTGGTTATGATGATGCCTACTGCAATGCCGTCGGTTGCACTGGCTGCTCCGGAAGTGTCTGGGGAAGGCAGCACTCCTGTTCAGGTCAGTGCTTCATCTGAAAACGGTAAAGTCACGCTGGATGGTGAATATACTGTGGCAGAAGTAAAGAATGATCTTCGGCGTATCATTTTGCTGGGAAGCGACACGGTTGTAAATGTTTCTGAATATGGAATTGCAGCTGATGATATGGATATTCTGGTGGCTGAAGTACTGGAAGAAAATTATGTGTCCGGTTTAATTACAGTAACATGTGCGGTTGATCATCCTACAGGAATTGCTGAATATCTGGTAATTGAACGGAGTGAAGCTCTTGTTACAGCCAGAGATGAACTGGACGATTTGACAGAAAATGTACCTTCGGATGATTCCGATGACTCTGAAGATTCCAATACAGCTGTATTTCCTGGGATATCTTCTTATGCTTTGGAAAGAGAAGGAGAAACTACAGAAACAGAAGCGGAAAATGGACAGGATACATCTGGTCTGACAGATGATCAGAAAGAAGAACTGGTATCCTTATATGCATTGTATCTTCAGACATATAATGACTATCCGCAGTATCTGGGCTTACTGGATCCTTATTTTTATACCAAAAATACTGAAACCAGTCCTCTGGGAGGAATGCTTGTGGTTGCAGGGATTCCTCAGGCAGCAATTGATGCTGGATATGTCAGCTATGATGATCTGTTTGGATGTATTATGACTTTTTATCTGGGTAATATGGCTACTGTAAGGTTTTATGGGAGCGATTTACTGAGTGCTAAAGATGAAGCAATTAAAGCAGTAGAAGAGTCCGGTGCCAAAACATATGTAGATCGGCTTCTTGTTCTGACAGACTGGCTGGCAAACAGAGCAAGCTTTGATATGCCTTATATTATGAATCAGAGCCAGAAAGATGAAGATGGCAATCTCATTGAAATGATGAAGGCTCCTTCAGGCAACACCAAAGTGAATAAATTTCTTGCCAGTGGAGACCTTGAAGCATACTGCGAGGAAATCCTTACTCCGATTTTTGAGCAGGGTGCTCTGGATGACGGAAGAGAAGAGGGAAAGAAAGTCGGATATGCTGAATATATTAAAAAGAACTATGAAGATGCATTTAATGCGGTAAAAAATGCAGAATATCAGGACGAGAACGGAAATAAGGTTCCCAAAAAAGATGGAAATAATAAGACTGTTTATGAATATATTTATGATATGGTTTATGAACAGGCATATCAGGGAACCTATGATGCTCTGATTAACAGCGGTGCATCGGAAGATGACGCTAAACAGCAGGCTGCTGATCAGGCAGATCATATGGCTGTTATTGAAGCAGAGTATGCGGTAGCACAGCAGGCAGCACAAATACTTGACAGTCAATCTGAAGGCACAGGCAGTGAACCCGCAGGCGGTGAACCCACAGGCAGTGAACCCGCAGGCGATGAAACCACGAGCAGTGAACCCGCAGGCGGTGAAACCACAGGCAGTGAACCTGCAGGCGGTGAACCCACAGGCAGTGAACCCACAGGCGGTGAAACCACAGGCAGTGAACCCACAGACGATGAAACCACAGGCGGTGAATCACTTACTAAAACTGTAATTGAAGAAAAGAATCCTGTTAATAATTCTGCTGCTCAAAGTGATGAAGCAGTAATATTATCCGACACAGAACAGACGTCTGTTGATGCTGCAGCCACCGAATATGCAGAAAAATATGCAGAAAAATACGCGAAAGAATATGCAGCAAATTATGCATCCAATGTTGCGCCGCAGTATGCAGCCGGTTTGGCTCCCAGTGTGGCGGGCTCCTGGACAGGTAATCTGGTAGGTGCGTTGTGTCTGGACAGCTGTGTATGCAAAAGCTATACTTACGCATTTAACTATATTATTCAGTGGATGAATCCGGGCGTTTACGGTAAAAATGGTGATTCCACAGATTTGAGCAGTGCTGATAACTGGAAATCTGCAGATGATCTTTACTATGTATCTAAAGAAAATCCTGCTGTAGGAGACAATGAAGAAACGCTGGTTGACAGTGATGGAAATCCGATTATTACCACAGAAAAAACATTTAGTACAGATGCAGGCTACGTTGTGGATTCTGTCCGCATTACCTATAATAAATCTGTGACTATGTATGGCGAGATTGCTGACGACTTTACTTCTGACCATTACTGGTCTGCAGTCAAGGTGGATGGTGAGTGGTATTATATTGATTCATGTTATGCAGATATTTACATTGAATGTATGATGCGCAGTCGTGTAGAGACTTCCGGTTATATCAATAATCTTTATTTTATGATTAGTGATGCCAGCACCCGTGAAATGTACGATGGCTATTATGATTCTGAGAATGGTCTGGATACTCTGTATGACAGCAGAAACAATTCCGGTATTTCTGATGATACCAGCTATGAACACACCTGGTTTAGTTTTGCCAAGAGTCAGGTTTACAGTGATGGCAGCGGCTATTATTATATGTATGATGATACCGATGCGTTAAACGAACTGGGCAGGAAAAACAGTACAGGTGATTCTGACTGGGATGATGAGGGACCGACTGAATACAGACTGGTTTACCGTCCGATGGACAGCGAAAACAGTGATGAACAGGGTGGTGAATCCTACGTTATCAGTGATGATAAATCTGCTCAGATTTTAGTTGATGTAAATAGCGGTACTTACTATGATGGTGAGTCAATGGTAGAGAGCGATCTTTTAAAAGAACTTTACGCCCGCTATCAGGAATATACGGAAAATTATCCGGGAGTTTTTGTTTCTATGGCATACAGTAATGGAATTGCTTACCTGAGTATGGGGAATACAATTCTTGCGTATGATGTATCGAAGCACAGTCTGACCCGGGTCCTCGAATATAATGATGTTTATGCAGTCCGTGATATGGATAATGCATTTGGCGGTATGGCATTTACGGTGACAGATGATGCTGATAATGCTGTATTGAGTATTTTAAATCCTCCGATAACAGCCATCAATATTGTCGGTGATGATATGATCGTTTCTCTGGCCACAAACTATGCTTATATTTCCGGTAAATCAGGCATAGATGATGACGAGAGCTATGGATATGAATTTCAGGAAACCAATTATAATCTTTCTTATGTGAATTACTCTGATTATGGAGTTGATCTTGGCGATTATGGAAATCAGCTGGATGGGGTAATTGAACAGCAGGATAATGATAATGATGAGTTCATGTGGGCTGCTAATTTTGTTGATACGATCAGCGTAAATGAACTTGCCGGAACTGAACACAATTATGAGCTGGTGACAGTGGAACCTGGCTGTGGCTGGGACGGTTACTCGGAATACAGATGTTCTGACTGCGGCAGAATCTGTGTTGATGAGGAACACCCCCGAACAGTAAATGAAGATACAGCTCATGAGCATCATTATGTTCATTTTACCGAGACTTATTACACAAAGGATAATGACAGCTACAAGACCGGTGATACCTTTGTATGTTCCGAATGTCTGCACTCCGTAAATTACGATAGTAGTGGGGATGCAGATAATACTGAGTGGGAAAGCCTTAAAAACCGTCAGGGGAATGGACATGTCTATACTTTCGTCGATACGGAAGACGGGCAGGTGAAGTGGGCAGATGATTCCAGCTCCGTCACTATTTCCGGTGGACAGCTGGTTTGTCATACCTGTGAGAATAAGGCACTGGATTTCCTTGTAAAAGATAGTACATCCGGTATTTCAGCCGATGGAGATCGTACTGTACCTATTGAATTGGATGAGAATGAAACAATTACCTGTGATGCTTCTCCTGACCATCATACAGGAACTTGTGAGGAAGGGATAACAACAGTCTATGTTGCTGAATGCATGTATAAAGATATGTCATTTACTCTTTCTAACAGTGTAAAGAGTGAGCCGGGTGAACATCTTTATGTTGCAAAGTTTGTCTGGACAGAAAAAACAGATGAAGAGGGGAATTTTGAAGGTTATACAGCAACTGCAGAATTAACCTGTGATGTCTGTGGAGATACTGTTGATACACAGGATGCAGAAGTTACATCGGAAAGTTTTGATCCTACCTGTACGGAAGAGGGGAAAGATGTCTATACTGCGACCTTAACTTATAAGGATAAAACTTATACGGAACAAAAGGAAGTTGCTACGAAGAAACCGCTGGGACACGAGTATAAGGCTGAATTTAAATGGAATGGAACAGACTCTGCAACTGCAACTGTCACATGTGAACGCTGCAGTGATGTAAAAGAAACTGTAGATTGCAAGATTACTGTTACCACCAAAGACGCTACTTATGTGAGCGATGGTCAGAATACTTATACAGCAACGGCAGAGTATGATGGTAAAACATTTACAGAAACAAAAACAGAAACAATCAAGCGCAAAACAATGAAAACTCCTGTTTTAACAGAGGCAGTCAGTGTTGCTGGAGGTGTAAATGTTACGTGGTCTGCTGTTGCTGGTGCAGATTCCTATCAGGTATACAGAAGGGCATCTGGTACTGGAACCTGGAGTAAACTGGGAAGCCCTGTAAAACAGACAAATTTTAAAGATACTTCTGTAAAATCCGGAGAGATATATTTCTATACAGTTTCCGGAATTGCTGGAGAAGGAAGTTCTGCTGTTTTAAGTGATTATGATAAAACCGGCATTTCTGTCAAATATATTGCTCAGCCTGTTCTTTCAGGTATAAGCAATGTTTCCGGCGGCGTAAAAGTTACCTGGAACAAAGTAAATGGAGCTGAAAAGTATCGTTTGTATGTCCGTAATGGAAATGATTGGGAAGCAGTTACAGATACAACAGAAACCAGTGCAACATTTAAGGGAACATCCAAACTGCAGCTTACCAGCGGAACCTTGTATTGTTTTACGGTGCGTTGTGTCAGCGCGGATGGTAAGAGTAATGTAAGCAGTTATGACACCGAAGGAAAAACGAAGAAATACATTGCTCAGCCTGTTCTCTCGAATATAAGCAATGTTTCCGGCGGCGTAAAAGTTACCTGGAACAAAGTAAATGGAGCTGAAAAGTATCGTTTGTATGTCCGCAATGGAAACGATTGGGAAGCAGTTACGGATACAACAGAAACCAGTGCAACATTTAAGGGAACATCCAAATTGAAACTTGCCGGCGGAACTTCGTATCGTTTTACGGTACGCTGTGTCAGCGCAGATGGTAAGAGTGATGTAAGCAGCTATGATACTAAAGGAAAAACGATTCTTCATCTGACAGTTCCGAAGGTGACTGTTTCCAACAATAGTTCCGGTGCAGTTGTGAAATGGACTAAGACTGCCGGTGCTAAGGGTTATTATGTATATCGTAAAACAAAATCCGGAAGCTATAAGAAGATTGCAACCATTAAGAAAGGAACTACAGTAAGTTATACCGACAGTGAAGTTAAAAGCAAAAATGGTACAAGCTATACGTATGCCGTTAAGGCATATAATGGTTCTACACTCAGCTCTTACAGCGGTAAAACGATAGTTCGCTTATCTAATCCGAAAACAACTGTATCCAACAGCAGTTCGGGTACAATTGTAAAGTGGACAAAAATTACCGGTGCCAAAGGCTATTATGTATATCGTAAAACAAAATCCGGAAGCTATAAGAAGATTGCGACCATTAAGAAAGGAACTACAGTAAGTTATACCGATACTGCAGTTAAAAATAAAAATGGTACAAGCTATACATATGCTGTTAAAGCATATAATGGCTCTTCTGTCAGTTCGTATAACAGTAAAACAATAGTTCGCCTGACTTCACCGGTTATTTCCGGCCTTACCAATAATAAGAGCAGAGCGATAACTGTTAAATGGAAAAAGAATAGTTCTGTTACAGGCTATCAGGTTAGGTATAAATCGGGGACTACTACAAAAACAGTGACAGTCAAAGGAAAATCAAATGTAAGCAAGGTGATTAAAAAACTGAGCAAAAATAAAACTTATACTGTCAATGTAAGATGCTATAAAACTGTGTCAGGAGTGAATTATTATTCCGGCTGGAGTACTTCTAAAACTATAAAAATTAAGAGGTAGAACGCATTATTATAGTAGTTGCAGTAAATTAATATTAATTTCTTAAAATGAGACTGCAGAGGTATGTTAGTGAAATAAATATAATCACTTATACAGCTGCAGTCTCGCTGTTTGTTAATTATTTGTTTGTATTCTCTGAGATGATTAACAAACAACGAGACTGCTTTTAGAAAGGACGTATAATGATTGGAAGAAGGTTTATTTTAATTTGAAGATTGCAATGGTAGGGCAGAAGAGAGTTCCATCCCGAGAGGGCGGTATTGAAGTGGCAGTTGAGGCACTGGCTGTTCGAATGGCAGCAGCAGGGCATGATGTGACATTGTATACTTGCAGAAGATGGGGAATTGATCAAAAAAGAAAAAATGATAAAATGGGAAACGTATGGGATTACTGTGGTGTTCATATTAAAGAAATACCTGTTATTAATGCGAGAGGAGTGACAGCAGTGATTACCTCTTTTTTCTCGACAATAAGTGCATTATCTGGTAAATACGACTGTATTCACTATCATGCGGAAGGACCTGCAGCCATGATGTTTATTCCGCATCTCTTTGGTATCAGGACAGTGGTGACGATTCATGGTCTTGACTGGCAGCGCAGTAAATGGGGACGATTTGCATCGTGGTATTTGAAACAGGGAGAGAAAATTGCTGCAGCCTGTGCAGATGAAATTATTGTACTGAGTCGGTCTGCGCAGGAATATTTTTTGAAGAATTATCACCGTTCTACAGTGATGATTCCCAATGGTATTAACAGACCGGTGAATCGAACCGCTCAAAAGATTACCCGGAAATGGGGACTTGAAAAAGATAATTATATATTGTATTTGGGGCGAATTGTACCGGAAAAGGGGCTTGAGTTACTGATTCAGGCTTTTCGTAATGTAAAAACTGAGAAAAAACTGGTGATTGCCGGAGCATCTTCTGATACGGAAGCTTTTTATAAACGGCTGCAAAAACTGGCTGAACCAGATAAACGTATTGTATTTGCAGGATTTGTTCAGGGAGAGATACTGGATGAACTTTACAGCAACAGCTATTTGTATTGTCTGCCTTCGGATTTGGAAGGTATGCCTATCAGTTTGCTGGAGGCCATGAGTTATGGAAACTGCTGTCTCTGTTCAGATATTGAGGAATGTGCATCTGTAGTGGATACCTATGGTTATTTGTTTAAAAAAGGTGATATGAATGATTTGGGCCGGTCACTTCAGATATTGTGTGATCAGCCTGATCTGGTGAACAAATGTCGAGTAGATGTAAGTGATTATGTATGCAATCAATATGATTGGAATAAGATCACCCGGAAGACGTTAGGTCTGTATTGGGCAGAGGGAGATGGTGAATTGGAAAATCGCCGGGAAATGGGGCATATAGATTGAAAATTTTGATGGTTAATAAGTTTCTTTACCCGGCAGGTGGGGCGGAAACCTATACATTTCAAATAGGTGCCTATTGGGAAGAACAAGGAGACAAAGTGGCATATTTTGGTATGGATGATCCGGATAATATCGTGGGCAATCCATGGGGATTGTACACGAAATCTGTGGACTTTCATAAAAAAGGTCTGAGGGCCAACATGATCAATCCATTAAAAATTATTTATTCAATGGAAGCTCGGGAAAAGATGGAAAAGCTTCTGGATCAGTTTTGTCCGGATGTAGTACATATTAATAATTTTAATTATCAGCTGACACCATCCATTTTGCTGGCAATAACATCGTACAGAAGAAAATCCTTCCGAAAACTGCGGGTGATCTATACCGCTCATGATTCACAGCTTGTATGTCCGAATCACTATATGTATCGGCCGACACAGCATCAGACCTGTGAAAAATGTCTGACAGGTGGATTTGGACATTGTATCGAAGGTCGTTGTATTCATCAATCTTTGATGAGAAGCTGTCTGGGGACAATGGAATCAATATACTGGAACTGGAGAAAAGTATATCGGTATATAGATGTGATTGTATGTCCGTCTGATTTTATAAAGCAACAACTGGATACGAATCCTATATTAGCCGATAAAACCGTTATGCTGCGCAATTTTGTGAGGGAGATGGATCGGAGAGAATTTCAAAAGGGACGTTATGTGTTGTATTTCGGCAGGTATTCGGAAGAAAAGGGAATCCGTATGCTGCTGGAAGTATGTCGGGAATTGCCGGAGATTCCTTTTATATTTGCGGGCAGAGGTCCGCTTAATGATGAGATCCTTAGTACGGGGAATGTCTCGAATGTTGGATTTTTGAGTGGGCAGGCACTGGATCAGCTGATTGGTGAAGCCAGATTTTCCGTATGTCTCTCGGAATGCAATGAAAACTGTCCCTTTTCTGTTATAGAGAGCCTGATGCATGGAACACCTGTATTGGGTACAGATCGAGGTGGGATTCCGGAACTTATTGATGATGGTCATACAGGCTGGATAGTGCCGGCAGGAGATAAAACAGTGTTGAGGCACAGGATTATGCAGATCTGGAACAGCGATGAACCGGAACGATTTGAAGCAGCCTGTAGGAAAGTGAAGTTCGATTCGCTGAAAGAATACGCAGGTAAATTGCGCAGATTCTATCAATAAATACAGGAGATGGCTAAATGTTGGAAAAGATAGATTTTGTTGTTTCGTGGGTCGATGGGTCAGATCCAGAATGGTTGAAGGAGCGGGAGGCATTCTTTCCGGAAGCGATGACGAATGGTTTGGATATCAATCGATTCAGGGATTGGAATTTGATGCGTTTCTGGTTCAGAGGTGTTGAACAGTATGCACCGTGGGTTAATAAGATCTTTTTTGTGACTAATGGACAAGTTCCAAAATGGTTGAATACAGAACATCCAAAGTTAAGGTTGGTGAAGCATCAGGATTATATTCCGATACAGTATCTGCCGACGTTTAATTCCAATGTCATTGAACTATGGCTTCATCGGATTCCGGAATTGAGTGAACATTTTGTATTGTTCAATGATGATATGTTTCTAACAGCACCGGTTGGACCCGAAGATTTTTTTAAAAACGGAGTTCCACTGGATATGGCTTTGTTGGATATAGTAACGGCTCCTGATCCGGGAGATTGTCTGCCACATATGCAGATTAATAATTTTGCTGTGATTAATCGATATTTTAATAAAAAAGAAGTACTGAAAAAAAATGCAGAAAAGTTTTTCTCTTTTAAATATGGAAAAGAACTGTTGAGAAATCTGCTTTTGTTTCCTTTTCAGTATTTTTCCTGTTTTCGGGATTCTCATCTGCCGTCTTCTTATTTGAAGTGTACATTTGACAGTGTATGGCAGAAAGAAAGAGAATTGCTGGAGCAATGTGGATATCATCGGTTTCGCTCCAAGTCCGATCTTACGCATTGGTTGATGAAATGCTGGCAGATATGTGAAGGGAATTTTGAAGTACGGAGCAGCAGCTGGGGGCATCATTTTGAACTCTGGGAAGACGGGATAGAGGATATTTGCAGAAGTCTGGAGCAGCAGCGATACCGGACGGTATGCTTAAATGATAGTAAATCAGATATTGATTTCGAATATATGAAACAGCGTCTGCAGGAGAGTTTTAAAAAAATTTTGCCAGAAAGATCAACATTTGAATTGAATGAGATATGTATCGAGAGGAAGCCGGTTATATGAATTCTGTAACAAACAGAAAAGCATTTTTGTGTTTATTTTGGATTATACTTTTTCTTTTTCAGAACCGTTTGCAGCAGGTGTATGAATCATTTCAGTATATTGATGAGTTGTTTGCGGCTCTTTTTATCCCTGTGTTTGTTATTTGGAATTTAAAGAAGAAAGAGTGTTTTGAACGAAACAGTGAGAACGGATGGTTTCTGTTTTTTCTGATTATCTTCTGGCTGTCAGGATGGGCCGGGTATTTCCGGTATCAGTATCAGCCATTAAGCAATACATTCAAAGATTCTTTTGTAAATCTGAAATTTTTTATGGCGTCAGGGACTGCTTTTCTTATATTTGCAGATGACGAACTTGATTTTGATCAGATGAGGGATAAATTATGGCCGATATTAAATGGGATAACGGTCATATTATTTGTATTGTGCCTGCTTGATCTCGGGTTTGGTATATTTTCTACAGGGACTCGCGGCGGTATGCGGGCTGTCAAGTTGTTTTATTCTGCCTATACATTTTTAGTGAGCCAGTGTGTGTGTTTAAGTGCTGTTTATTTGTGGTTTTATAAAAAGAAACAAAAGAAAATAGCGTTATTTCTGTGTATGCTGGCTTTTATTATGTTGAGTACACGCAGGGCAAAAGCGATGGGAGCAGTGGCTTGTATTCTACTGGTGTATTTGTTTGTTTTTCATAACCGGCAGAAAATCAGTAAAAAAGTAAAAATATTAACAATTGGTGTGCTTGGGCTGGCAGTGGCCGGCGGCATGTACCAGCTGATCAGTTATTATTATACGATGGGCGTTGAATCGGCTCGTGCCGTACTGACTATTGCTGCACCGTTTATTGCCATTGACCATTTTCCTTTTGGTACAGGTTGGGGAACTTACGGTTCTGCTTTTTCAGCAGATCCATATTCGCCGATTTATGGTATGTATCGTATGGCAGGGGTCTGGGGAATGTCTCCAAATTATCATGAATTTTTGACAGATACTTTTTGGCCAATGATTCTTGGTCAGTGCGGGTATCTGGGTTTCGCTGCTTTTATAGTTGTACTGGTGCTGTTGAAACGTAAAATCTTTCAATTGAAACCGGATAAAGCAGTTTTTGCGTCTGCCCTGGTTTTATTGTTGTATCTTCTGATATCCAGTACCAGCGAATCAGCATTTGCCAATCCAATGGGAGTGCCGATGGCTTTCTGGCTTGGTCTGTTGTTTGCAGAATATAAAGTAAATAAAAAAGCAGGGGAAAGCAGGGAATAGTGACGTGAAGATAAATTTGAGAAAAAGATATCAGTCAATATCTGCACCTGTCCGAACATCTGTATGGTTTACAGTGTGTAATTTTCTGCAAAGGGGAACAGCTTTTATTACAGTTCCAATCTTTACAAGATTATTGACGACGGAAGAATATGGTATCTGTAATATTTATTTTGCGTGGTTTGAGATATTTTTGATATTTACATCGTTAAAAATACCCTATGAAGGTCTGAATAATGGGCTTATCCGTTTCGAAAAGGACAAGGATGGTTATACCTCGTCGGTCATGGGGCTGATCATGATCATGACGTTGGTTGTGGGAGGCATATATGCGTTGTTTCATCAGTGGGTTGACCATGTAACAGGATTAAATAATCTAATCATGGGATTGATGTTTATTCAGTTGACTTTTAATCCGCCGTTGATGCTGTGGACTAACAGGGAGCGGTTTGATTTTCATTATCGCTGGCCGGCAATTGTGACGCTGATTAGTACCATTTTAAATCCTGTTGTTTCTGTTATTGCGGTATTAAGCACGGATTATAGAGCGGAGGCAAGGATTATTGCTTCTGTTTCCGTACAGACATTTTTTGGTGTGATTTTTACTTTTGTACTTTTAGGCAGAGGTAAAAAATTTTTTAATAAAGTTTATTGGCTGTTCGCCCTTCGTTTTAATTTGCCTTTGATTTTTTATTATATTTCTCAGTCCATATTGAATCAGTCAGACCGTATTATGATTAATTATTATGAAGGGGAAGGTAAAGCTGCCGTTTACAGTGTGGCTTATTCAGCGGCAGCTATTATGCAGTTGCTTGTGTCAGCGGTGAATAGCAGTTTTAACCCATGGATGTATAGAAAATTGAAATCAGGACAATGGAATGGTATTAAAGATGCGGCAGCTGTTTTATGTCTGTTGGTGGCAGGTGCAACATTACTCATAAGTGCTTTTGCACCGGATTTGGTCAGAATTATGGCGACGGGAGAATACAGCCAGGCAATATGGGTTATTCCGCCGGTGTCGGCCAGTGTTTTTTTTATTTTTATATATATGATGTTTGCCAATGTGGAAATGTATTTCGGAGAGAATAAAGGCATTTTGGTGATTTCAATTATTTGCTCAATGACTAATTTGATTCTGAATGCACTTTGTATTCCTGTATGGGGATATATGGCTGCTGGTTGGACAACACTATTTTGTTATTTATTACTGGCAGCACTTCATTACATATTGATGAAACGTGCGTGCCGGCGGAATCAGGTGAAGGAGAAAATATTCCCGGAAAAAACATTGTTGATGTTGTCTTTATGCGTATTGATGCTGTCATGTATGATGCTGTTGATGTATTATCTTGGATATCTGCGATATGTGATTTTGGCAGTGGAAGCAGTTGCCTTGTTTTGCTTTCGCAGGAAGTTGCTGAATGTGTTAAAACAAATAAGAAAAGGAGAATCACAGAATGGAGACGCATATCCGAAATGATACAGGTCTTGGCTATTTTAATCTGGCTCGTGGTATTGGTATACTGCTGATTGTGATGGGACATTCTATGAATATTTTTAGAATACCATCCGGACAAGGAGAAATAGAACTTTTTGGAAGAACAGGCAGTATATTGGGAGGAGGTATTATTGGGGCATTTTTTATGATCAGTGGATTTGGATTTTATAGTCGAAGTCCCCGTAAGTGCTTGAAAATACAGAAAAAACTGTTGCTGCGGCCTTATGCTATAGTCGCTGTATCTGTGTTGATTACAAAATTGCTTCTTGCCGTTGTCAAGAGGCGATCCTTTTGGCACCATGGTGGGGAATTGGTATTGACATATCTGTTAGGATTGAATGCAGAAGGAGGCGGCAATTTTTGTGGGATTCCCGTGGAATCAGTGAGTATTCTCTGGTTTATTTTGGCTCTTTTCGGTGGTTGGCTCATCTATAATGCCTGTATGCAGTTGCCATCCGGTTTATTGCAGGGGTTAATGATTGTGGGTTGTGTCATTATGAGCTATCTGCTGACATGGGTGTCTAAGGTATGGCCTTTTTGCATACCGATGGCACTGCTGGCAGTGGGATACCTGGCAGCAGGTGACTGGATTCGAAAAAAACAGTTATTGTGGAGAAAGATGCCATGGTGGGTATGGAGCATTTTATTTCTGACAATGCTGACCTGTGCAGCTTTTGGTGAAGTCAATATCGTGGCGGCTGTTTGGCATCTGGGACTTCTGGATGTATGGGGAACTTTTTGCACAGGTTTTCTCCTTTTGCGGATGTATGCTCGAGTGATGGAAAGAAATTTGCATGGAATGCTGGTCAAATTTCTGGAAGAAATTGGTTTTCGTTCAATCTGGATTGTTTGTCTTCATGCTTATGAAAAGATTATTTTTCCCTGGTATCGTATCTATGAAATTTTTCCTGAACAGCCTTTGTTAGCTGTGTTTATATGTTTTCTGGGACGCTGTGGAGTGATGTATGTACTCTACAGATTGATTTTGCTGATCAGCCGTAAGTGGAAGAAATCAGGATGGAAAAAGAAGATAATTATAGAATGCAGGAGATGAAAACATGGAAAATATTTGTCAGGTTTTGAATCTGATGGAAAAACGGACAAAGGGCCGGAGAGTTATTAGATATATGAAAGGTACGGAGGTGCTGGATATCAATGGAGAGGAATTCTTTAAAATGATTCGAAGGCATGCTCATATATTGAAAAGTAAGGGTGTTACTGGAAAACATGTCGGCA
Organism: Lachnospiraceae bacterium; assembly: GCA_028724245.1. Taxonomy (GTDB): domain Bacteria; phylum Bacillota; class Clostridia; order Lachnospirales; family Lachnospiraceae; genus TWA4. The sequence continues at coordinate 16,030 of JAQYDI010000055.1, forward strand.
TCATAGGAAAAAACAGTTATCTGTGGTTGGTAAATTTTTGTGCTGTTTTTCAAGCAGGAGCTGTAGCAGTACTTTTGGATCGAGATCTGGGTAATGAAGAGCTTGCAGAACTGGTGAGCAGGGTGGATTTGTCTGTGATTTTATATGATGCATCAACTGAAGATGCTGTTCAGAGAATGGTGTGTCCGATGCAGGTAGAAATACTGGATATGGAAGAGATGGCGAGCGGTAAAATTCATATGGATAGTAATAAGGTTGACGAAGTATCATGGGAGATGACACAGAAACCGGAAGAACTGTCTTGTATAATTTTTACCTCAGGGACAACGATGAGAAATAAGGCAGTTATGTTGTCAGCTCGAGCGATGGCAGCCAGTGTTTGTACCCGTGTGAATGGCAAAATATTTAAATCTCTCCTTGCAATTATGCCTTTCCACCATCTATCAGGGTTTATTACAGTGATGAACGCCATGTATCTGGGAGCAGAGATCTGTATAGGAGAGGATATCAAATATTTTTATCGATATCTGAAATATATGCAGCCGGATTATGTATTTGTGGTGCCCTCAATGTTACAGTTGCTGGTGAAAAAACTGAAAAATGGAGGACAAAATGGCTGTGCGCTTGGATGGAACCTCCGACTCATCACTTGCGGTGGTGCTACATTTTGTTCGGATTTTCTACAGATGCTTCAGGAACGTAAAATTACAGTGATGCAGGGCTATGGAGCTTCTGAAGCAGGAGGTATTGGTATTTTATGGGAAATGACGTCAAAACGACCGGATACTCTTGGAAAACCGCCAGCTGAAATGTCTGTCCGAATTGAGAATGAGGAATTGTATTTAAAAAGTGATTCTTTGATGATGGGATATTATGATGATCCGGAAGAAACAGAAAAAGTATTGCGGGACGGATGGTACGCTACGGGAGATTTATGCCGGATAGATGGGGATGGTTATCTATATTTAACTGGACGTAGGAAAAATCTGATCATTTTGCCTAATGGGGAGAATATCAGTCCGGAAGAGATTGAGAACAAGCTCCGAAACTGTGAAGAGATTGAGGAAATCATGATTGATGTAGAGGGGAATTTCATTGCAGCCAAAGTTTTTCCATATTATCCTGCAGGCAGTACAGAAGAGCAAAAGGCGGGTATCAGAGAAAAAATTGGAAAAATTATTGAGGCTTATAATGGTAATTTGCCGTTATATAAACAGGTAATGAAAGTGCATTTTTTTGATAGACCATTTGAAAAAAATACAGCAGGTAAAATAATTAGATATCATATAGCGGAGGGAATGGTATAAAATGACGGTTCAGGAAGTAAAACGGGAAGTTATTCGTGTTATTAAAGATTCTACGGAAACTGAGCTTGAAATATCGGAGAGTACGCAGCTGTTTGATGAGATGGGTATGTCTTCAATGGAAGCATTCGTGATGTTGTCTGATCTGGAGGAGGAATTTAATATTAATATTCCTGCTGTCAGCTTGCGTAAAGTAAAGACCGTGGGAGAGATTTGTGAATTGATTATCTCTATTTTATCAAAATGATGGTTCCATTTTTTGTTTAGTATATGTCATTTCTTTTTCCATGCTGTTCGGCACTTTCACAGACACTGAAGATACCCGAGAAAGTACCACAAATCTGGTAGACGCAGCAGGAGCGGTGTGGTATCCTGTCAGTATACGGATTTTGATGAAACTACTATTAAACAGGAGGAACTGTAATGAAAGAAAAGGAATTTTTAGGAATTTTAAATGCATCACCTAAGAAACGGTATAAAAATTTTGTATCTACGGTAGCAGATTGGGAATATGTCTGGTTGTTAGAATCACCGGGAGAGGGTTATGCGACCATAGATATTGATGATATAATGTATTTGATGGTATGGCCTAAAAAAGAATTTGCAGAAGCTTTTGCAGATGGAGCTTCAGTTACTTCTATAGAAGTACATGATTTTTGCGAACGCTGTGAACAAATTGAAGAGAATGTCAAGTTTATGGTTTTTCCAAATGGAAAAGACACCTGTATTGTAGATGCAGAGACGCTGCTTAATGATATATTGGAAAAACTGGAAGAGCTGGAATAAAAATCATCGGACGGTGCAGGTGAATTTTAAAGCTGCTGGTATTCCTATTGCAGCCCTCACAGTGGATAATATTCCTTTATCGTGTTACAATATCCGCAGAGAGTTTACCCATAGTAAAACAGGAAATTGAAATCACAAATAGGGAGGTCTGCGGATGAATCATTTAAAAAACGAAAAATCACCGTATCTTCTGCAGCATGCGGAAAATCCGGTGGACTGGTATCCGTGGTGTGCGGCGGCATTTGAAAAAGCCATGAAGGAGGATAAGCCGGTTTTTCTCAGCATTGGATATTCCACCTGTCACTGGTGTCATGTGATGGCCCATGAATCATTTGAGGATGAGGAGGTGGCGGCGGTTCTGAACCGGGATTATGTCTGCGTTAAGGTGGACCGGGAGGAACGGCCCGATATTGATGCAGTTTACATGACGGTCTGCCAGGCCATGAACGGTTCCGGCGGATGGCCGCTGACGATCATTATGACGCCGGACCAGAAACCGTTTTTTGCGGCGACGTATCTTCCGAAGAAGCAGCGCTTCGGTTATGCGGGGCTGCTGGATGTGCTGGAGAAGGTGACCGCCGTATGGAAATACAACCGGATAGAGGCACTGGAGCTGGGCCGAAGGATACAGGCGTATCTGCAGGAGGAGCAGAAACCGGCTGACAAAAATGCTCCTGATGAGCCTGATAAGACATTGCTGCATGGTGCGGTTCAGCTTTTTGTGCGTCAGTTTGACGCCCGGTGGGGAGGTTTCGGTCCGGCGCCGAAGTTTCCGATTCCCCACAATCTGCTGTATCTGATGCGTTATGCTGCGCTGGAGCATCAGCCCTGGGCCATGAAAATGGCGGAGGATACTCTTCAGGTTATGGCGGCGGGGGGGATACACGATCAGATCGGCGGCGGTTTTTCCCGTTATTCCACCGATGAAAAATGGCTTGTTCCGCATTTTGAGAAGATGCTGTATGACAATGCGCTGCTTGCCATGGCATATCTGCAGGCCTTTCATCTGACCGGAAAAACGGTTTACGAAGATACGGCCAGGAGAACGCTTGATTATGTTCTGCGGGAACTGACCGGACCGGATGGAGAATTTTTCTGCGGGCAGGATGCGGACAGCGAAGGTGTGGAAGGAAAGTACTATGTATTTACGCCTGAAGAGATCTGTCGGGTACTGGAGCCGGAGGACGGGCAGGAATTCTGCCGGCTTTATGATATCACGGAGAAAGGCAATTTTGAAGGCTGTTCCATTCCCAATCGGCTGGGCAGCGGGCTGATGGATAACGCAGAATTTCCCTTTGCACAGCCCTGGCCGGCTGAAGATGTCCGGCTGAGAAAGCTGTATGAATACCGTCTGAAACGTACTGCGCTGCACAGGGATGATAAGGTAATTCTGTCATGGAACGGCTGGATGACCATGGCTTTTGCCATGGCGGCCCGGATTCTGGGAGAGGAGCGTTACCGGCAGGCGGCGGTGAGCAATGTACAGTTTGTGCGTGCACAGATGACGGATGAAAACGGACGGCTGTATCACCGTTGGAGAGACGGCGATGCGGCTCATGCGGGGCAGTTGGATGATTATGCGGTCTGGGGACTTGCGCTGTTTGAGGTTTATCAGCTGACACAGAATCCCTCTGATCTGAAAGAAGCGGTTCTGTATGCGGGTAAATTGACAGAGCTGTTTGAAGACAGGGAAAATGGCGGATTTTTCATGACTGCTTCCGATGCGGAGATGCTGATTGCGAGACCGAAAGAGACCTATGACGGAGCAGTTCCCTGCGGTAATTCTGCCGCAGCGGTACTGCTTGAGGAAATTGCTGCCTGCACGGGTGATCTGCAGTTTCGGGATGAGGCTGACCGGCAGATTTATTTTCTGTCAGAGATCGTCGGGGCGTATCCTTCAGGCTGCAGCATGAGTCTGATTGCGTTGACACAGGCACTGTATCCATGGAAAATGCTGATCTGCGCATCGGCCGGGGAAGGCCTTCCGGAAGAACTGACCGCGTTTCTGCGGCAGCATGAGCTCTGCAATGTGACGATTTTACTGAAAACAGCCGGAAACAGCCGGGAACTGGCTGAGGTTCTGCCATTTACCGCTGAGTATCCCATACCGGAAAATGGAGCGGTATACTATCTATGCAAAGAGGGCAGATGCATGGCACCGGAGACAGAACTTGAAAAATTGAAAAATCTGTTGCTGTGTTGAAAAAAGAAGGAAAAAGACGTTAAAGAATTGTTAAGAAATGTTAAAGACGGTTGACTTTCTCTTTCAGGAAAACTACAATAAGTGGCGTTATAGAATCAATTCAAACTGGATTCACAGAATAGATTACTGTTCAGAGTCAGACAGTGTTTTTGAGGCTGGTTCCGGGCAGTAACCAAATATTGGTTATGAAACGGGAAGAAGGTTTTAATTATGATAACGTGTGTGGTTCCGTGCTATAATGAAGAAGCGGTTCTGGATCGGTTTTATGCGGAGATTACGCGGATTGCAGGGCAGATGAAAAAGGTTCCTTTTGAATTTCTTTTTATTAATGATGGTTCAACGGATGGAACACTGTCAAAGCTGCGCAGACTGGCGGGGCTGGACAGCCGTGTTCATTACGTTTCTTTTTCACGTAATTTCGGTAAGGAGGCCGGTATTTATGCCGGGCTGCAGAATGCGTCGGGAGATTATGTGGTGATTATGGACGCGGATCTGCAGGATCCTCCGGATCTGATCCCGGAGATGTATCATGCGGTAACGGAGGAAGGATACGACTGTGTGGGTTCCCGTCGTGTGACCCGCAAAGGAGAACCGCCGGTACGTTCTTTTTTTGCGAGATTATTTTATAAGCTGATGAACCGCATGTCGAAGACGGAAGTAGTTGACGGCGCAAGAGATTTTCAGATGATGAGCCGCAAAGTTGTCAACGCGGTTCTTGATATGGGAGAGTATAACCGCTTTTCCAAAGGGATTTTCGGCTGGATCGGTTTTAAGAAGAAGTGGCTGGAATATGAGAATGTGGAACGGGCTGCCGGTGAAACCAAGTGGAATTTCTGGTCGCTTCTGGTGTATGCACTGGATGGGATTCTGGCATTTTCCACAACACCGCTTGTGCTGGCATCCGTGCTGGGGCTGCTGATCTGTCTGGCGGCAGTTGTGCTGATCGGCGTGATCGTAGTACGGACGCTGGTATTTGGAGATCCGACCTCGGGCTGGCCGTCGTTGGCCTGCCTGATTCTGATGATGAGCGGCGTACAGCTGTTCTGTATTGGTATTCTGGGGCAGTATCTGGCGAAAACCTATCTGGAGACGAAACACCGCCCCATTTATCTTGTGGGAGAGTCCAACCTGGAGGAAGGTGTTCTGTCCGGAAAGAAATATACCGGGAAGAGAGAAGCTTCATGAAGCATTTGATTGATAAAGCAAAATCCATTGTGGATATCACCATGATGAAATTTATAATTGTGGGTGTGATCAATACGGTGGTGGGTACGGCCATTATGTTTGGGGCGTACAACATCTTTCACCTCAGCTATTGGGTTTCATCTGCTCTGAATTATATCCTGGCCAGTATCCTGAGTTATTTTCTGAATAAGTATTTTACATTTCAGAATAAGGAGAAGGGTCTGAAGGTGGTGCTGAAATTTGCTTTGAACATTACGGTCTGTTATCTGATCGCCTACGGTGCGGCGAAGCCGTTTGCGGCGTGGGCCCTGCAGGGCTTTGGCAGACAGGTTCAGGAGAATGGGGCCATGCTGACGGGCATGTGTTTGTTTGTGGTGATTAATTATTTTGGACAGCGTTTTTTTGCATTTAAAGCAGAATCGTCAGAATGACGGATTTTTACAAATTATCTTCCGGTTATAGCTGAACATTTTTACTAAATTGGAACGGAGCCTTTGCCTGTGCAGTGAAAAACTGCCGGGCAGGGCTCTTTTTTACTGTATGAAACCGTATGGAATTTCAAAACAGGCTGCCGGACGGGCGTTTTTGCATCCATATAGATGCATGAGTTCAGAAATAATTCCTTGACAAATAAAAAAACTATGGTATAGTTTGAATGTCAAAACATTTGAATACAAAATAATTTTAAAAGATAAACATTTGAAATTAGAATAATTTGAAATAAAAAACTTTTGAAGTTTAAAATATTTGAATGGATTGATTTCTCAGAAGACATGTGAGCTCTGGAGGCAAACAACTATGATAGGAAAAATCTGTGGAACAGGTTCTTATGTTCCGGATCATTTTCTGGATAATAACGACCTGTCACAAATGGTGGAAACCAGTGACGAGTGGATCAGAGAGAGAACCGGTGTGGTCAGACGCCATATTGTTCAGGATGATACGGCAGTGTCCATGGCTGTGAAAGCGTCTGTAAAGGCGCTGGAAAACGGCAGCATTGCAGCGGAGGATATTGATCTGATCATTGTCAGCACATTTACATCCGAAGTCCTGCTTCCATGTACAGCCTGTGAAGTGCAGAAGGCGCTGGGCGCTGACAAAGCAACCTGCTTTGACCTGAATGCTGCGTGTACCGGCTTTCTGTTTGCATACAATACGGCGCAGGCTTATCTGGCACAGGGAATATATCGGAACGCGCTGATCATCGGAGCGGAAAGACTTTCCCGGTATGTGGACTGGAAGGACCGGAGCACCTGCATCCTGTTTGGCGACGGAGCGGGCGCAGCTGTTCTGAAAGCAGAAGAAGGCAGCATACTTCCCATGGTTACCCACTCGGAAGGAGCGAAGGGAGAGGCACTGACCTGTATGACCCGTCCGGATTCGTATATTCAAATGGACGGACAGGCGGTCTTCCGTTTTGCTGTAAAAAAGGTGCCGGAAGCGGTGGAAGAACTGCTTCAGAAAGCCGGTATGACCATGGAGGATATTGATTATCTGGTTCTCCATCAGGCAAACCGGCGGATTGTTGAAGCGGTGGCAAAAAGGCTGAAAACGGATATCAGCAGATTCCCCATGAATCTGCAGGAATATGGTAATACTTCATCAGCCAGCATTCCCATCCTGCTCGACGAATTGAATCGGGAAGGAAAACTGAAAAGGGGACAGAAAATCATACTGGCCGGTTTCGGAGCCGGTCTTTCCTGGGGCGCAAGCCTTGTGGAATGGTAAAGTATAAAACTTATAATCTGGAAAAACGAAATTTAAGAAGTGAAAGGAATACGGATATGTTAGAAAGAATTAAAGAAATCGTAGCAGAAGCATTAAACGCAGATATGGATACCTTAACAGCAGAAACCTCTTTCAAGGACGATCTGGGTGCTGATTCTCTGGATCTGTTTGAAATGGTTATGACTTTTGAAGATGAATTCGGTGTGGAAATCCCTGCTGAAGATCTGGAACAGATGGTGACCATCGGCGACGTGGAAAAATATCTGGAATCACATAAATAAGGAAACGAAAATCCGGCAGCAGAGACCGGTTTCTGAAAAAACGAGAAAGCAGACTGCAGCGAAAGGCAGGAAGGATTAATATGAAGACAAAGATTACGGAAGTTTTAGGAATTGAATACCCCATCGTTCAGGGCGGTATGGCATGGGTTGCGGAGTATCATCTGGCAGCTGCCGTATCGGAAGCAGGCGGTCTGGGACTGATCGCGGCAGCCAGCGCACCGGCAGAATGGGTGCGGGATCAGATCCGTCAGGCAAAGGCTCTGACTGATAAGCCGTTTGGCGTAAATATTATGATGATCAGCCCCAATGCGGATGAAGTAGCTCAGATCGTTGTGGAGGAAGGCGTAAAGGTGGTAACCACCGGCGCAGGTACTCCTGAAAAATACATGAAAATGTGGAAGGAAGCCGGTGTTAAAGTAGTTCCCGTGGTTGCTTCCGTTGCCATGGCAAAACGTATGGAGCGCTGCGGCGCTGATGCGGTTGTGGCAGAAGGAACAGAGGCAGGCGGTCATATCGGTGAGACCACGACCATGGTGCTTGTTCCCCAGATTGCGGATGCGGTTTCCATTCCTGTGATTGCAGCAGGCGGTATCGCTGATGGACGCGGAATTGCGGCAGCTTTCATGCTTGGCGCACAGGGAGTGCAGATGGGCACCCATTTTGTAGTCACCAATGAATGTCAGGTTCATGAAAACTACAAGGACTGCATCATCAAGGCGGGCGATATCGATACCCGTGTAACAGGCAGAAGCACCGGCCATCCGGTACGTGCCCTGAGAAACCGCATGACAAGAGAATATCTGAAAAAGGAACAGGAAGGCGCATCCTTTGAGGAACTGGAACAGCTGACTCTGGGCAGCCTGAGAAAAGCCGTTGTTGACGGCGATGTGGTAAACGGCAGTGTCATGTCAGGACAGAGTGCCGGTCTTGTAAAGGAAAAGTTAAGCTGCAGAGAACTGATTCAGAAGCTGGTGCAGGAAACAGACGCTTTAATCGGAGGCAAGGGATTTTATGAGTAAAACGGCATTTATTTTCCCCGGACAGGGGGCGCAGAAAGCCGGAATGGGAAAAGATTTTTATGAAAACAGCGAAACCGCAGCACGGATCGTGGATCTGGCCGGCGAGCTGCTTGATCTTGATATGAAGGCTCTGTGCTTTGAAGAAAATGATAAGCTGGATCAGACAGAATATACCCAGGCGGCTCTGGTGACCGTCTGCCTTGCCATGGAGCAGGTGCTGATCGAACGTGGTCTGAAGCCGGATGTGACAGCAGGTCTGAGCCTTGGCGAATACTGTGCCATTGCGGCAGCAGGCGGCATGAAGATCGAAGACGCCATTACTACGGTAAGAACAAGAGGTATTCTTATGCAGAATGCCGTTCCGGACGGAAAAGGCAGCATGGCTGCCGTGCTGGGAATGACAGGAGAGGCCATTGAAGCGGTTGTTGATAAAATGGATGGCGTGACCATCGCCAATTACAACTGCCCCGGACAGATCGTCATCACCGGACTGAAGGAAAGTGTGGAACAGGCAGCAGAAGAACTGAAAAAGGCAGGCGCAAGAAGAGTGCTTCCCCTGAATGTCAGCGGCCCTTTCCATTCTCCCTATCTTGCTGAAGCAGGAGAAGAACTGGGCAGAGTGCTGGAACAGGTGGAACTTCATGAACTGGAGATTCCCTATGTGACCAACGTGACGGCTGAATACGTCACCGATATCTGCGAAACGAAAGCACTGCTTGCAAAGCAGGTGGCTTCTTCCGTCCGCTGGGAGCAGAGCGTGAGAAATATGATTGCAGAAGGCGTAGATACGTTTGTGGAAGTGGGACCGGGAAAAACGCTTGCCGGTTTCATCAAGAAAATTGACCGCAGTGCAAAGGTGCTGAATGTGGCAGTTTGGGAAGACGTGGAAAAGGTGGTAAACGAATTATGTTAGAAAATCAGACAGTAAGCGGCAATGCGCTTTCACTGGAAGGTAAAGTTGCTGTAGTAACCGGCGCTTCCCGAGGCATCGGCCGTGCCATTGCATGCGCCATGGCAGCAGAAGGCGCTGCGGTAGCAATCAATTACAACGGTTCCGAAGCGCGTGCGCTGGAAGTAAAGCAGGAGATTGAAGCAGCAGGCGGCCGCGCTGAAGTATTTCAGTGCAATGTTTCCGATTTTGCGGCATGCGAAAATTTTATCAAAGAAGTGCTGGCTGTTTTCGGAAAAATCGATATTCTTGTAAACAATGCGGGTATCACGAAGGACGGGCTTCTCATGAAAATGTCCGAGGAAGATTTCGATGCGGTTCTGGATACCAATCTGAAAGGAACCTTTAACTGCATCCGTTTTACAGCAAGACAGATGCTGCGCCAGAAGGGCGGACGCATTATCAATATGGCGTCCGTGTCCGGCGTACTGGGTAATGCAGGACAGGCCAATTATGCGGCTTCCAAGGCCGGCGTGATCGGGCTGACCAAATCCGCAGCCAGAGAACTGGCTTCCCGAGGCATCACGGTGAATGCCATTGCCCCCGGATTTATCAATACGGAAATGACAGCAGTATTATCAGATAAAGTAAAGGAAGGAGCGGTTTCCCAGATTCCCATGGGAACCTTCGGCGAGCCGGAAGATATTGCGCAGACAGCAGTATTTCTGGCATCAGATAAAGCACGGTATATTACCGGACAGGTACTGTGTGTTGACGGCGGAATGGCCATGTAGGAGGCAGAATATGAAAAGAAGAGTTGTAATCACCGGACTTGGAGCCGTAACACCCATCGGCAATACTGTGGACGAATTCTGGAGCGGAATCCGTCAGGGAAAGGTGGGAATCGGTCCCATTACAAAGTTTGATACGACAGAATATAAAGTGAAAAATGCCGCAGAAGTAAAAGGTTTTGTGGCGAAGGAACGCATGGATTTCAAGTCTGCAAAGCGGATGGAGCCCTTTGCCCAGTATGCTGTGGCAGCTGCGAAAGAAGCATTTGAAGATGCAGGTATTCAGATGGATCAGGAAAATCCCTACCGGGCGGGTGTTATCGTAGGTTCGGGTATCGGCGGTCTGTCGGTGATTGAGACTAATTATCAGAAAATTCAGGACAAAGGACCTTCCAGAGTGAATCCTCTGATGGTTCCTCTGATGATTTCCAATATGGCGGCAGGCAATATTTCCATTCAGCTGGGTCTGAAAGGCAAATGTACCAATGTGGTAACGGCCTGCGCATCCGGTACGCATTGCATCGGCGATGCATTCCGTGCCATTCAGTACGGCGATGCCGATATTATGGTGGCAGGCGGTTCGGAAAGCTGTATCTGTCCTACCGGTGTGGCCGGTTTTACGGCGCTGACAGCCCTTTCCACTACGGAAGATCCCATGCGCGCATCCATTCCTTTTGATAAGGACCGTAATGGTTTTGTACTGGGTGAGGGTGCAGGTATTGTTGTTCTGGAGGAACTGGAGCATGCAAAAGCCAGAGGCGCTCATATTTATGCGGAACTGGCAGGATACGGTGCGACCGGCGATGCTTATCATATCACATCTCCTGCAGAAGATGGAGAAGGTGCAGGCATGGCCATGAAACTGGCCATGGAAGAAGCGGGCGTTCTTCCGGAGCAGATCGATTATATCAATGCACACGGCACCAGTACCCATCACAACGATCTGTTTGAAACAAAAGCGATCAAACTGGCTCTGGGTGATGCGGCAAAAGATGTGGTCGTCAATTCTACCAAATCCATGATCGGTCATCTGCTGGGAGCAGCCGGCGGCGTGGAATTTGTAGTCTGTGTGAAATCCATTCAGGATGGATTTATCCATCAGACAATGGGAACCGAGCAGGTAGATCCGGAATGCGACCTGAATTATGCAGTGGGCGCACCTGTGGAAAAGGATGTCAATTACGTACTGACCAATTCTCTGGGATTTGGCGGTCACAATGCGACTTTGCTTGTAAAAAAATATGAGGAGCAGTGAAGAACATGAATGCAGAACAGATTTTAAAACTGGTGAACGCCGTTTCCGCATCGGATTTATCTGAACTGAAGTACGAAGGGGACGGCATCAAACTGACCCTGAAGAAAGCGGAAGACAGAAAAAACGGCAGACAGGTACCTGCGCAGGCAGCTGCTCCTGATGAGAGTATCTGCGGTGATTCCGATACTGCGGAAGCAGCGCCGGAAACGGCTGCGTCTGCAGCTGCAGCGCCTGTACCGTCAGCAAAAGCTGAAGAAAAAGCAGAGCCGGTTTCCGGTAATATCATTAAATCCCCTCTGGTAGGTACTTTCTACGCGGCACCTGCCGAGGATGCAGCTCCTTTTGTAAAAACGGGCGACGTTGTGGAAAAGGGACAGGTTCTGGCGATTATTGAAGCCATGAAGCTGATGAATGAAATTGAAAGCGACTATGCGGGGACCGTAGCGGAGATTCTGGTGGAAAACGGCCAGGCTGTAGAATACGGTCAGCCCCTGTTTGTGATTCGATAAAGGCGGTGACAGCATGAACAGTTTGGATATTAAGCAGATTCAGGAAATTATTCCCCACAGACATCCTTTCCTTCTTCTGGATAAGATCGAAGATTATGAACCGGGACAGTTTGCTGTTGGTTATAAATGTGTGACATACCGTGAGGACTTTTTCAAGGGACATTTTCCGGAAAAACCGGTTATGCCCGGCGTTCTGATTCTGGAGGCTCTGGCTCAGGCCGGTGCGGTGGCTATTTTAAGTGTGCCGGAGAATAAAGGGAAAATTGCATTTTTCGGCGGCGTGAATAAGTGCCGTTTCCGCGGGATGGTATTCCCCGGTGATGTGCTGAAGCTGGAAACCAGAATTATCAAGCAGAAAGGACCCGTGGGTGTCGGCGAAGCGGTTGCTTCTGTAAACGGCAGGACCGTTGTAAGTGCAGAGCTGACATTTATGGTAGGAGAATAGCCGCGAACGAAGGAGGATATCATGATTGAGAAAATTTTAATTGCCAACAGAGGAGAAATTGCCGTGCGGATCATCCGTGCCTGCCGGGAGATGGGAATCGAAACCGTTGCAGTTTATTCGGAAGCAGATAAGGAAGCGCTTCATACTCAGCTGGCAGATGAGGCAATCTGTATCGGCCCGGCACCTTCTTCGGAAAGCTACTTAAATATGGAAAGAATCATCAGCGCCACACTGATTTCCGGTGCTGATGCCATTCATCCCGGCTTTGGATTTCTGTCTGAAAACAGCAAATTTGCCGAATTATGCGAGCAGTGCAATATTACCTTTATCGGCCCTTCTTCGGAGGTCATCCGGAAAATGGGCAATAAGTCAGAAGCGCGCAATACCATGATCGCCGCAGGCGTACCGGTTACGCCGGGCAGCACGGAACCCATTTATGATGCGGCGGATGGTGTGGAAACCGCTGCGCAGATTGGTTATCCCGTGATTATTAAAGCAGCTCTTGGCGGAGGCGGAAAAGGCATGCGTGTGGCTGAGACACCGGAAGAATTTGAAAGCAGCTTCAATACAGCTCAGAAAGAAGCGCAGATGGCCTTTGGTGATAATACTATGTATATCGAGCATTATGTACAGCATCCGCGTCATATTGAATTTCAGATTCTGGCCGATCAGTACGGCAATGTGGTTCATCTGGGAGAAAGAGACTGCTCGATCCAGAGAAATCATCAGAAGATGATTGAGGAATCTCCTTCCATTGCTTTATCCGATGAACTTCGCAGAAGAATGGGGGAGGCAGCTGTCAGGGCAGCAAAGGCAGCAGGCTATACCAATGCTGGAACCATCGAATTCCTGCTGGAAAATAATAATAATTTTTATTTTATGGAAATGAACACCAGAATTCAGGTGGAGCATCCCGTAACGGAATGGGTAACCGGTATTGATCTGGTAAAAGAACAGATTCGTATTGCTGACGGACAGAAGCTTGGTGTGACACAGGATCAGATCCAGATCAAGGGCCATGCCATTGAGTGCCGGATCAACGCGGAAAATCCCGCAAAGAATTTCCGTCCTTCTCCGGGAACCATCACCGACATGTACCTGCCCGGCGGCAAGGGGGTTCGTATCGACTCCGCTATTTACAGCGGTTATACGGTAACTCCCTACTATGATTCCATGCTGGCCAAGCTGATCGTTTACGCAGCCAACCGGAAAGAGGCTATCCGCAAGATGCAGAGTGCGCTGGGAGAGGTTATTATTGAAGGCATTGATACCAATGTGGATTATCAGTACGAGATTCTGAACAACCCGGATTTTATTGCCGGCAACATTGACGTGGGCTTTATTGAAAACCTGAATTCATAACAAGGGACGGAGGAGTTTTAAATGATACTGAAGGACATGTTTAAAAAAACAAACCGGGAAAACCGCGTTTCCAATCGGGAATCCCGGCCGGAGGTTCCGGACGGACTTCTCCGGAAATGCAATAAATGCGGCGGTACCATTATTGCGGATGATGTAAAGAAAGGCCTTTATATCTGCCCGCTCTGTCATGGTTATTTCCGTGTGCCGGCTTACCGCAGAATTGAAATGATCGCTGATGAGGGTTCCTTTGAAGAATGGGACCGTGAAATGGAATTTCAGAATCCTCTGGCTTTCCGCGGTTATGAAGAAAAAGTGAAAAAACTGCGGGAAACTACCGACCTGAACGAGGCGGTTGTTACCGGTAAGATTTCCATCGGCGGTACGGAGACCGTAGTTGCTGTCTGTGACGGACGTTTTCTGATGGCCAGCATGGGTGAGATTGTGGGAGAAAAAATCACGAGAGCTGTGGAACGTGCCACAGAGGAAAAGCTTCCGGTCATCATTTTTGCCTGCTCCGGCGGTGCCAGAATGCAGGAAGGCATGGTTTCCCTCATGCAGATGGCGAAAACATCCGCTGCACTGAAGCGTCACAGCGATGCAGGTCTTCTGTACATTTCCGTGCTGACAGATCCCACAACAGGCGGTGTTACGGCAAGCTTTGCCATGCTGGGCGATATCATTCTTGCAGAACCGAAAGCACTGATCGGATTTGCAGGTCCCCGTGTCATTGAACAGACTATCGGTGAAAAACTTCCGAAAGGATTTCAGCGTTCCGAATTTCTTCTGGAGCACGGTTTCATAGACCGGATCGTGGAACGGGAGGAAATGCGCGATGTGCTGAATCAGATCCTGAAAATGCACCGGAAAGCGGCTGCCGGAAATGCGGAAGAAAAATGGCATCTGGAATCTGCAGCAGAGGAACAGCCGGATAAGGACCGGAAGACAGGAACAGAAAGTGTTTCTCACGGACAGGAAAACAGCAGCAGAGCAGCAGTTTCTTCTCTGAAAGCATGGGACCGTGTTCAGATTTCAAGAAAAAAGGATCGTCCGGTGGGAGAAGATTATATTCAGGCGCTGTTCGATGATTTTATGGAATTTCACGGCGACCGTTATTACAAAGATGACCGTGCTATTGTAGGCGGAATCGGCTGGTTTCACGGCGAACCGGTGACGGTTATTGCCCAGGCCAAAGGAAAAACAACAAAAGAAAATATCAGTCATAATTTCGGCATGCCTTCTCCGGACGGATACAGAAAAGCCCTTCGTCTCATGAAGCAGGCTGAAAAATTCGGCCGTCCCATTATCTGTTTCGTAGATACGCCCGGAGCATTCTGCGGACTGGAAGCAGAAGAAAGAGGACAGGGAGAGGCCATTGCAAGAAATCTTTATGAGATGTCCTCCATTCAGGTGCCCATTCTTTCCATTGTGATCGGCGAAGGGGGAAGCGGCGGCGCACTTGCCATGGCTGTAGCCGACGAGGTTTGGATGCTGGAAAATGCGGTATATTCTATCTTATCACCGGAGGGATTTGCGAGCATCCTCTGGAAAGACAGCAAGCGTGCTGATGAAGCGGCAGAGATCATGAAACTGACTGCCGAGGATCTGAAAAACATGGGCATCATTGAAAAAATCATCAGGGAACCTTCGGATTTTACCTGCGATAAGATGGTGAAGGTCTGCAGCAGACTGGAAAAACGGATTTCCGCTTTCCTTGAAAAATATGAAGCGCTGGATGCTTCGGAACTGGTCAGCCGCAGATATGACCGATTCCGCAGAATGTAACCTTACGTGTAACGATTCAGAAGACAGGCGGGCCGGAACGGTGCAGAGCAGATACCGGATTATCGCCTTGCCGGGTCAGGAGATAAAAATATGGAACCATTGAAAATTGGATCAAAAACAGCGAAAATACCGATTATTCAGGGTGGAATGGGTGTCGGAATCAGTCTTGGAAATCTGGCGGGAAGCGTTGCCGCACAGGGCGCGGTAGGGATTATTTCTACAGCTCAGATCGGATTCCGGGAACCCGATTTCGATAAAAATCCCCGGGAAGCCAATCTTCGTGCCATTGAAAAAGAGATGAAAAAGGCAAGAGCGATTTCTCCGGATGGGATCATCGGATACAATATCATGACTGCCCTGAAGGAGCATGAAGCTCATGCAAGGGCGGCTGTGGCTGCCGGTGCCGATCTGATCATATCGGGGGCAGGGCTTCCCACAGATCTGCCGGCTTATGTGCAGGGCAGCAGTACCTGTATCGCACCCATTGTTTCTTCCGATAAATCGGCAAAAGTCATTTTAAAATACTGGGACAGAAAGTATAAAAGAACTGCGGATCTGGTAGTCATTGAAGGACCGAAAGCAGGAGGTCATCTGGGATTTTCCAGAGAAGAACTGGATTACTATACAGACGAACTGTACGAAGAGGAAATTCAGAAAATCCTGCATACGGTCAAAGAATATGCGGCAAAATACAGCTGTAAGATTCCGGTGGTTGTGGCCGGAGGAATTTATAATCATGAAAAATTCATGCGGGCGCTGGAGCTGGGCGCAGACGGTGTTCAGGTGGGAACGCGGTTTGTAACCACAGAAGAATGTGATGCGCATATCAATTACAAGATGGCTTACATCAATGCGCGCAGGGAAGATATTACAATTGCGAAAAGTCCTGTGGGAATGCCGGGAAGAACCATCTTGAATCCTTTCATGAAACGTGTTATTCTAGGAGAAAGAATTCCGCATACACCCTGTCATGGATGTCTCGCCCGCTGCAATCCTGCAGAAATTCCCTACTGTATCACAGACGGACTGGTGAAGGCTGCCAACGGAGATGTGGATCATGCCCTGCTTTTCTGCGGCGCAGAAGCATATCGGGCAGAAAAAATCGAGACAGTTAAAGACGTACTTGATTCGCTGATCGGGTAATAAATAGAAGGAGAGTAAATCTGTGAATAAAAACGCACTGGACGCCATCAATAATACACTTGTTCATTTATTTAATGAAATCTGGGAACTGGAAGGAGAGGCCGTAATCACCGAAGAGTATAAGGATATAACGAATAACGATATGCACATTATTGAGGCGATCGGTCTCGATGGAGACAGTACCATGTCCATGGTTGCGAAAAAGATGCGTATAACGGCAGGTTCGCTCACCACATCCATCAACAGTCTTGTGAAAAAGGGATATGTAACCAGAAAACGCAGCGAGAAAGACCGCAGGGTCGTACACATCATGCTGACGGAAAAAGGCGAAAAAGCATATTATCATCATAAGGATTTTCATGTTCAGATGGTCAGCTGTGCAACGGAGAATATGGATGATGGGGAGATACAGAGACTGCTGGATCTCCTGCAGCATCTGACATCATTTTTTAACCGTTATAAAGAAGAACACTGTTGATCGGACAGTGATTATCAGGTAAATGAAAGCATATGAACGGCAAACCGTTTCGTATGCTTTTATTTTTATCTGTTTTTGCGGCTGTAAAGTGAAATTCATACTTTTTTCAGAAATTTGTTCCTGTTTTTTTACAGTGTTTTTTTGGATTTAATTGACGGAGCGGGAGGAAATGCATATAATGGTTTTCAACGGTCTTTCTGTCCGGCGGCGACGCTGCAGAAAGAAAGATGATATCTGAAACATCTCAGGTAATCAGGAGAGGAATTTGATGAGATAATATGATGAAACAGACGATAAAAGGACATGGCGCAGCTCTGCTCAGCGTGCTCATCTGGGGGACGACATTTATCTCTTCCAAGATTGTACTGGCATATCTGTCGCCCATAGAATTACTGATTTACCGTTTTTCAGTGGGGCTTTCTGTACTGACACTGCTGGATTCGCATAAACTGATAGGGGGAAAGAAAAAGCCGGAAAAACGGAATGCCCCGGAGAGGGAGCCCGGTTCGGCCGAAGCATGCAGAGGTCTGAAGAAAAAAAGTGATGAGATATATTTTATTCTTGCGGGAATTACGGGAGTTACATTGTATTATCTTCTGGAGAACATTTCCCTGACGTACACAACGGCATCCAATGCAGGTGTAATCGTGTCAACAGCACCGTTTTTTACGGCGCTTGCAGCATGGATGCTCCGGAAGGAACGGTGCATGTCGATCCGTTTTCTGGCAGGTTTTGTGCTGGCTTTATCAGGGATTGCCATGATCAGTTTTCAGGGAGGAAGCGTATCACTGAATCCTCTGGGCGATTTTCTGGCGCTGTGTGCGGCATTTGTCTGGGGATTTTATTCGGTTTTCAGCAAATGGATTTCGGAAAAAGGATACCCGGTAATTGCAGCTACAAAACGAATCCTTATCTGGGGGCTGCTTTTCATGATTCCGTTTGGTTTTTTCATGGGCTTTTCCTTTGAACCCCGGATTCTGCTTATGCCGCAGGTGCTGTTTCATGTGATTTATCTGGGAATCAGCGCATCGGCGTTGTGTTTTGTTTTGTGGAATTATGCGGTGGACCGGCTTGGCGTCATTACATCCGGCGTCTATATTTATCTGACACCGGTGGTAACGGTGGCGCTGTCGATTCCTGTTCTGCATGAAACGTTTACCTGGTATACGGGATCAGGCATGCTGCTGACCATCATTGGACTTGTTATTTCAGGATAAAACAGTTACACAGGATCAATAAAGAGAGGTATTTATGGCTGGACAGATAAAATTTGAAGAAAGTACACACACAAAGTTTAAAGTGAAGGAACCGAAGATGTATCATGTCATCATGTACAATGACGATTTTACACCGATGGATTTTGTGGTTGAGATATTAATGTCGGTATTTAATAAATCGGAGGCGGAAGCATTTCGCCTGATGTATGCAATTCACAGAGGTGTAAAAGCAATTGTCGGAACCTATGTATATGATATTGCCGTCACAAAGGCGGATGAAGCAGTAAAGCGGGCCCGGGAAGAGGGGTATCCGTTTCGTGTGGAGACGGAACCGGTTGAACAGTGAGGAAGGAAGTCTGACCGATGGAATTTTCGGAAAAAGTAAATGAAGTAATCAACAGCGCCTTTATCAAGGCAGGAATAGAACAGAATGAGTATATGACGCCGGAGCATATGCTGTATGCTTTGTGCAAAGAGCTTCCTTTTCAGCGGGCTCTGTCCGGCTGCGGAGGAAGTGCGGAACGGCTGGAGAAGAATCTGAACCGGTTTTTCCGGAACCAGCTGCCGCAGAAAAAGGGGGATGAAATTGCAGTCAGCAACGGAACCCAGTCTGTGTTTGAGTATGCTGTACGTCAGGCCATTGCCGGCGGCAGAGAAGAGGTGGAAATCTCTCATATTCTGAAAGGTATTATGGAACTGGAAGAGAGTTTTGCAGTGTACTATCTTTCTCAGGAAGTGGAAAATCCTGTTTCGCTGCTGGCTGCAGTCAATCAGGAAGTAAGTGAAGCAGACAGGGAAGAGAATACTGCCACCGGTGGGGATGACGAGGATTTTGATGCGGAAGATGCACCCTGGGTGTCAGTGGAGGAAAAAACAGGCAGCTGGCAGAATTATGTAACCTGTCTGAATGATACGGTGGACGAACATAATCCTCTGGTGGGAAGAGAAGAAGAACTGGAAAGAACCATACAGGTCCTCTGCTGTCGTGATAAAAATAATCCGCTGCATATCGGAGAGGCAGGAGTCGGCAAAACCAGTATCACTTATGGGCTGGCATCCCGGATCAATGAGGGAAGGGTTCCCGAATCACTGAAGCACGCCAGAATTTTCATGTTGGATATGGCAGGGATGGTAGCAGGAACCCAGTACCGCGGTGAATATGAAAAACGGATGCGTGATGTGATGATGCATATTGCAAAAGAAGAAACTCCCATTGTATTTATTGACGAGATTCATACAATTGTGGGAGCAGGAGATCAGACCGGAAGTATGGATGCAGCCAGTCTGCTGAAACCCTGGTTTGAAGATCATTCAATTCGTTTTATTGGTTCCACGACATATGAAGAGTATAACAGAACCATATCGAAAAACCGGACACTGATCCGCAGATTTCAGAATATTGATATTGCAGAGCCGTCTCAGGAAGAATGTGTATCGATTCTGGAAGGAATCCGTGAGCGTTACGAGGAACATCATGGTATTGTCTATGCACCCGGGTTCATGGAAAAAGCTGTGGAATTAAGCGCCAGATATATGAATGAACGTTATCTGCCCGATAAAGCCATCGGTCTGATTGATGAAGCGGGTGCATGGCTGCAGCTTCATCCGGAGCAGGCAAACGAAAAAACGACCGACGGGAAACCTGTTGCCGATACGGAACTGGTGGATATTACTGTATCGAGAATCTGCCGGATTCCGCAGACAGTGCTTGATCAGGAAGAGGAAGCCGGCCTTCTGACATTGAAAGACCGGATTACGGCTCAGGTTTTCGGTCAGGATGAAGCGATTGAAAAAGCGGTTTATGCAGTGCAGATATCCAGACTGGGTCTGGTGGAAGAACATAAGCTGGTTGCCTCTCTGCTGTTTGTCGGGCCTACGGGCGTGGGAAAGACGGAGGCGGCCAAAGTGCTTGCGTCTCAATTGGGCATCAGTTTTATCCGGTTTGATATGAGCGAATATACGGAACGTCATACAGTGGCGAAACTGATCGGTTCTCCTGCCGGTTATGTGGGATTTGAAGATGGAGGACAGCTGACAGATGCAATCCGCAAAAACCCTCATTGTGTTCTTTTGCTGGATGAAATCGAAAAGGCTCACAGTGATATTTTCAATATACTTCTGCAGGTGATGGATTATGCTACACTGACGGATAATCATGGGCGCAAAGCGGATTTCAGTCATGTAATCCTGATCATGACCTCCAATGCCGGTGCTTCCAGCGTAGGCAGGAAGATGATTGGTTTCGGGGAACGTTCTGTAATGGAATCCAACATGATGGACGAAGTGAAGCGTGTATTTTCTCCGGAATTCAGAAACCGTCTGAGCGGTATTCTCATGTTTCATAAACTTTCCCGGGAGATGGCCATGCGCATTGTTAAGAAAAAGACTGCCCAGCTGGAAGGATACCTGAAAAAGCGCAGCATTACCGTATCCGTTTCGGATGAGGTCTATGAATATCTGCTGGAGAAGGGATATTCGGAAGAATATGGAGCCCGGGAGATTGACAGGGTGATTCAGGAGAAACTTAAACCTCTGTTTGTGGCTGAAATTCTGAAAGGAAGATTGAAAAACGGCGGTCATGCAGAAGTGGTTATGAATCCGGAAAATGCGAATGAGATTATACTGCAGTAAAAGGACGAATTTTACATGAAAAAGCAGATTTTAACAAACGATAAAATATTATTATATGGCATTAATTAAGCAACAGCAATATTGATTTATTTTAATATTATAAAAAAGGAATACAGTAAATCAGTAACTTGTAAATTAAAGAACAACTTTGTTATAATGTATCGTAAATTGAACCTGTTCAGATATGCTGATATTTTCAGGCAGATATGCCGCTCAGAGGAAACGCACATTGAGTTCGAGGGCAGATCTGAACAGCTGCAAAAATTTATATTAAAATAATCAGATAAAGAAAATAGGAGGAGTCACTGATGACAGGCGCAGATATTATGGTAAAATGTCTGGAAGCAGAAGGTGTGGATACGATATTCGGTTACCCTGGCGTAGCAATCTGTCCGTTTTTTAACAGTATTCTGCAGTCCGATATCCGCTCTGTTCTTGTACGAATTGAGCAGAATGCTGCCCATGCGGCTAACGGAGCAGCAAGAACAACAGGAAAGGTTGGGGTATGTGTCGCTACTTCCGGTCCTGGTGCAACGAACCTGCTGACGGGAATTGCAACGGCATATGCAGACAGTATTCCGCTTGTGTGCATTACCGGCCAGGTTAAGACAGAACTGATCGGACGGGATGTATTTCAGGAGGCGGACGTTACAGGTGCAGCCGAATCATTTGTAAAATACAGTTATCTCGTAAAAAAGGCGGAAGATCTGCCCCGAATATTTAAAGAAGCTTTTTATATTGCCAGTACAGGGCGAAGAGGTCCCGTACTGATCGATGTTCCTATTGATATTCAGCAGAAAGAAATAGGTGATTTCGTTTATCCGGAAAGCGTCAATCTGAGAACATATAAGCCGACAGTGAAAGGCCATGCAGTTCAGATTAAAAAAGTTATGCAGGAAATCGCAAAAGCAGAGAAACCCGTAATTATGGCAGGCGGCGGGGTTCTGCTGAGCGATGCGCGGGAGGAATTGCTGGAGTTCGCTGAAAAATTTGATATTCCGGTTGCGTCTACCATGATGGCAATCGATGCGGTTCCGAGTGCGCACAGACTGAATCTCGGTATGGTGGGCAACAATGGACGCCGTTATGCCAATAAGGCAATTAACGAAGCGGATCTGTTAATTGTGATTGGCTGTCGTTTTGCAGACCGTGCTGTTCAGCAGCCCAGTTTGATTACCAAAAACAAGGTGGTTGTTCATATTGATGTGGATCCGGCAGAAATCGGTAAAAATGCAGATGCAACGATTCCACTGGTAGGTGATGCCAAAAACATACTGGCTGAATTCCTGAAGGCTGATTATGAGCCGATTCGCCGCGATGAATGGATTGCTCAGATGGATGAATACAGAACAGAACTGAATTATCATCGGAACCCCAATCCTGATTATGTAGATCCGGAAGAGTTTGTTCGGACATTATGCGAAAAAATGGATGATGACAGCGTTTATGTAGCAGATGTGGGACAGAATCAAATCTGGTCCTGCCGATATTCTGTCATAAAAAAAGGACGTTTCCTGACTTCGGGCGGTATGGGAACAATGGGGTATTCCATTCCGGCTGCCATGGGGGCCAGAGCAGCCAATCCGGATAAGCAGGTGGTTGCTGTCTGCGGCGACGGTTCTTTCCAGATGTCCATGATGGAACTGGCGACAATCAAACAGCATAATATTCCTGTTAAAATTGCTGTGTTGAAAAATAATGTACTGGGCATGGTACGGGAATATCAGCATTATGTATATGCGGATCATTATTCCATGATTGATCTTTCTGGAAGTCCGGATCTGGAAAAAATAGCAGAAGCATACGATATTCCGTTTATCCGCATGTATAATATGGAGCATGCAGAGTCTCAGATTGATCAGTTCCTGAATACAGAGGGACCGGTTCTGATGGAATGTATTCTTGATTCAAAAGATTTGGTAAATTAACCGGAGGATGAAAAATGAGAAGAATTTATTCTGTACTTGTGGAAAACCGTGCCGGTGTATTATGCAAAGTAGCCGGTCTTTTTTCCAGAAGAGCATATAATATTGAAAGTCTGGCGGTGGGAGAGACAGATGACCCTGAAGTTTCCTGTATGACTATCGTCAGCAGCGGCTCTGAGAATACGATTGAGCAGATTGAAAAACAGCTGAATAAAAAGCTTGATGTTATAAAAGTTAAGACATTTAAGGAATCACAGAGCATTACCAGAGAATTGATGCTGGTAAAAGTAAAATATAATAAAGACAACCGTAAGGATGTCATTGAAATTTCTCAGATTATGAAAGCTGATATTGTAGATATGTCCAAAAACCAGATGATTCTGCAGATTTGTGACACCCCGGAACGTACAAAACTTCTGATAAAAATGCTTCAGTCAATCAGCATTGTAGAAGTTGCCCGTACCGGAACCCTTGCATTAACAAAATGTACGGATAACGATTAGACAGACAGTTGGTGAATGAACACCGCACGGGCAAAATATGAGAAAGCAGCAGTTTTTTGTAGAAAAACCAGCGGATTTCTCATATTTTCAGGATTTCGAGAATGTGAAACGCAAAGAAATCCGTTGGTATCATGGGGCAAATTCTTTTGAAACCAACATTATATGTATATGCTGTTATATGCTGTATCAGGGAAAGGCAATAGACTTAGACTGATACGGCATATCTTTTTTATTGAAATATATAAAAAAAATAAATAATAGGAATATTTAAAATTATTTCAAAAAAATACAAAAAACAGTTGACAAACATTGATTCCAGTGGTATTCTTTAAAAGCTGTCAGCGGGGGAAACAAAAAATCCTGAAAAATGACAGAAAAAAATAAAAAAGCAGTTGACAAAAGTCAAAAAAACTGCTAAACTAGCTAAGTCGCTTGCGAAAGCGGCGACAGGAACCTTGATAACTGAACAACGTAAGAATAAAACCTTTAAAGAAATCTTCGAAAGAAGATGGATTTCCTGAAAATTCTTTGAAAACATTTAAAGAACAACAACCTAAAAGGTAAAA
>JAQYDI010000056.1 GCA_028724245.1 Lachnospiraceae bacterium
GGCAGGTGAGAGAAAGACGGTGAGGCAGAATGACTGTGATATCCTGTACAGGGACGCGCTTTCGCTCGGGATCAAACGCAGCGGATGCTAACCTCGCAGGCCACCTTCGGCAGCCTGCTCGCTAAGCACCGGCGTTTTCAATGGTCTCCTCACAGGGATCACAGTCCTTCTGCCGCCGCAGGTTATCTCCTTTCCGGATTAATGAAGCGCTGAATTGTACTGGGGAGAGTGCACATAATATGTGCTTTTTCCATGTACAATACAGAACTTCATTTGTCCGGGAAAGCGAAGTCTATGGCGGCGGAATTACAGTGGTATCCTGCTAAAGGGACCATTGAAAACGCCGGTGCTTAATGAGCAGGCCTTCGTGAGAAGGTTTGCGAATTTAGCATCCGCTGCGTTTGATGCTGAGCGAGAGCGGGTCCCTGTGCAGGATACCACTGTAATTCCGCCTGATACATTTTGTTCCCGGCCGAAGTCTGAATTGTAACCAGTTGTATCTTTCCGGCTGTTGTGGTAAAGTTATTTTATCAGCGCGGAGTGAGTTACCGATATGATATATACGTATATAGTATATACCGATAAAAGTATACTATGAATATTTTTAAAAATAAATTCATTAATAATATAAAAAATATTCTGAAGATATTTATCGGGAGGTATTTGTCTGTATACTGCCTGCAGTATGACTGTGGGGCTGCGTGATTCCGGTACAGCGATGAATACTAATACTGCGATAAATATAATGGAGGGTGTATCATGGATAACAGAACAAGAATGATGGAAGGGAAGATTTATAATCCCGGTGATGATGAGATCATGGGGGAACAGGCGGGGTGTCTGGAGAGGCAGTATGAGTTTAATCTGACCAGACCTTCTGAAATGGAGAAACGTGAGGCCATGCTGAAGGAGATGTTTGGAAGTATTGGTGAGAATTGCTATATTGAGCCGCCGCTTCATGCAAACTGGGGCGGAAAGCATGTGTATATGGGCGATGGCGTCTATGCCAATTTTAATCTGACTCTGGTGGATGATGGCAATGTCTATATCGGGGATCATGTGATGATCGGTCCCAATGTGACGATCGCTACGGCGGGACATCCTGTGGAGCCGCATCTGCGAAGCAAAGGATATCAGTTCAATATGGATGTGCATATCGGAAACAATGTGTGGATCGGAGGCGGCGCTGTGATTCTGCCGGGTGTGACTATTGGTGACAATACCGTGATTGGCGCGGGCAGTGTGGTGACAAAGGATATACCGGCTGACGTTGTGGCTGTGGGAAATCCCTGCCGTGTACTCAGGGAAATCGGAGAAAAGGACAGAAAGTATTACTATAAAGACCGGGAGATCGATCTGGAAATACCGGATGAACCGGTTTGATTCTTTACACCGGATTTTCGTGGGTGAAAGGCCCTGTGATGTACGGAGAATGCTGATATTCTCCGGTGTCACAGGGCCTTTTTATGAATCAATTGCCTTTTTATGGAAACGGCAGTTATCCGGTGCTCAGCCGGACGATTCCATCAGCCACAGTTTTTGAAACACAGGCTTTCTGAAACAGCGGTTTTCGATCAGTCGATGGGATCGAAGTCAGCTGCGCCGTGTTTGCACAGAGGGCAGATGTAATCTTCGGGCAGTTCTTCACCTTCATATACGTAACCGCAGATACGGCATACAAAGCCTTTCTTGCCTTCTGTTTCCGGCTTCGGTTTTACGTTGTTCTGGTAGTAGGTGTAGGTCATGGTTTCTGTGCTGGAAATTACTCTTGCTTCTGTAATGCTGCAGATGAACATGCCGTGTGTACCCATATCGATGTAATCTTCAACCTTCAGTGACATGAAGGAGTTGATGTATCTGGGCAGGAAAATCAGGCCGTTGTCGGAACGCAGCGGTGTGCAGCCTGCAAATTTGTCTGCATTTCTGCCGCTCTGGAAACCGAAGTTTTCAAATACGCTGAAAGGTGCGTCAACGGACAGACAGTTAACATTCATGATGCCGGTCTGCTTGATCACATGGTGAGAGTAGTTTGCCTTGTTGATGGTTACGGCAACACGGTTGGGTGTGCTGGTCAGCTGTGCAACGGTGTTGACGATCAGGCCGTTGTCTTTCTTGCCGTCGTTGGATGTTACAACGTAGAGACCGTATCCGATGTTGAACAGAGCGCTCAGGTCATTTTTATTGGCAGTTGCATCCTGCTGAGCCAGATAATCGCGGCAGAGTTCATTGGCCATTGCTTCGATCTGTTCGCGGCTTTCTTCAGACAGAGCAGACTTGATGGTAACATTGTTCTCCGTGAAGTTCAGCTTCTGAGAACCTTCGAACATGTTCTTCATGGTCTTGATTGCCATGGGTGCCCAGGAACCGTTCTCCATCATGGCGATAGTGCGGTTCTGGTAGTTGCGCTCGGTCAGATGTTCGATGAAGTCACGCATGAAGGGGAAAATACCTGCGTTGTATGTTGTGGTAGCCAGTACCAGCTTGCTGTAGCGGAACGCATCTTCTACTGCTTCTGCCATATCACAGCGGGCCAGATCATTGACAACGACCTTGGGGCATCCTTTTGCACGCAGTTTGTCAGCCAGCAGTTCAACAGCCTTTTTGGTGTGGCCGTAAACAGAAGTGTAGGCGATCATGATACCTTCTTCTTCTACTGCGTAGGAAGACCAGATGTTGTACAGATTCAGGTAGTAGCCAAGATTTTCTTTCAGGATCGGTCCGTGCAGAGGGCAGATGGTCTGAATATCCAGACCGGCAGCTTTTTTAAGCAGGTTCTGAACCTGTTTGCCGTACTTGCCTACGATACCGATGTAGTAGCGGCGTGCTTCGCATGCCCAGTCTTCTTCCACATCAAGAGCGCCGAATTTACCGAAGCCGTCAGCGGAGAAAAGAACTTTGTCATAAGTATCATAAGTAACCATAACCTCAGGCCAGTGAACCATGGGTGCAGCTACGAATGCCAGAGTATGTTTGCCGAGGCAGAGTGTATCACCTTCTTTGATGACAATCTGTCTGTCTGCAAAATCAGTGCCGAAGAACTGTTTCATCATGGTAAATGCCTTTGCTGAGGAAACAATGGTTGTTTCTGTGTAGACATTCATGAAGTTGGCGATATTGGCTGCATGGTCGGGTTCCATATGCTGAATGATCAGATAGTCGGGACGGCGTGCACCCAGTACGTTCTGCAGATTGTCCAGCCATTCATGTTTGAAATGCTGATCTACAGTATCCATAACTGCAATCTTTTCATCCATGATAACGTATGAATTGTATGCCATACCGTTTTCAACAACATACTGTCCCTCGAACAGGTCTACCTGGTGGTCGTTGACACCAACATATTTGATATCGTTTGTAATTTCCATTTCCGTTCACTCCTTTTCAAATAATCAGATGATCAGCAGTTCAGAATCGGACTGAACTGAGCCGATATCCGGCAGACAGTACTGCCGGATGGATAAAATGATTGGTAATATCCGCAAATTGCAAATACTGGACTCATTATATCATATTTTCCGGATAAAGGTATAGAATTATACACAAAATTTATGTTTTTTTTCAGGTGTAAACGGTCACTTTTTTATATATTTTTTTCTGGTCATATGCTTCGGGATTTGGTAGGATATAAAGGAATGCCAACAGAATGATGGTGTGGAGGTGTGGAGTGATGACAAAAGAAGAACTGACACTGGAAGTGATCGGGCGTCTGAAAAATGAGTATCCCGATGCGGGATGCACGCTGGATTACGATCAGGCATGGAAGCTGCTGGTCAGTGTGCGGCTGGCGGCACAGTGTACGGATGCCCGCGTCAATGTGGTTGTGGAGGATCTGTATGCGAAATATCCGGATATTGATGCGCTGGCTGATGCCGATGTGGATGAGATTGAGAAGATCGTACGCCCCTGCGGTCTGGGGAAGAGCAAGGCCAGAGATATCAGTGCGTGCATGAAGATGCTGCGGGACGAATACGGCGGGAAAATTCCGAAGGATTTCAATAAGATTCTGAAGCTGCCGGGGGTTGGACGGAAAAGCGCCAACCTGATCATGGGAGATGTATTTGGTGAACCGGCCATTGTCACGGATACGCACTGTATCCGTCTGGTGAACCGGATCGGTCTGGTAGATGGCATTAAAGAGCCGAAAAAGGTGGAGATGGCTCTGTGGAAGCTGGTTCCGCCTGAAGAAGGCAGTGATTTCTGCCACAGACTGGTATTTCATGGGAGAGATGTCTGCACAGCGCGGACAAAACCTCATTGTGAACGATGCTGCCTGCAGGATATCTGCGGAAAGATCGGCGTATGATTACAGGAAAAGTTACAGGAAAGGAAAAGGGAAAAGATGAGTAAAGAAATGAATATGGATTGTGAAGAAACACTGCAGGAAGCAGGTCAGACTGCAGAAGAAGAATATGATGAAAGCTGTGATTTCATTACACTGCGGACTGAGGATGGCGAGGAACTGAAGTTTGAATTTCTGGACACAGTAACTCTCGATGACCGGGAATTTGTTGTGCTGCTGCCGCTGGAAGAGGATGCGGAAGAAGTGGTTGTTCTGGAGGTGGAGGATGCTCTGGATGATCCGGATTCCGAGGATTATACTACAGTAGAAGATCAGGAAATTCTGGATAAGGTGTTTGAGGTTTTCAAAAAGCGCCATGAAGATGAATTTAATTTTGTTGATGAATGATTATTAAGAATGCAAATAAACGTTTAATCTTTTCTTAAAATCGCGAGGTTGCTCTTGCACAGAGATAAATGCCCTGATATACTATGATTTATCGGAAGAATACCGGTTCGAACGGCAGGACATGGAACTGCGGCAGAGGGCGGGAATCTTCCTTTGATGAAGATGAAACTGCAGATAAAATATATTGCTGTAATGTGATGAAAGAGAGTAATTGAAGGGCGATTTATGGGGAAAGATAAAAAAATACTGTCAAAATTATCGTCAGTGATGGGGTCAGTCATACCGGTATACAGTCGGATTCCTCTGATTCTGACGGTGGCTGTCAATATGGCTGTTTATCTCGGCGCGAGACTGATTGCGGGAGACTGGTATCATTATAATATGGAAACTGCTTTTGACCGGATGATACCTTTCTGGCCGCCGTCCGCGGCAATTTACCTGGGATGCTATATTTTCTGGGCAGTGAATTATATTCTGATTGCCAGGCAGGAGAAAAGGAAAGTATGTCAGTTTTTTGCAGGTGATGTTCTTTCCAGATTGATCTGTCTGGCTTTTTTCCTGTTGATTCCGACTACGAATATACGGCCTGCCGTGGACAGCACGGGGTTCTGGAATCAGGTTATGCGCCTGATCTATGCGGTGGATGCGCCGGACAATCTGTTTCCATCGATTCATTGTCTGGTCAGCTGGTTCTGTTATATCGGAATCCGGGACTGCAGGGGTATTTCTGCTGGATACAGGCGATTTTCCGGCATCATGGCGGTGCTGGTGTGCATCTCCACGCTGCTGACGAAACAGCATGTGATTGCAGATGTGGCAGGCGGGATTTTTCTGGCAGAGATATGTTTCCTTGTTGGAAAGTGTCCGGCTGTCAGCAGATTTTACGGGAATCTGATCGACAGGGTCAACAGGGTGATTTTCGGCATCAGAGGGGAGGATGACCATGCAGAACAGAAAAAAAGTGCTGTTTAATACATTTTTTCTGTTTCTCGTATTCGGTCTGACCCTGTACGGTGTTTTTCACGGTGAAGATCTGGGTGCCATGCTGGCGGCTATTGAAGGTGCGGATCTTCGTTGGCTGGTTCCCGGAATCATTCTTGTACTTTTTTTCATTTGGTGCGAATCCATCATTATCTGGTATATGATGCGTTCCTTTCAGCTTCATCTCAAAAGGCGGATCTGTTTCCTTTTTTCATCTGTGGGCTTTTTCTTCAGCTGCATTACTCCGTCGGCAAGCGGAGGTCAGCCCATGCAGATTTATTACATGAAAAAGGAGAAAATTCCCATACCGGTATCAACCGTTATTCTGATGATCGTCACAATTACATACAAGCTCGTGCTGGTTGTGATCGGGCTGGGGATTCTGATCTTTGGTCAGGGGTTCCTTCATCGGTATCTGGAAAGTATTCTTCCGGTTTTCTATCTGGGACTGGCTTTGAATATTTTCTGCGTTTCTTTTATGACGATTCTTGTTTTTCACCCGGTATTTGCTGAAAAAATACTGACGGTCGGCAGAATACTGCTGGAAAGGCTGCGTCTGATCAGGCATAAGAAGGAAGGGGTCAGAAAACTGCAGGAATCCATGGAAGTTTACAGAGAAACGGCCGCATATCTGGGGACGCACAAACATGTGATCGCACATGTGGTCCTGGTTACGTTTGTACAGCGAATTGCGCTGTTTGCCGTGACCGGATGCGTTTATGCGGCATTTCATTTATCCGGAACTTCCATATGGGATGTGATACTGCTTCAGGCAGTGATTTCCATTTCCGTGGATATGCTTCCGCTGCCGGGCGGGATGGGGATCAGTGAGAAGCTGTTTCTGACCATTTTTCCGCCGGTATTCGGTCACCTGATCCTGTCGGCCATGGTGCTTTCCAGAGGTCTGGGCTATTACAGCCAGCTTCTGATCAGCGCCGTATTTACAGCGGTGATGCAGATCAGGTGTACTATGAAAGAGAAAAAACAGGAGGGAATTTAGTATGCTGGGTTTTTATGATTATACAGTGGTACTTACCTATATCAGCTTTGCTTCCGCAGTGTCGGGGATTTTTCTGGCATCTTCTTCACATATCAGAATGGCGGTGTTCTGTCTGGCATTGTCGGGTCTGTGCGATATGTTTGACGGAAAGGTTGCAAGGACAAAAAAGAACAGGACAGATGACGAGAAAAGCTTTGGTATACAGATCGATTCTCTGTGTGATATGGTCTGTTTCGGCGTTCTGCCCATTGTGATCTGCTATAGACTGGGCATGGACCGCATTTACAGTATGGCAGTTCTGATTCTTTATGGACTGGCAGGTCTGATCCGTCTGGCGTATTTCAATGTGACGGAAGCAAAGCGTCAGGAGGAAAGCAGTGAAGCAAGAAAATATTATCAGGGGCTGCCTATTACTTCCATGGCCATTGCTCTGCCTGTTTTCGTTGTACTGTCACCGCTGATCCGCGATGTCGGGATGCGTGTGGGGGCACTGCATGTGCTGGTCGCTGTAGTGGGCATTCTGTTCGTTGTCGATTTTAAGCTGAAGAAGCCTTCCCCCAGAGAAGTGTTTATTCTGGTGGGGATCGTGGCGCTGGCTGTGGTGGTGCTCATGTTTGTCTGGGAAGGATGGCTGTTCTTTCTTCACCGTTATCTGTACCGTCTTCTTGGAAAGACTTTTGAAACGGCGTTTCTGTTCGGAGGAGGGATCGCGGTATGAACCGTACAGCAGACCGGAATGGCAATGTGAAAGAGACACATTCGGTTCAGGACCGTTTTCTGGAATGGATGTACGGACATACGGCGGGAAGGATTCTTCTGCGGCCGCTGGTGTGTCCTGTATTTTCCCGGCTGGGAGGCTGGATCCTGAGCACCGGACTGTCGGCTCTTTTTGTGAAACCGTTTATCCGGTTCAGCGGAATCGATATGTCAGACTATGAAAAACGCAGGTATGCTTCCTACAACGATTTTTTTACCAGACGGCTTGTTCCCGGTGCCCGGAGCATCGACCGGACACCGGAACATCTTATCAGTCCCTGTGACAGCCGGCTCAGCGTTTACCGGATAGGCGGCGGGAAGGATAAAGCGGAAGGAAAAAGCGGAGAAGACCGTGAGCGGTGTGCGGTGAAGATCAAATACACCCGCTATTCTGTGGCTTCGCTGTTAAAAAGCAGAGAACTGGCTGCAGAGTATGCAGGCGGTTATCTATGGGTATTCCGTTTGTGTGTGGATGATTATCACCGGTACTGCTACGCCGACAGCGGATATGTATCCCCCGGCAGACGGATTCCGGGCGTTTTTCATACCGTCAATCCGGCTGCCAATGATGTTTATCCCATCTATAAAGAGAATACCAGAGAGTATTCCTTTCTGGAATCGGAGCAGTTCGGGAAAATCCTTCAGATGGAGGTGGGTGCGCTTCTGGTGGGGAAAATTGAGAATGAGCCCCACAGCGGCCCGGTCCGCCGGGGGCAGGAAAAAGGACATTTTGCTTTCGGCGGTTCAACCATTATCCTCATGACAAAAGAAGGTATGGTCTGTCCCGACCGGGATATTCTGGAGAACTCTGAGAAGGGAATTGAAACGCGGGTCCTGCTGGGGGAGAAGGTAGGAAGCGCCGGATGGTAGACTTATTCTGCGGGCCGCA
Organism: Lachnospiraceae bacterium; assembly: GCA_028724245.1. Classification (GTDB taxonomy): domain Bacteria; phylum Bacillota; class Clostridia; order Lachnospirales; family Lachnospiraceae; genus TWA4. The sequence continues at coordinate 8,314 of JAQYDI010000056.1, forward strand.
GTTTTTTTACCTGGAGGCCCGCAGTGTTTCTTATCCGGAGATCGGGATCGGTTTTTACTCAGAGACCGTCCCCGGTTCCTTCTGGCAGATGGCGATGGAAAACAGAACCAGAGCCACACCCAGCATTCCGCTGAAACTCATATCTTCGTGAAAAATTACGATACCCAGCAATGTGGCGACGACAGGTTCAACGGAGGCGATAATGGAGGCTTTGCTGTTTTCCATGTATTTTAAACCGATGGTATAGGTCAGATAGGGCAGGACCGTACTTGCCAGACCGAAGATCAGGGCAAACAGAACCATGGAAGCGTTTTGGAAAACCACATTTCCAAGCAGCCTGACATCAGTCAGGGGAAGGACTCCCACAGAAGCCGCAAGAAAGGTATAGAAGGAAATTGTAAAGGAATCATATCCTTTTTCAATGGCAAATCTGCCGAAAATCGAATACAGGGCGTAGCCGAAGCCGGCCCCCAGTCCTGCCAGAATTCCTGCAGGTGAAAGGGCATCGCCGCTTCCGGCAATTCCCGTTACCAGTACGCATCCCAGAAAGGTCAGGATCAGGGCAAGTACTTTGATTTTCGTGAATCTTTCGCAAAACAGGAAACGGGACATGACCATGACCATGGCCGGCGCCGTGTAGAGAAGAACGGCAGCTACGGAGAGGGAAGTCATGGTGATTGCCTTAAAATAGCAGTAATTGAAGAAAACGATGCTGCAGATGCCTGTCCCCAGAAAGCACCAGATGTCCTTCAGACGAATCTTTAATAATTTTCTGTCATATACAAGTAAAAACAGAAACAGCGCTGAGCAGGTGACAAAAGCCCTCAGTGCAACGATTTCAAGAGAGGCCAGTCCGGCGTTGTTCAGCCGGCGGACGAAGATGCCCATGGTGCCCCACAGGATGCCGGCTGTCAGCACCAAAAAGGGAGCAAGTTTCTGCATCAGCAGAATTTCTCCCCGGGGATTCTGTTTGCTTCGGGTCTCTTTTTTCATGTCTTTTTTCAGAATCATTGGTATTCCTCCCAGATTTTTTTGTAACTGTTCAGAGCCGGAGATAGATTTGAACAGCTGCATTTTTTATTCTTCCGGATACAGAAAGAATTTTTCCGATTATAACATAAAACGGCCGGCTTTGAACAGCAGGTTGCCGATTCTTTTTTTTCATGATACACTTTTGAAGTCGAATGATGACAGCGGCAAACATGATTGTGATGACAACATGATTATAATTACAACTGAATGAAGGCAGGAACGAAAGATTATGGAACGAAAAAAAGGTTTTATGGCAGCTTTTATGACCGGGCTTCTCTGGGGCGTTTCCAGCCCCATGGCCCAGTATCTGTTTGACTGCAAAGGAGTGGTTTCTGAATGGCTGGTGCCGTTCAGATTGATGACAGCGGGTATTTTTCTTATGCTCTATGCTGCTGTGGTAAAAAAACAGAAGATTTTTTCTGTATGGAAGAGCAGAAACGATGCCCTGCGGCAGCTGGCTTTTGCCATTATGGGCATGATGGGGATGCAGTACAGCTTCTTTTCGGCAGTGCAGGAAATGAACGCGGGGACGGCAACTATTTTCCAGTATCTGAATCCGGCCATGCTGATTTTCTATTATGCGCTGGTTTACCGGATCATGCCGCGGGGAAAGGAAATTGCGGCGGTGCTGTGTTCTCTTTCCGGTATTTTTCTTGTGGCAACTCACGGCAATATCCATGCCCTGTCCGTATCGCCCAGAGGTCTGGCGCTGGGATTGATTCTCGCGCTGACTACCTGTTTTTACGGAATTCTGCCGGGACCTCTGCTGAAAAAGTATCCATCGGAAATGATCTGCGCGTGGGCCATGACCGCGGGCGGCGTGGTTCTGATGGCTGTTTTCCGTCCGTGGGAAATCCATGTGGATATGGATCCTGTGGTGCTGATCATATTCTTTGCAATTGTGGTGCTGGGAACGATTCTTCCCTTTTGTCTTTATCTGTCAGCAGTTGAGAACATCGGAACGGTTTATGCGGGACTTTTGTCCAGTGTGGAGCCGGTTGCAGCGACGATTCTGGCGGCGGTGTGTCTGGGAACCGCTTTTGAAGCGGTGGATCTGCTCGGATTTGCGCTGGTTCTGTCCACCATGTTTATCCTGAATATTCAGACAGGACGGGGAAAAACGGCTGACAGATGTGCCTGAATGTGATATGATTGGAGAGTCGTGTATGACTGGATATGTGTAGAGACAGCAGAGGCTCAGGGACACCCTCTGAACCATTTCAAAAAATCAATTGACAAATCATATTTGGCGGGGTATATTATATCCTATAAATTCGATATGAAATAGAGAGATTTAACTGCTGTTTTGAGAAAAACCGGTCGATCGGTGAATACATAGTTTAAGGGAGCAATCATTATGGAAATGAGTGTGGTGCTGGGACAGCTGCCGCATTGTATGAAGGCGGCCAACAGACTGTTTGGGCTGAATACCGATTTTATGCAGGAAAATCTGTCCCTTTATGTGGATGCAGCGAAGCTGACGCTGCGTATGGCATTATTTGGAATCATATTTGCCATTATTGTCGGCCTGGTCTGCAGCATGGTCCGTTATTTCAAGGTGCCTGTGCTGTCGCAGATCGCAGGCGCTTATATTGAATTATCGAGAAATACACCGCTTCTGATCCAGCTGTATTTTCTGTATTTCGGTCTTCCGAAGATCGGAATCGTACTCAGTTCGGAGCAGTGCGCGGTGATCGGTCTGGCTTTTCTGGGCGGAAGCTATATGGCTGAAGCTTTCCGAAGCGGCCTTGACAATGTGCCGGGGATTCAGGTGGAATCAGCCATGAGCCTTGGTATGAAGCAAAGCCAGATTTTCGGAAATATCATTCTGCCGCAGGCGGTATCCAATTCCATCCCCGCCTTCTGTGCCAATGTGATCTTTCTGATCAAGGAAACCTCCGTATTCAGTGCGGTGGCGCTGGCAGATCTGATGTTTGTAACAAAAGATCTGATCGGCATGAATTACAACACGGATGAGGCGCTGTTTATGCTGGTGGTGGCGTATCTGATTATTCTGCTGCCGATTTCGATCATCTGTACATTTGTGGAAAGGAAGGTCCGTTATGCAGAATATGGGGTTTGAGGTACTGTTTCGGGGAACTAATTTTATGAGATTGTGCGGCGGTCTGTGGGTAACGCTCAGGATCGCCTTGATCTCCATGATACTGTCCATTCTCCTGGGATTCGTTCTGGGAATGATCATGAATATTCAGAATATGGTTGTAAAGGCCATCTGCAGGGTCTATCTGGAAGTCGTGCGGATCATGCCCCAGCTGGTGCTTCTGTTTCTGGTCTATTTCGGAGCGGCAAAGCATCTGGGCATGAATCTTTCCGGGGAAAATGCGGCGATCATTGTTTTTACCTTCTGGGGAACGGCTGAGATGGGCGATCTGGTCAGAAGTGCGCTGATCGCTATCCCGAAGCACCAGTATGAGAGCGGTTACGGCCTTGGTCTTACCAAATGGCAGGTTTATATCTATATTATTCTGCCGCAGACGATCCGGAGACTGCTGCCTTCCGGCATCAATCTGCTGACCCGTATGATCAAGACCACATCTCTGGTGGCCCTGATCGGCGTCATTGAAGTGGTAAAAGTCGGCAAGCAGATCATTGATGCTTCCCGTTATACGGACCCGAAAGCCGGTCTGTGGGTATACGGAGCGGTATTTATCATGTATTTTGTAATATGTTTTCCTTTTTCCAGACTTTCCGCAGCGCTGGAGAAGAAATTTGCGAATCAATAGGAGTAAATCATGGCAGAGACGATATTAGAAGTAGAGCATTTGAAAAAATCTTATGGCGATCAGGCGCTGGTCCTGAATGATATTTCCTTTTCCATTGAAAAAGGAGAGGTTGTAGTAGTCGTAGGTCCGTCCGGCTGCGGTAAAAGTACATTTCTGCGGTGTCTGAACCGTCTGGAGGATATCAATGAAGGAACTATTAAGCTTCGGGGCGTAAGCTACGAGAAAGAAAAGAAGAAGATCCATCAGTTCCGCGAAAAAGTGGGCATGGTATTCCAGAGCTACGATCTTTTCCCCAATATGACCATTATGGGCAATCTGCTTCTGGCGCCCATGAAGGTGCAGAAACGGAAAAAAGAGGAAGTGCAGGCGGAAGCAGAGCAGCTGCTGGAAAGAGTAGGCCTGCTGGAGAAGAAGGACAGTTATCCCAGACAGCTGTCGGGCGGCCAGAAGCAGCGTGTGGCGATCGTAAGGTCCCTGCTGATGCATCCCGAGGTGCTTCTGCTGGATGAGATTACCGCCGCGCTGGATCCGGAAATGGTAAGAGAAGTACTGCAGGTTGTACTGGAGCTTGCAAAAACAGGTATGACCATGGTCATTGTCACCCACGAGATGGAATTTGCCAGAGCTGTGGCGGACAGAGTAATTTTCCTTGACGGCGGAAAGATTGTGGAAGAAGCCGGGCCGGAGGAATTTTTCGATCATCCGAAGACAGACCGTGCAAAACAGTTTCTGAACAGCTTCCATTATGAAGCCGTGAATGAATAAATATTTCAATAAGAAAGAGAGGAAATGACGATGAAAAAGAAAATGTTAGGTCTGCTGCTGGCTGTAACCATGGTGGCAGGTATTTTCGCAGGATGCGGAGGAAGCAGCGACAGCGGAAACAGCGCAGCAGGAGAGACAACAGCTGCAGCAGGCGCTGAGGAAGGCGCAGCAGCAGGTCAGGCAAGAACACTGGATGAAATCAAGGAATCCGGAAAGATTAAAATCGGTGTATTCAGCGATAAGAATCCCTTTGGATACGTGGATGAAAACGGTGAAATCCAGGGCTATGATGTTTATTTTGCAAAGAGAATCGCAAAAGATCTGCTGGGCAGCGAAGATGCGGTAGAATTTGTTTATGTGGAAGCTGCAAGCCGTGTGGAATATCTGCAGTCCGCAAAGGTTGACGTGATCCTGGCCAACTTTACGGTAACCGATGACAGAAAAGAAAAGGTTGATTTTGCACTGCCCTACATGAAGGTTGCTCTGGGCGTTGTATCACCTGACAGCGCACCCATCACCAGCGTGGACGATCTGAAGGATAAAAATCTGATCGTGGTAAAGGGTACTACAGCTGAAACCTATTTCACGGAAAATTATCCCGATCTCAAGCTGACCAAGTTTGATGAATATCAGGAAGCTTATGATGCACTGCTGGACGGCAGAGGAGATGCATTCTCAACAGACAACACCGAAGTACTGGCATGGGCACGCCAGAATCCCGGATTCAGCGTAGGCGTGGAATCCATCGGCAATATCGATACCATCGCTCCCGCTGTACAGAAGGGCAATACAGAGCTGCTGAACTGGCTTAACGATGAAATCACATCTCTGGCAGACGAACAGTTCTTCCATGCAGACTTTGATGCAACTCTGAAGGATGTATACGGCGACAGCATTGATCCTGAAAGTCTGGTCGTTGAAGGCGGCGTTGTGGAATAAATTCCGCAGACAGCTGTTAAAACAGGCTGGCAAAACAGAAGAATATTGAAAAGCAGGTAAAGGACATGACACTTCAGCAGCTGAGATATGTAACCGCGGTGGCGGAGGCAGGCTCCATGAATGAGGCAGCCAAGGCGCTTTACGTTTCACAGCCCAGTCTTTCCGGGGCGGTGAAGGAACTTGAGGCGGAGGCGGGGATCGAGATTTTCAAGCGCACCAACAAGGGCGTGCAGCTGACTCCGGAAGGGGAAGAATTTCTGGGATATGCCCGCCAGCTGATAGAACAGTATCAGCTGATTGAGGATCGTTTCATTAAACGGACCCGGGTAAAAAGCAAATTCAGCGTCTCCATGCAGCATTATTCCTTTGCTGTCAAGGCATTTGTGGAACTGGTAAAGCAGTACGGCATGGATGAATATGAATTTGCCGTATCGGAAACAAAAACCAGCGAAGTGATTTCAGATGTAAGGAATTTTAAAAGCGAACTGGGCATTCTGTTTCAGAATGAATTCAACAGAAAAGCGCTTTCCAAGATTCTGAAAGATAACAATCTGGAATTCCATGAGCTGTTTGACTGCGGAACCTATGTATATCTCTGGAAAAGTCATCCTCTGGCCGGACAGCCGGCCATCGACATGGAGGAACTGAGGGAATATCCCTGCCTGATGTTTGATCAGGGCAATGATAATTCCTTCTTTCTGGCGGAAGAGATGATGAGTACTTATGAGTACAAACGGGTGATCCGGGCCAATGACCGGGCAACCATGCTGAATCTGATGGTGGGGCTGAACGGCTATACGTTGTGTTCGGGCATTATCTGCGAAGAATTGAACGGCAGTGATTATACTGCCGTTCCTCTTGCAGAGAAGGAAATTATGACCATCGGCTATATTCAGCGCCGCGGCATGATGTTAAGTCCTCTGGCGCTCCGGTATCTGGAAGAAATCAGAAAATATGAAACCTGTATTCTGAAGGAATCCGAAACGTAAAAAGTGATGGAACCCCGGAAGCAGCAGATATGAATAAAACGATTATAATAACAGAAGAGCAAAAGCAGCTATCTGGTTATAGGATAAACCTATAACCAGATAGCTGCTTTTTCATATTAGACAAGTAGGGATTATCAGGATATAATAACCTTGTAACCAGATAGGAAAACAAACACAGCAGTTCGGCAGAGTATGAACTGTTTCAGGTAAATTCAGCAGACACTTTTAAGTAATGCTGAACAATTAAAAAAGAATAAAGAAGAACAGAAAAAGGAGTACAGGATTATGAGCAAAAAAACAAGAGCAGAAAGAAATTTAAGATTTGAAACATTACAGCTGCATGTAGGTCAGGAACAGCCGGATCCGGCAACCGGAGCAAGAGCCGTGCCGATTTACCAGACATCTTCTTACGTATTCAACAATTCCGCACATGCGGCTGCAAGATTTGGTTTAACAGATGCCGGTAATATCTACGGAAGACTGACCAATCCCACCGAAGATGTTTTTGAACAGCGTATGGCAGCGCTGGAGGGCGGTGTGGCAGCCCTGGCAGTTGCTTCCGGTGCGGCAGCCATTGCCTATACGATTGAAAATCTGGCACAGGCCGGCGATCATATCGTATCAGCAAAAAATATTTACGGCGGTTCTTTCAATCTGCTGCAGCATACACTGCCTCAGTATGGAATTACCACCACATTTGTGGATATTTTCAATCTGGATGAAGTTCGCGGCGCGATTCAGGATAATACAAAAGCACTTTACATTGAGACACTGGGCAATCCCAATTCCGATGTGGTAGATATCGAAGCAATTGCAGAAATTGCGCACGAACATAAAATCCCGCTGGTTGTGGACAATACATTTGCAACCCCTTATCTGGTACGCCCTATTGAATATGGTGCAGATATTGTGGTTCATTCTGCAACAAAATTCATCGGCGGACACGGAACAGCCATCGGCGGCGTCATCGTGGACAGCGGTAAATTTGACTGGGAAGCTTCCGGCAAATTCCCTTCACTGACAGAGCCCAACCCCAGCTATCACGGTATCAGCTTTACAAAAGCAGTGGGAGCAGCAGCATTCGTTACCAAGATCCGCGCGATCCTGCTGAGAGATACCGGCGCAACTGTTTCTCCCTTCCATTCTTTCCTGTTCCTGCAGGGACTGGAAACTCTTTCTCTCCGTGTAGAGCGTCATGTGGAAAATGCATTGAAGGTGGCAGAATACCTGAACAATCATCCTCAGGTGGAAAAAGTACATCATCCTTCCGTAACAGATGATCCGGAGCAGCAGAGACTTTACAAAAAGTATTTCCCTAATGGCGGTGGATCCATCTTTACCTTCGAAATCAAGGGTGATGCGCAGAAAGCGCAGGATTTCATCGATAATCTGGAACTGTTCTCCTTGCTGGCCAATGTAGCGGATGTAAAATCTCTGGTGATCCATCCTGCAACTACGACACACAGCCAGTGCTCACCGGAAGAACTGCTGGATCAGGGCATCAAACCCAACACCATCCGCCTTTCCATCGGAACAGAGAACATCGCGGATATCATCGAAGATCTGGACGAAGCGTTCCGCGCAGTAGCAGAATAAAAAGTATATCCTGTAATCTTTATCATAGACGGCAGAGATTCCGGAATTTCATTTTCCGGCGGCTCTGCCGTCTTTTTCTGCAAAGGGCTGGATTCCGCAGCGCATCGGTTGTATAATACTGTATAAAAAAGGAGTGATACATATGAAACTGGTTGCGGTACTTGGAAGCAGCCGTCCCGATGCGGTTTCCACAAAGATTGCAGAGTGTGTGATGAAGAGTGCAGAGGAGGCTGGATGTGAAGTTGTGGTTTTCCATGCAAATGATATGAATATGAAGGGGTGCAGGGGATGCAATGCCTGCCGGAAAAACGGTACGGACTGTGTCATGAAGGATGATATGCAGCAGTATTTTAGGGAACTGCATACATGTGATGCACTGCTGCTGACTGCACCCAATTACTGTTCGCAGGTAGCCGGCCCCATGATTACGTTTATGAACCGTCATTACTGTATGTCAAAACCGGATCATACTTCCCGGCTGGAACCCGGTAAAAAGCTGATCGGGATTTTCTCTCAGGGTGCGCCGGAGGGAATCGACCGCTACGAAGCCAATTATGACTGGTATCTGAGTATTTTTGAAAGACATATGGAACTGACAGGCAAAATTGTGGCAGGCGGAAACAGTGATCTCAGTGAAAACGGCAGCATCATGACAAAAGCCCGCCAGCTGGGCCGTCGGATTGCAGAGGAAGAAGTATTATGATTCTGGTTATATGTTATCTTGTTACATTCTTCGCCTGTATCATTGGAACGATCTGCGGCATGGGCGGAGGAATTATTATCAAACCGGCTCTTGATGCTACGGGCGTCATGTCGGTGGCTACGGTTACTTTTTTATCAGGCTGCACGGTCATTGCCATGACCTGCTGGAGTGTGGGAAAAACGCTGGTGAAAAAGGAAGCGGTCATTGATCTGAAAAATACCACGATTCTGGCGGTGGGTGCAGCTGCAGGCGGTCTGGCGGGAAAACAGCTGTATACCATGGTGGCTTCTCTTTTTTCCAATCAGGATACGGCCGGAGGCGTGCAGGCCTGCCTGCTTTTTACGGCCACTCTGCTTACACTGATCTATACGCTGAATAAGGATAAGATCCGCTCCAGGCAGGTGGATTCCCCTGTGGTTGGTCTGTTCATCGGCGTTCTGCTGGGATTGCTTGGCGCTTTTCTCGGTATCGGAGGGGGGCCTTTCAATGTGGCGGTACTTTACTATTTTTTTTCCATGCCGGCTAAAAAAGCTGCGCAGAACAGTCTCTTTATCGTACTTTTCAGTCAGCTGACCAGTACGATGAAAACAGTTCTTTTTGACGGGATTCCCGAATTCAGCCTGCTGATCCTTCTGGGGATGATTCTTCTGGGAATCGTCGGCAGCGAAACCGGACGGAGAATCAATCAGAAGATTGACAATCGTCAGGCTACTCTGTGTCTGGAAGGTGCCATGCTGCTGATCATGGCTATTAATGTTTATAACATCATCAGGTTTTTGTAACTGTTCAGAGTCAGGCAGATTCATCCAACAGCAGGTTCGTGAATGCCAGCATTCACGAACCTGCTGTTGGATGGAAGTATTTAACAAAACTGTAAATAAATCTTAAAAAAAGGTAAAATTTATTAATATCTTATCTAAACTATTGTAAAAAAAAGCAGAAGAGAGTATAATAAGCACGTTTAGGCCAATGATAATAACCAGAGTGATTGAATAAGCAGGAGGAACCATTATGGCGAATCATAAAGGAACAAAGAAAACGAATGTTGTCAGGACTGTGCTGATTATACTGGCAATTCTGGCTGGTGTTTCCGTATTTGTACTTTCCATGTCAAAACCGGAGAAGGAAGTAGATCCCGATTTTGATATCACCATTCAGACAGAACCCAATGAAAATCAGACGGAGGAGTACGATAATCTGGAGGACGAGTCCAGATCGGACAGCCCTGTCAGTGAACTGGAATCGCTGAATGTGGATGTGTTCAAGGACACTGACTGGGTGCACTATCTGCTGATCGGTCTTGATAACCGCAAGGATACTTTTGAAGGCGGACGAAGCGATGCGCTGATGATCTTTTCCGTCAATGAGAAGGATGGACGGATCGTACTGTCATCCATGCCCCGCGATACCATGGTATATATCAATGGAAAGGGATACGATAAGATCACACATACCTATGCCTACGGAAGAGCAAAGCTTCTGGTAGAAACGGTTGAAAGAAATTTTGATATCGATATCCGCCATTATTTTACCATCAATTTTGCAGGTATGGAGAAGGTTGTTGATGCACTGGGCGGCATTCCCATGGAACTGACACAGGCGGAGAGCGATCATATGCTCAGTTTCTTTGAAGTAGGCGGAACAACAGCCGGTATGAACACTCTGACCGGCAAACAGGCGCTGACCTACTGCCGGATCCGTAAAATTGACAGCGATTTTGTCCGTACAGAACGCCAGTACAAGGTTCTGCTGGCTATTTATGAAAAAGTCAAGGCCATGTCTCCTGTAAAATATCCAAGCCTTATCACGGCCATGTATGACTATTTCTATACAGACTGTACCGTAGCGGAATGTATCGATATTGCTCAGGCGCTCATGTCCCTTGGTGTGGATTCCATCGAGAATGTGAAACTGATCAATGAGGAGAGCGGTACGGGACGCAAGATCAACGGAACGTATTACTTCCTGGTCAATGACATGGAAGCAACCATGAAAGAATGGCGGGAGTATATGGGTGTGGATAACTATACACCCTCTCAGGGAATGGTGGAGATCTCTGATTATCTGAAATATAACTATTAATAACTGTTTAGAGCCAGTGAAAAAACTGCCCTGTCAGCCGGTTGAAAACCGGCCGGCAGGGCAGTTTTTTGTATAACAGGAAACTGTGTTTCCTGTTATACAAAAACGCTCCGTGGGGATCGCACTGCGGCGGAATTGATAAAATTTACAGAAAAAAACATTCTTTTTTACATGAAGAATCGCATCTTTACCAAATCGTGATAGTACTTTACATTTCTTAAAAGTAGAATATGGATGTAAATCAGGAAAAAGAGGTATCACTATGGCAGGTCTTACTTTAAGAAATGTGAGCAAAAGGTACGAGAATGGTTTTCAGGCAGTTTCAGATTTCAATCTGGAAATCCGTGATGGAGAATTTATTATTTTTGTCGGCCCTTCGGGATGCGGCAAATCAACCACTCTCCGAATGATTGCCGGTCTGGAAGAAATCACAGATGGTGAATTATGGATCGGAAATGATCTGGTAAATTACAGGGAACCCAAAGATCGGGATTTATCCATGGTATTTCAGAATTATGCATTGTATCCGACCATGACCGTATACAACAATATTGCCTTTTCTCTGCAGGTACGTAAAGTACCGAAAAAAGAAATTGACAAAAAAGTTCATGAAGTTGCAGAAATTCTGGAAATAGAGCATTTGCTGGATCGAAAGGCTTCTGCTCTTTCCGGAGGTCAGAAACAGCGTGTTGCAATCGGCAATGCCATTATCCGCAAACCCAATGCGCTCCTCATGGATGAGCCGCTGTCCAATCTGGATGCAAAGCTGCGTGCGAAAATGAGGGTGGAACTGGCAAAACTGCATAAGCGTCTGGAAACTACAATTATCTATGTTACGCATGACCAGACGGAAGCAATGACTCTGGGAGACCGGATCGTAGTTATGAATAAAGGAGTGATTCAGCAGGTGGATACGCCGGCCATGCTGTATGAACATCCGGATAATAAATTTGTTGCAGGATTTATTGGTTCTCCTTCCATGAATTTCTTTGAACTCCATGTGGGAAACAGCAAAATTCCCGATGGGATTCATCTGTCAGGCGACGTGATTTCTTTTGGAGAAATGGCAGGATATAAGGCACGGATTCTGAAAAAGCAGTATATGGTACGTCAGGTGATCATGGGAATACGTCCGGAGCACATTTATACGGAAGATGTGTATGAATCGAAAGAGGATAAAAATAATCTTGCATTGATTCCGGTCATCATTGAGGCAAAAGAACTGCTGGGCGCTGAAACCATTCTGTATTTCCGTCTGAATGGGGAGCGATGCTGTGCAAGGGCGGCTGCACATTGCCGGATGGAAGTGGGAGATCGGGTGAATCTTGCATTTGATCTGAATAAAGCCCATTTTTTTGATCCGGAAAGCGAATTCAATATCATTCACCGGTTTCAATGACAGATCAATATTGAAAGACCGATAGAAGAAAGGAAATATCATGAAAAAGAAACAGTCGATTTTAAAGAAACTGGAGCCATATGGCTTTTTGCTGCCCTGTCTGGCAGTCTTTACGGTTTTCCTGTTTTATCCTTTTGTAAAGACCATTTATCTGAGTCTGTTTAAAACAAATAAAATGGGACAGGCCAAAATTTTTGTAGGGTTGGGTAATTATCTGGATCTGCTGAAAAGTGATTCATTTTACAACAGTCTGTTTGTAACAGTGATCTTTGTTGTCATTGTGGTACTGATCAGTATGTCTCTGGGGCTGATCGGGGCAGTCCTCTGCAACCGGACCTTCCCTGGCATCCGTTTTTTCAGTACAGCATATGCACTGCCCATGGCAATCGCTTCAGCGTCGGCTGCCATGATTTTCAAGATCATGCTTCATCCTTCTGTGGGCATCATCAATAAGTTATTGGGACTGGACATCAACTGGGTCAGCGACAGCAGGTATGCACTGATTTGCGTGGCCGTTCTGACAGGCTGGCTGAACAGCGGTATCAATTTCCTGTATTTTTCAGCAGGCCTGAGCAATATTGATGATTCCATTTATGAGCGTGCTTCTGTTGACGGAGCCAATGCGGTTCAGAAGTTTTTCCGTCTGACCATTCCGAATCTGGAGCCGATCATCTTTTATACGCTGGTTGTGGATATCATTCAGGCATTTCAATCCTTCGGACAGGTTAAGATCCTGACGCAGGGAGGCCCCGGTGAATCTACCAACCTGATCGTGTATTCCATTTACCGTGATGCGTTTTTCAATTACCGTTTCGGTACCGCAGCGGCGGAATCCATCATTCTGTTCCTTATTATCATGTGCCTGACTTTGGTTATGTTTAAAGTCGAAGGCAAAGGAAAGGGAGGAAATTAATATGGCAGCTCAGAATGTGATCAGTGCGGAAAAGTTAAAAGAGCTTCAGTATCGTATGAATCTGGAAGCGAAAAGAAAACGGCAGATAAAGTCGGGACTCCTGATCTGCGGCAATGTAATTTTTGCCCTGCTGATTCTGGCACCTCTGCTGTATGCTGTAAGTATTGCGTTTATGCCGTCCAGTGAATTGTTTACTCTGGATTTGAATCTGTTTCCCAAAGAACCGACTCTGGATAATTTTATTCAGGCGCTGAACAGAATCCCTCTGATCCGCTTTGTGTTTAATTCCTTTCTGGTGGCGGGCCTGATTACCATCGGTCAGATAATTTCCTGCTCCCTGGCTGCATTTTCTCTGCATTTTCTGGATTTCAAGGGGAAAAATGTGGTATTTATGCTGATTATGGCAACCATGATGCTGCCCGGTGAGGCAACGATCATTTCCAATTATCTGACGGTTTCCGGCTGGGGATGGCTTGATACCTATCAGGCTCTGATCGTACCGTATCTGACTTCCGCAATGGGGATTTTCCTGTTCCGTCAGTTTTTCCAGTCATTTCCCATGTCACTCTATGAATCTGCGAAACTGGATGGATGCGGAAACCTCCGTTTTATTATTTCAATCCTGCTTCCGCTGATGAAATCGGCAATCGGGGCCATGGCTGTCTATACATTTATCAATGCATGGAATATGTATATGTGGCCGCTGCTGGTAACCGGATCTGACAGTATGAGAACGGTTCAGATCGGTATCGGTATGCTGGACAGCGTAGATTCCCAGTCACTGACCCTGATGGTAGCCGGGGTTGTCATGATCATTATCCCTTCTATTTCCATCTTTATCGCCGGACAGAAACAGCTGATCAAAGGTATGTTCTCCGGCGCAGTAAAAGGCTGATGAAGGGTTCAGATAGATTGCGATACAGGTGAACTGTAAAACGAAACCATACAAAAAAGAAGAAACAAGGAGTTTATTTATGAAAAAGAGATTAACGGCAGCAGTAATGGCAGCTATGATGGCAGTAACCGCCCTTACCGGATGCGGCGGCAATTCCGGCGCAGGAAATACGGTGGAAAACACGGAAAATGCGGACGGCAAAAGCAGTTCTGCAGCAGTTGCAGGTGATGTGGATGTAAACGGCACGGAGATCACTTTCTGGCATGCCATGGGCGGTGTCAACGGAGAAGCCATGGAATATCTGGTAGACAAATTCAACCAGGAGAATGAGTACGGCATCAAGGTTGTTTCAGAATATCAGGGTTCTTATGACGATGCGCTGAATAAATTAAAGAGTGCGCAGCTGGGCAATATGGGTGCTGATCTGGTTCAGGTTTATGATATCGGAACCAGATTCATGATTGATTCCGACTGGATTATTCCTGTTCAGGATTTTATGGATAAGGATGACTATAAAATCAATCTGGAAGAGAATATTGCAGCTTATTATACTGTAAATGATGAACTGTATTCCATGCCGTTCAATTCCTCTACACCGATTCTTTATTACAATGCGGATATGTTCAAAGCAGCAGGTCTTGACGCAGCTCCTGCATCCTTCAGTGAAATTGAGGGAATTGCAGATACATTAACAACAAAAGGCGGTGCAAAGGAAGTCCTGTCTATGGGTATCTATGGATGGTTCTTTGAACAGTTCCTCTGCAAACAGGGATTAAATTATGCAGATAATGGAAATGGCCGCGAAAACGCAGCTTCAGCAGTAGAATTTGACTCCAACGGAGGCGGACTTCAGATTCTTGAAGCATGGAAAAAACTGTATGATGAAGGAATCGCTCCCAATGTGGGACGCGGC
>JAQYDI010000057.1 GCA_028724245.1 Lachnospiraceae bacterium
CAGTTTTTGTGTTTATGTCGTTGTTTTTGTGTGGTAACTTAACAATACATCATAAATGGAAAAACTGCTACTTTTATTTTAAGAAAAATTGAAATTTTATTGTATCGTGGGCTAGCCGTCGCGTTAGCGACTTGGTACAATAATGAAAATTACAGTTACGGTTATTTTTAATGTGGTTATATTCAAAAAGATGATGCGAATATAGCCGCATTATTGGATTCAGAAATAGGAAGAAGGGTAGATTATGTATATTGAACATGCTCATATAACAAACTTCCGTGGAATTGAGGATATCGATTTGGAGTTTAAACCTGGAGTGAATATCCTGCTGGGTGATAATGGAACAGGAAAAACAACAGTACTGGAAGCACTTACAGTTGCTTTAGGCGGCTATCTTCAGGGAATTCAGAATCTGAAAGTTGGCGGCATACTTCAAGAGGATTTCAGAGAAAGTATTATTAAAATGGGAGGAGCTTCGAAGCAGATCCAATATCATGCTCCCAAAATAGAGTTTGATTTAAACATTGAAGGGCAATCTTATTACGGTGTACGTGAAAGAACCAACCGTGCAGGAAATGGCAGAACAATAACAAGATGTCCGGAGATTCAGAAATATGCTCAGAAGATTTCCAATGACCCGGTCTGCAATATGCCGTTATTGTCCTATATGAGTATTTCCCGTGTTACGATGTCAAGGCGTGCTGATTATGGTAAAGCAGCAAAGAATCAATTAAACGATCGTCGTAGTGGATATATTGGCTGTATGGATAGTGTAATTGACAAAACCAGTATTCTTGAATGGATCAAGAAGATGTCATATGAGTCCATACTGAATCAAAAACAGATTCCGGAACTCATATTTTTCCAAAAGGTTGTTGGAAAAATAATGGCTGAAGTCAATGAACTGAAAGAAATTCCTGAAATCAGATATTCAGCTGATTTTGAAAATATTGCTTATCTGGAAGGTGAAGATATGAAACCTGTGTCCATTATGAGTTCTGGATATCAGTCTCTTTTGTGGATGACAATGGACTTTGCATTCCGTTTGGCTCTTTTGAATCCCAATATTTCTGATCCGGAGGAAGCGCAGGGTATCATATTAATTGATGAAATTGATATGCATCTTCATCCGAAGTGGCAGTGGAATATTCTGAATGCTTTCAGGAAGACATTTTCGAATATTCAATTTATCGTTGCAACACATTCTCCAATCATTATTGCATCCTGTGAAGGGGCAAATCTGATTGGAATCAGGGATTTAAAAACAGCAGTTTATCTTGAAAGTGCATATGCATATTCAATCAATAATGTGCTGGAACTTCGTCAGGGCAGTAAAGGGGTATTAGCTGAGCTGCAGAAGAAAATTGGTTGTTTTGATGAATATCTCAATTCCGGAGATTTAGATAAGGCAAAAACTGTTCTGAATGAAATGGAAGAATATTTTGGCTATAACAACACAGAAGTTGTAAAGGCCAGAGCGGAGTATGAATTGGAAACAATTTTTGCAGAGTAGGAGGATCTGAAATGCTTTACATAAGAAAAGGCCCGCCAAAGATATCCGTGGCACAAAAAACAGCTGAGATAAAACGAAGTGAGACCTGGAAGAATCTTCCTGATGATGCACCTGAAGATAAAGAGGAAGCTTCAAAATACACAACGGTACTTCGAGATATGTTTGAACAGTTTCCGAAATCTGATATTCGTGAGACTGTTATTAAAGAACAACATGGACTATGCTGTTATTGTATGAGAAAAATTGCAAATAGTGGAGATGAAATGCGGATCGAACATTGGTATCCATTGAATATGGATAAAAGAAAAGCCATAGAGTATTCGAATTTTCTTGGTGAATGTACAGGTGTCTGCTCTGATCGGTATTCTGAGTTTCAATGTTGTGATAATAGCAAAAAAGGAGAAGTAATTAAACTTGATCCACAAAATCAAAGTATGATGGACCAGATTAAGTATAAGAACGATGGGGAAATCTATTTTGAATCATCTCCTGCCTGGTCAGAAGAAGAGGTTAAGAGATTTGAATATGAGATTAATGAAGTTCTTTATTTGAATGGCTCTCCACTTGTTGAAACGATGGATTCAAATTCTTCTTATGGTGGGGCGAGCAGGCAAAGAATTGGTTGTAATGAACTGAAAAGCAGACGGGAATCAATCATTCGTGCATGCAAAGACAGACTTTTAAATGAAAGACGGAAGAACCAATCGAGAAGTATTCCTATTGCAACTGTCCAGAAATGGATAGATGATATTGAATCTATGGAAGAATATCCTGAGTATGCTGGCGTAATGCTTTTTTCTTATAAGAGATGGCTTAAAAACCATAAGCGATAATATGAAGCAGTTTTCTTCTAAAATTGAACACATACATGTATCTGAATCTGGAGGACGCCATGGACGGGATGATCTGTATGGAGGAACTGAACGCTGCTTGGATAGAATATTAAGGGATTATTCGCTTACCACATTGGCGATTCCCTTAATATACACTATTATTTAAGGGAAAGAGAGAGCTTTGAGAAAACTGGTCGTAGCCGGCGAAAAATTACCTCCATCACGGTTATTGAAATCTCCTTCATTTGATGCTAAAATGAAGGAGATAAGTTATAAATGAAGGAGATTGAAATGAGGAGTTTTGATTATATAAAAGCACCCGAAAAGCTTTTGACACCCGAAATTGTTCAGATGGTTGCGGCTATCCATGAGCATAAAGGAAAGCAGGAGTTGTTTCTTGAAGCAAATATTGATGAACTGAAAACGCTTCTTGAAGTGGCACTCATTCAGAGTGCAGGTGCGTCGAACCGAATTGAAGGCATCTATACAAGTGATAAACGTCTGGAAGAATTGGTAAGCCGAAAAGCGGAACCACGCAACCGTTCAGAACAGGAAATTGCCGGGTATCGAGAAGTTCTTGCCACAATTCATGAAAGTTATGAATATATAACTCCTCGTCCCAACATTATCCTGCAGCTGCACAGAGATTTATATTCGTATTCTCAAGGTGCTGCCGGCGGCAGTTATAAGAATTCAGATAATGTGATTGCAGAGACTGACGCAGAAGGACACCAGAAAGCAAGGTTTATTCCGGTTCCTGCATTTCAGACCGCAGCAGTAATGGATGAATTATGTGCCGGATTTTTAGAAGCATGGGAAGCTGATAAAATTGATAAGCTTGTACTTATCCCAATGTTTATCCTGGACTTTCTCTGTATCCATCCATTCAATGACGGCAATGGTCGTATGAGCCGTTTGCTTACATTGCTGCTGTTCTATAAAGCAGGTTACATTGTTGGAAAATATGTCAGCATGGAAATGCTGATTGAAAAGACAAAGGAAACCTATTATGAAGCGCTTGGGGCAAGTTCTGCCGGCTGGCATGAATGTGAAAACAGTTATGAGCCTTTTGTGAAGTATTATCTGGGTATTATGCTGAAAGCATATAATGAATTTGAGAGCCGCGTCGAACACCTGAAAAATCGAAGTCTTTCAAAACCGGAGAGAGTTAAGGCTGTAATAGATCAGAAAGTCGGCAAAATTACAAAAAAAGAAATAATGGAACTTTGCCCGGATATAAGTAAAGTGACAGTCGAAAGAACTTTGACGGATCTGGTTAAAAGCGGATACATCGCTAAAGTTGGCGCCGGTCCTGCCACTGCCTATGTCCGTATTTAAGTTCATATCTCCATCATTTGTATTGTGAATGATGGAGATGTTCAGAATGTGATGGAGATACAGATAAACCGGACAGGAAATGAGGTGCAGTTATGTCGCCGGAAAAGAACTGGCAATTTGAGCTTGAAGATATAATGATTTGCAGAACGGCGTTCATGCAACGACCAGGTTTTTGGAGATGTTCTTCAGCAACCTGATTTTGGGAACAGAATATGAACTGAAAAACAGATATATGCACGTGGATTATGTTCCTGAACAAAGCAGTAATGAAGTTCAAAGTGCAATAGGAATTGTTTCAAAGGGCAAAATTTGCACTTTGAATTGCCCTTTGGATGAGTTAGCTATTCTCCAATTGATTATGGAAAATCCAAATATTACGCAGAAAGAAATTGCAAGTAGAATAGACAAGTCGGAAAGAACTGTTAAAAACAAAGTTGCTTCATTGAAGGAAAAGGGCTATATCCGACGATTAAACGGAAAGAGAAATGGCAAGTGGGAGATCCTGCTTGAGACTGAATAATTAAATGTTTGTCGCCGGTAAGATCTGCATCATTGTAAAAAATAATTCTGTCCAGAAAAATATGCTGTTGCTGTACCATGAGATTGGCTGCATCATCAATGAATACAAAGTCTGGGGAAACAAGTTTATTGATAATCTTGCCCCTGATATCCGAATTGCTTTTCCGGATAGTAAAGGTTATTCTGTCCGAAAACTGAAATACATGGCGAAGTTTGCGGCGGCATACCCGGATCGGGAATTTGTGCAGACGGTGTCTGCACAAATTCTCTGATCACACAATATCGCTATTCTTGAAAAAGTTAAAGATCCAGAACAGCGGATATGGTACATTCAGAAAACCGCAGAAAATGGATGGTCGCATAATGTGCTGGTTTATCAGATCGGGAGCGGTCTGTATCAGCAGCAGGTGTTGGTAGACAAAGTTTTCAATTGATGTTCCAGACCCAGATGAAGAAAAATAATATCAAAAGAGCAGAGTGGGCTTACCTGACGAAGGAGAAATGTAAATGAAGGCAATATCTATAAAAAATCCCTATGCAACTCAAATATTGCGAGGAACGAAAAATATTGAATATCGAACATGGGATATAAAACACCGCGGAGATTTGTTGATTTGCAGCAGTGCAAATCCTAAAGTTTCCGGGATGATGTCAGGCTGTGCTCTTTGTGTTGTTGAGTTAGTTGATACACAGTATGATTCTGAAAATGATGTTTATGAATGGTACATGGACAATGTCAGAAAAGTCAAAGCATTCCCTGTAACAACCTCGAAAGCACTGTGCGTTTCCCCGGTGTGACGTATCCGCCTATTCCGGTGCGTTCTTCATAAGTATTATATCTTGCCCGAAAACGTCCGAGAGTCCTGTCATTCAGAGACTGTTCATCGAAACAAGAACTAAAAAGAAAGATAAGGAAACGCTGATTAATTCAACATTTCTGCTTTAAGTAGCTCGCCATATCCTGTATAATAGAAATATCAAAAACAGGGATGGTGTGTTGCATGAAACAACAATCATTTTGTGACATTGAATACTCCAATCGTCGGTGAAAAACAAAACGCGAAGAATTCCTTGATTCCATGAATGAAATCCGGACAAATGTCAGACCATCCAGCCTTAAGAACACATCCAGCTACACAGGATTCAATTGGGATAAGGAAATCGAAAACCGAAAATCGTCTGTCCGGTGCAAAGTGGAACATCTGTTTTTGATTGTTAAGAAACAGTTCGGCTATGCCAAAGTTGTATATCGTGGCATTGCCAAAAACATGAACCGATTTCATATCTTGTTTGCCAGTGCAAATCTCGTAAAGTGTTTCCGTGCCGGGAGGACTGCGGAGTTTTGCAGGGGATAGTGCGCCTATTTTGGGGAAATCCTCAGAAAATCACAGGATATGGATCCGGAAATCAGCTCATTTCAGCCTTTTCTGGGCAATTAATTGATATAACAACTAAAAAAATTTACAAAAGCTGGTTTGATGACAGAATGTCGTTATTAATCAGCGTTTCCTTAAATGTGAAAGTGGAGAAAATTTGGTGATTAAATCTATCAAAACAGATGCAATTGCAGATTGAAAGTACCCATAAAATCAACCGTAAATTTTTACGATTGATTTTATGGGTGCTTTTACATATAATATAATCATAAAGGATGTGATTGATATGCGTGAAACAAGAACATTAGAATTCAAGGAAACGATTACGAATACTTTTTTAAAAACAGTCAGTGCTTTTTCGAATTACGACGGCGGAATAATTTTTTTTGGAATTGACGATGATGGAAATATTAAAGGATTGCCGGATGTAAAGCGATCCTGCCTGGATATTGAAAATAAAATCAATGACAGTATTTCTCCTCAACCGGATTATACACTTGAAATACAGAATAATGATCAGACAATAAAACTTACTGTAAAAAGCGGGTTTCAGAAGCCATATCTATATAAATCAAAAGCATACAAACGAAATGATACAGCAACGATAGAGGTAGATATACTGGAATTCTCAAGGCTTGTTTTGGATGGAAAAAATATCAGATTTGAAGAGCTGTCATATAAGGAGCAGGAACTATCATTTGAAGTTTTGCATCGTAAGTTGACAGAATGTATTCAGATTGAAACATTTAACCTGGATACATTAAAAACATTGAATTTATATGATAATACCAATGGATATAATAATGCGGCAGGGCTTTTGGCTGATATCAATCATTTTCCGGGAATTGATATAGTGAAATTCGGCGAAAATATCAGTATAATTCAAAAAAGAATAACATTCGAAAATATATCGGTACTGGATGCATATGAAAAGTCGATAGCTGTATTCAGAGATTATTATCAATATGAAGTAATACAGGGAGCTGATAGAAAAAAGATGGAGAAAATACCGGAAGCTGCTTTCAGAGAGGCAATTGCCAATGCTTTGATCCACAGAGTCTGGGATGTGGAATCTCAAATCCGGGTTTCAATGTTTGATGACCGGATTGAAGTGGTTTCTCCCGGTGGTTTGCCGTCCGGAATAACAGAGGAGGAATATTTGTCTGGTAAACTTTCTGTTTTAAGAAATAGAAATCTTGCAAATGTATTTTACAGATTGGGATTTGTCGAGATATTCGGGACAGGAATTACAAGAATAAAACAGCTCTATGAAGCCAGCCTGATAAAACCGGTTTTCGAAGTATCCGAGAATACAATTACGATTGTGCTTCCTGTTTTTGAAAAAGATCTGAACTTAACGGAAGATGAAAGAACGATCTATAAAATTTTAAGCAGGACAATGCTGAAGCCAATCAGTGAAATTGCACCGTATGCACCTTTTGGTAAATCAAAGACAGTACAGTTATTGAAAAATATGGAGCAAAAAGGTATTGTGCTGGTTGAAGGGAAAGGCAGGGGTACCAAATATATAATAAAATAACTTGAGTTAAGCGCCAAAAGGAACTTTCATGGATAAGATATATTACGGTGCGTTCTTCGTAAGCATTACATTTTGCCCGGAAACGTCCGGAAGTCCTGTCTTCAGAGGCTGTTCATCAAAATGAGAACCAAAAAGAGAAACAAGAACTATAGATTAATAGAACAGGAACTAAAAAAAGAAAAATAAGAACTATAGATTGAGAAAACAGGAACTATATGATAAAATGGGTACACTAAGAGTAAGAGAGGAGCAAGGCATATGAAGTATTATACAACGAAGGAAGCTGCAGAGCTCCTTGGTGTAACCAAACGATATATAACAAAACTTTGTGTCAGCAAAGCAATCACCGGTGCAGAGAAGAAGGGCAGCAGATGGATGATTCCGGAGACTTTTATTTTAGAAAAAAATGTTCGTAATACTCCAAAACGTGTATTCAACACAACCGGTATTTGTGATCCGGCACAACACTATATGGTAGATCTGACACAGAGACTTTTCGATATCAGGAAACTTGTGGATGAAGGGAAATATTTCACGATCAATCGTGCCAGACAGTTTGGAAAGACAACAACACTGCATGCTCTGGCGGAATATCTGAGCCGGGATTACCTTGTGATCAGTATGGATTTTCAGATGCAGATGAGTGATGCCAAATTCAGAAATGAAAACAGTTTCTCTCTGGCATTTGCAAGAGCTTTTGAAAATTCATTCCGAATTACGGAAAATGGAAGAAGTCAGGAATATCAGACAGCCTTAAAGGCGTTTACGGAAGAACGTCAGGAAGCAGGAGAACAGTTTGAACTGGTAGAATTGTTTCAGGCGCTCAGCAGCTTCTGTGCCTCTGTATCAAAGAAAATGGTGCTCATGATCGATGAAGTTGACAGTGCGACAAACAATCAGGTTTTTCTGGATTTCCTTGCTCAGCTGCGTGGATATTATATCAACAGAAGCCGGTTTGCAACATTTCAGTCGGTAATCCTCGCGGGGGTATGTGATATCCGGAACCTGAAGCGCAAGATGAGACCGGACGAAGAACATAAGGATAATAGTCCGTGGAATATTGCAGCCGATTTTGATATAGATATGAGCTTTTCTGCGAAGCAGATCGATGCCATGCTGAAAGAATATGCAGATGAACATGATATGCTTATGGATACAGAACCGATTGCCGATGAAATTTATGATTATACTTCCGGTTATCCATATCTGGTATCCAGACTTTGTCAGTTGATTGATGAAATGTACCAGTCTGGAATGCATGAAGTCTGGTCTCATGCCGGACTTTTAGAGGCTGTTCGCAAGCTGGTTCGTGAGTCAAATTCCTTGTTTGAAGATATGGCAAAGAAGATAAAGGATTATCCGGAGTTGGGGACTATGCTGCGGGATATTTTATTCTGTGGTAAAGGAATTCCATTTAATCTGGGAACAGAACTGGTATCGATCGGTGCCATGTTTGGTTTTTTGAAGGACGAAGAGGGGCAGGTAGCAATCGCAAATCGTATCTTTGAAATCTGGTTTTACAATCTGTTCATTGCGCAGGACGCAATCGATAGTAAGACGTATGATGCCGGTCAGCAGTTAAAAGAACAGTTTATTACAGAAAACGGACTGAACATTGAGAAGATTTTGAAGAAGTTTGTGGAGCACTTTACAGAAAGCTTTGGCAACAGTGCGGATGCATTTGTGGAAGAGAACGGAAGAAAATTGTTTCTGCTGTATATCCGTCCGTTGATCAATGGTATTGGCAATTATTATATTGAGGCACGTACACGAAGTATGGGACGCACAGACCTGATTATTGATTACCTTGGGAAGCAGTATATCATCGAGATGAAGATCTGGCATGGAAATGAGTATAATACCCGTGGGGAAGAGCAATTATTGGGATATCTGAATGATTATCATCTGGAAAGAGGATATATGCTCAGCTTCAATTTTAACAAGAATAAGAAGCCGGGAGTTAAGGAGATTCATTTTAAAAATCATACATTGATTGAGGCCGTAGTGTGATAACTTCGGTATCTATTACATGACCAGGACAACAGAGTGTGAAGATCACATGTAGCGTTGATTTGCTGAATACCGGTGAATAGTAAAGCCCATAAATCTCCTTCAAATTTCATTGCAAACGCATGCCCAAAGGAGATTTATGGGCTGAAATGGGATAGTACGCCCTCTGAAAATGATAGTAGGTTCTTTGAAAATCAGCTGATATCTTACTTTTCTCAGGTCGTAATATACGTTTGATATCCCTGGCTGCGCAGTCGTCTTTCCATGCGCACGGCATTTTCCAGCATGGAGAAAGCGCCGACCTGAACCCGGTACAACCCGTCGGAGAAGATAACGAAAGCGGGAAATCCCTCCAGCAGCAGCTGATTCAGCAGCTGTGTGGCGAACATGGGGTTGGTAAATGCACCGACCTGAACCCGGAAAAGGCGCTGCTCAGGACTGCCGGGTCTTCCGGGACGGTCCGGTCTGCCGGGAGATTCCGGACCCGAGGGCCTTCCGGGGGAGCCGGGAGGAGCAGGATTACCGGGCTGATTAGGATCGCCGGGCTGTGCGGCAGCATCCAGAATATCGAACCATCCGCCGCGCCTTTCATTTCTGTCACGCCATCTGTTTCTGCACTGCCAATCGTCTCTGTTGCACGGAAAATCCCTGTCGCGTCGGTCATCTCTGCCGCGCCGGTCATCCCTGTCGCGCCGGTCATCCCTATCACGTCGGTCATCCCTGTCGCGCTGGTCGTCTCTGTCACGTCTGTCATGCCAATCGCGTCGGTTATCCCATCCGCGCCGATCATCTTCGTCACGTTGGCCATCCCTGCCGCGTTTATCATCTTCATCCCGGTCACCGCGATTGCAGTTTCCACATCTGTCATTTTCACTTTGGAAGATATGATCCGGGAAATCCGTGACATTCTGCCGGGAGAGGATATCGGCATCAGAGGAAGTTCCGTCTGTTCTGTGATCGTCTGCCGGTTTACCGTTGAGGACAGCTTCAAGTGTATCATTTATGGAGGCCGGAACAGGTTTTCGTTCCATATAACGCTGCATCATCTGTGCCGGATCGGTGCCGGCAAAGGCTGATCCTGCATCTGTGTTCATGGCCATATTTTCAGGGTGGTCGGTGCGTTTTTCCGATGCGGCTGATGCTTCTGCTGCTTCCACTGCATCAAAACCGGTATACTGGTCAAATGTACTTAAAACGCCCTGTGCAATCGCTTCTGCCAGTGCATCGAAGTTTTCATCAAAGAACAGGTTGTCACTTTCATTGTCGATAAAGCCTGCTTCTACCAGAACAGCGGGCATTTTCGTGCGGCGAAGAACCGCCAGATTGGGACGTTCCGTGATCCCGTTGAATTGAAATCCGATATCGGCAATGGCATCTCCGATCCGGTTTGCCACGTCGGAAGCGAAACCAGTGTCGGCATATACAAGCAGATCCGCGCCGCTGCCGCTGCCCGGAAGCGCTGCCGCATTGCGGTGGATGGACAGAAACAGGTCTGCTTCCGATTCATTTCCTTTCATGGCTTTTTCGTAGGGGGATTCATAGAAATCCTCTGTGCGGGAATAAACCACATCAATTCCGTTGTCTTCCAGGATCCGCCCCACTGCCAGTGCCAGTCTAAGCACATCATCTTTTTCCTGCCGCCCGTTGTGAACAGCACCGGGATCGGTTCCACCGTGTCCCGGGTCTATAAATACGCGAAAGGCCATATCTGCCTCCGAAAGAGGTTTTCATTTCAGTATATGAAGAAAGAAAAAGAAAGTGAGTGGCGTTTGGTTTACAGCAGCAGGTTGGCAAACAGTACAATAATCGGTATGGCAATCAGTGTCCGTTCCATGAAGATCAGGAGCAGTTTCCAGAAATTCAGGGGAATTTCGCTTTTGATGATGATGGCACCCACTTCCGTCAGGTAGATGATCTGAACCAGAGACAGTACGCCGATGATAAATTTTGTTTTGACCGACTGGATTCCGGTGATCAGCAGGGCCGGGATGAACATATCAGCAAAACCGATCAGTGTCGCCGGTGCAACGGCAAATGCTTCTTCCACGCCGAACAGCTGCAGATACAGTCCCATGGGATAGGAAATCCATTTGAACACAGGCGTGTAGGTGGCGATGATCAGCGCCAGAGTTCCCCATGCGGCCACAATGGGAATCAGATCGAAGCACATGCCCATGACCACTTCAAAACCGCCGGAAAGGACGGAAGAAAGGCTGAATTTGCCGGCCTTCTGGCAGCTGAGCTCCAGTGCATAGGAGAAAATGCCTTTTTCGCCCGGTACATCCTCCTGAATCTGTTTGCCGGTTTTCTCCCGATAGGTATCGGGAATGGTGCGGATGGGAGGGATTCTGGCAATGATGACGGCCAGAATGATGCCTGTAAGGCAGATGCACAGGTAAAATGCAGGAAACAGGTTGGCGATTCCCACAGTATTGGCAACCAGCAGGCAGAATGGAATGGAAACAAGAGAGAAGTTGGTCATGATATAGCCGGCTTCCCTTTTGGTATAAAATCCTCTCATGTACTGTTCTCTGGTCAGAATGACGGCAGCGTTGGAGGCGCCGAACCAGGAGGCAATCAGATCCACGGAAGCCCGTCCCGGTACGTAAAACAGAGGGCGGACCACCGGTTTTGCCAGCACGCCGAGGAATTCCATGATGCCGCAGTCGGTAAGGAAGGGCATGATGAAGCTGAACGCCAGTACAATGCAGAACAGGGTCTTGCACAGATCGATCATGGTCGCACCGGTATCAGCGGACACGATGAATTCAGGACCGAATCCAAAGATGACCATGCAGCCGAATACGGCACCCAGGATTTTGGAGATCAGGTAAAAGGACGTTGTGGAAAATGCCCGTTTCAGATAGTGATTGCTGCGGATAAAATCAGGTTTGGCAATATAATCGATGAGGCTGACGACTGCGGATACGATCAGCAGCGCCAGAAGAATGTAGTCCAGACTTCCTCCCAGCAGATTTTTCAGCCCGGTTTTCAGGAAATCCAGCAGTGTGGTAAATGATTCTCCCTGGGGAATCGGTACCAGAAACATCAGAATACCAAAAGCTGAACAGAGAATGAATTTCAGCAGGTTTTTGATGTTGATATCGGATTTGGATTGTTGTTTCATGTGTTTATCTCTCCTTATAGTTTTCATGGTGAATAGCCGGAAACGTTTCATTCCGGCAAAAATTCCGGCAAAATAACTGCGTTATTCTTTATCAGCCGACAGAGGCTTTTTCATGGCATCAGATGCTTTGGTCTTTTTCCGCAGCATGAAGTGCCTCCACTTCCTCCATGGCGCGGAAAATCATGTCTTCCGTCACCGGATAGGGAATATGCTCCATGTCGGGGCCTGTGACAGTCTCATGGAGGACATCCTTCAGGTATTCCCGGTCCAGCTTTACATGCATCTGCCCAAGGGATGTGCGGATCCCCAGTTTTGTGAGGAAATCCCGCAGTTTCAGTAGTTCTTCCTTCTGACCGTCCACGGCCAGCTGAACCAGTACGCCGTAGGCCACCACATCGCCGTGGAGATACTGCTCTTCAAAACCGGGAAGAAGTACCAGACCGTAATAAACAGAGTGGGCAATGGCACAGTTGTAGTCATCCAGAACCATGAGCGATACAAGTCCGGTGCTTACGATGATGGCAAGTACGGTCTGTTCCAGATCGTATGAAGGTTTTTTATCCCGGCAGTCCTGCAGGGCGGGGACGGCATGATCCAGAAGCGGTCCATAGCACAGATTGCTGATTTCTCTTCCCAGTGCGGAGCTGTGCTCCAGCCTGTCCCCTCTGGCTGAAAAATGGCATTCAAAATATTTGCCGATGGTGTCTCCGATTCCGGCGCGGAGATAGGAAACGGGTGCTTCCGCCAGTACCTGAAGGTCGATGAAACAGTGTCTTGCAGGCCGTTCGTAGAAATAGAAGCTGTCAAAATTTCCGTCTTCTTTATACACAACGGACAGAGCGGTTGTGGCGGCACAGGTTGCGGCGATGGTGGGGAAAGTAAAGATGGGGAGTCCTGCCTGATAAGCAGCTCCCTTGGCGGTATCCAGCGCTTTTCCGCCGCCCATGCCGAAGATCATATCCGCCTGACAGTTTTTTGCATATTCTGCC
This sequence comes from Lachnospiraceae bacterium, assembly GCA_028724245.1. Taxonomy (GTDB): domain Bacteria; phylum Bacillota; class Clostridia; order Lachnospirales; family Lachnospiraceae; genus TWA4. Next base: position 13,246 of record JAQYDI010000057.1, read on the forward strand.
CAGCGTGCGATGGCGGTATAGGTACAGTCTTCTCCAAAAAATACGGTGTCTGCAATTTCCAGATTGCTGCCTGCAAGTGCCTGTTTCAGACGTTCTCCCGCTGCCTGCAGGGCTTTCTGACCGCAGATTAACAGAATCCGTTTGCCAAAGGGTTCACAGACCTCCGGGACCTGCTCATAGACATCGGTACCGATGGAATAATTGGTAAAATAAACAGAATAAGAGTTCATGATCCGGCGTCTCCTTTTACTGCAGCAGTTCGGTCAGCTTTGCCAGCCGGTTCAGCGCTTCATCCAGTGTACTTTCCTCTCTGGCAAAATGAAGTCTGATCAGGTTGTTGATGTCTTCTTTGAAAAAGCTGGAGCCGGGTACGGCGGCAACACCGATGTTTTTGATCATCCATTCGCAGAATTCCAGATCGCTGTATCCCTTAAACTGAGGCAGATCGAGGAAATCCTGAATATCGATCAGTACAAAATAGGTTCCCTGGGGCACGTTGTGCTTCAGGCCGATGCGGTCCAGTCCGTCCAGAAAATAGCTGCGTTTCCTTGTATAGGTTTCCAGAAGCTGTTCATAGTAGGATTCCGGGAAATTCAGACCGGTTACGGCTGCCTCCTGCAGGGGAGCCGCAGCGCCTACGGTCAGGAAATCGTGGACCTTTTTAGCTGCTTCGATAACTTCTTCCGGTCCGATCAGATATCCGAGACGCCATCCTGTGATGAAATAGGTCTTGGAAAGCGAATTGCAGGTAATGGTGTGCTCGTACATACCCGGCAGGGATGCCATACAGGTATGATGATTCGGTGCGTATACCATATGTTCATAAACCTCGTCTGTTACCACGAAAGCATCGTATTTGACGGCCAGCGTACCGATCTGCATCAGCTCTTCTCTGGTAAATACCTTACCGCAGGGGTTGGAAGGATTGCAGACGATGATGGCCTTGGCACCTTCCCGGAAGCCCTTTTCAATCAGGCTGATATCGAAAGTGTATTCCGGCGGAACCAGTGGGATGTAAATGGGATCGGCACCTGATAAAATGGCATCAGCACCGTAATTTTCATAAAAAGGCGAAAATACCATGACTTTATCGCCGGGATTGCAGATGGTCATCATGGCGCACATCATGGCCTCTGTGCCGCCGCAGGTCACAACGATTTCCGTATCCGGATCGATGGTTCTTCCGATGGCTTTTCCCTGTTTGCGGGCAAGGGCTTCTCTGAAATTTTCCGCACCGAAGGTAACGGAATACTGATGAGGACCCGCATAGGCTGCTTTCGCCAGAGCGTCCATGATTTCCTTCGGCGGGTCAAAATCGGGAAATCCCTGAGATAAATTGATGGCGCCGTATTCATCGCTGATACGGGTCATACGGCGGATGACAGAATCGGTAAAGGTTCCGACACGTTCACTTAATTTTGGCATATTGATTCCTCACAATCATAATCTATTTTTTTCCTGCGCATTGCATTGGGAAATGTTCCCGATTATAATAAGGTATACCGTAACGGGATAGTCAAGGAGAAAATGAATTATTATGCAGAAAAAACAAATACCGTGCATAAAAACAGGCGATTTTGCCCGTTTATGCAATACCAATAAAAGAACTTTGTTTTATTATGACGAGATCGGGCTGTTTTCCCCGGCATATACGGATGAGAAGGGATACCGGTATTACAGTGAGAGTCAGTGCGACGTTTTTTTCACCATTACCTGTCTCAGAGAAATCGGCATGCCTTTAAAGGAGATTAAAAACTATATTGACCGGAGAAATCCGGCTCTGCTGAAACAGATGCTGGAGGAAGAATATAAAACACTAAAACCTCAAAATTTACGTTAATAGAAACCTCGCTAAATTAGGTTTCAAATCATAAATAGTTGGTCATGTGGCATCATAATGATTTAAAAATCGATGTTTTCTTATGTTTTACGTCTTCTGGATATTGATTTAG
>JAQYDI010000058.1 GCA_028724245.1 Lachnospiraceae bacterium
TTTAATATCCGCTTTTTGTAACTGTTCAGAGCCAGGCAGATTTGTACAAAAAGTGCGATGAATGCTTGCATTCAGGAGTACTTTTTCGTACAAATCTATTTGGCGGATACGCCACACCGAGGAAACACACCGTGTTTTCGAGGTTGGCTCTGAACAGTTATCGCTTTTTTAACAGGAGGAAATTGCAATGAATTTTAATTATGACATGATTAAAGATCCGGAAATTTTCAGTATCAATCAGGTTCCGGCTCATTCTGATCATGCCTTTTACGGAAGTGATGCGGAGTTAAAAAGCGGTCAGAGCCGTTTTGTACACTGCCTTGACGGCATCTGGAAGTTTTCCTATGCCGTTAATTACGGGGCAGCTGTAAAAGGCTTTGAAGCTCCGGATTTCGATTGTCATTACTGGTCCGATATCCGGGTTCCCGGGCATATTCAGATGGAGGGATACGATATTCCCCAGTATGTTAATGTGGAGTACCCCTGGGACGGCCATGAGAAACTGGAGCAGGGAGAGGTTCCCGCCCGCTTCAATCCTGTTGCCAGCTATGTAAAATATTTCCGCCTGCCGGAGAACATGAAGGGCGAACGGGTATTTATCTCCTTTGAAGGTATGGAAAGTGCCATGGCGCTGTGGCTGAACGGAACATTTGTGGGCTACTGTGAGGATACCTTCAGTGTTCATGATTTTGAACTGACCGATTACCTGAAGGACGGGGAAAACAAGCTGGCGGCTCAGGTGTTCAAGTTTACTGCAGGCAGCTGGTGTGAGGATCAGGATTTTTACCGTTTTTCGGGTCTTCACGGTTCTGTTAAGCTTTATACGATTCCCCGCATCCACGCTGCAGACCTGAAGATCAATACCCGGCTGGACGATGATTTTACCAATGGGGACCTGATCGTTGAGGCTGACCTGATGGGCGATACCTCAGACGGAACCATGGAGATTCTTCTGAAGGACGGAGAAAATATTATCATTCAGAACAGTGTTTCACTTGCCGAAAAGGTTTCTCAGACATTTTCTCTGGAGCAGGTAAAGCTGTGGAGTGCGGAAGAACCCAATCTGTATGAGCTGGAACTGCGTATTTACGATGGTGATAAGAAGCTGCTGGAAGTGATCCCCCAGAAGGTGGGCTTCCGCCGGTTTGAGATGAAGGACCATCTGATGCTGTTAAATGGAAAACGCATCGTTTTCAAGGGGGCAAACCGCCACAATTTCAGTTCCCTGTCAGGACGCTGCGTATCGGATGAGGAAATCAGAAAGGATATCATTGTGATGAAACAGCATAATATCAATGCTGTTCGTACCAGTCATTATCCCAATCCGAAGATCCTTTACGATTTATGTGATGAATACGGTCTGTATATGATCTCCGAAACGAATCTGGAGAGCCACGGTTCCTGGGAGCAGGTGGAAATGGGCAGGGAAAAAATAGAAAATGTTATTCCCGGCGACCGCCCCGAATGGCTGAATATCATGCTGGATCGTGTTAATAACCATTATCAGGCGAAGAAGAATCATACATCGATCCTGATCTGGTCCTGCGGTAATGAATCCTTCGGCGGATACAATATTTACCAGATGTCGGAATTTTTCCGGAAAACGGATCCCACACGTCTGGTACATTATGAAGGCCTTTTCCATGACCGCCGCTACAATGATACCAGCGATATGGAAAGCCAGATGTACCCCAGCGTGGAATCGATCAAAGCTTTTCTGGCCGAGCACAGGGATAAGCCGTTTATCTGCTGTGAATATACCCATGCCATGGGCAATTCCTGCGGTGCCATGCATAAATATACCGATCTGACCGATGAAGAACCGCTTTATCAGGGCGGCTTTGTCTGGGATTATATTGACCAGAGCATCAATAAAAAGAACCGCTACGGCGAGGAATTCCAGGCCTACGGCGGCGATTTCGGCGAACGTCCCACCGATTACAATTTCAGTGGAAACGGTATTGTATATGGCGGCGACAGAGAGCCTTCTCCGAAGATGCAGGAAGTGAAATTTAATTATCAGAATATCACTGCGGTTGTGGATAAGAACAGTGTGCGCATCATCAATAAAAACCTGTTTGTCAACACTTCGGATTTTCGGTGCGTTGTGCTGCTGGAAAAGGAAGGCGTATTCTTGCAGAAAGCCGAGCTTCTGACCGACGTGGAACCGCTTTCCGAGAAAACATACGAACTGCCTTTTAAAGCAGAGGAAGAACCCGGAGAATACTGCATTACCGTATCCTTCCGCCTGAAGCATGATACCATGTGGGCAAGAATGGGCCATGAAGTGGCATTTGGACAGTATGTATATAAAAATGAAGCAGTCTGCGCGAAACGGACAGACAGACCGGATCTGCAGCCGGGCCGTGACTGCATCGGTGTTGCGGGCGAAGGATTTTCCGTTATTTTCTCCCTGTTAAAAGGCGGCCTTGTGTCCTACAAATATGCAGGAAAGGAAATGATCGAATCCATTCCCAAACCGAATTTCTGGAGAGCGCCTGTGGACAATGATTTCGGCAATCAGATGCCTGCGCGCTATGGACAGTGGAAGCTGGCCAGCCAGTATGCGGTGTATATTACACCCATGGATCCGAGAAAAGAGTATCATCCCACGGTGGAAGAAAAAGAGGACTGTGTGGTGGTAACCTATTATTACGATCTTCCCACAGCACCGGCGGCTGTATGCAGCCTTTCCTATGCGGTTTACGGGGATGGAGAGGTGAAGACCACCCTTTCCTATGATCCGGTGAAGGAACTGGGCGATATGCCGGAATTTGGCGTGATGTTCAAGATCAGCGCCGATTACGATCAGCTGGAGTGGTACGGTCTTGGTCCGGCAGAAACCTATGTGGACCGCTGCAAAGGTGCAAAACTGGGCGTTTACCGCAATGAAGTGAAGGATAATATGGCGAAATATCTGGTTCCTCAGGAATGCGGCAATAAAATCGGCGTGCGTTACGCGAAGATTACGGACAAGCGGGGCAGGGGCCTTCAGATTTCCGGTGACAGCCTGAGCTTTTCCGCACTGCCCTACACACCTTTTGAGCTGGAGAATGCAGCACATCCCTACGAACTGCCGCCGGTACACTATACAGTGATCCGGGCTGCAAAGCAGCAGATGGGAATCGCAGGCGATGATTCATGGGGCGCAAGAACTCATGAAGAATATCTGCTCGATATCAGCGAAAAGATGGAATTTACCTTCAGTTTCAGAGGAATCTGATTTTTCAGGGAAATTTAATTTTAAGGGGAATAAAGATGGACGGAGTAAAATTTGATCATTTATTATACGGCGGGGATTATAATCCCGACCAGTGGCTGGATCATCCGGAGATTCTGGAAGATGATATCCGGATGATGAAAAAGGCTCACATCAATACGGTTTCACTGGGAATTTTTGCCTGGTCCAGACTGGAACCGCAGGAAGGGGTTTATGATTTTGACTGGATGGAAGAAATCATAAACCGTTTATACGAAAATGGAATCAGTGTGGATCTGGCGACTCCTTCCGGCGCAAGACCCCACTGGCTGGCGGATCACTATCCGGAAGTGCTGCGTGTCAATGCCGACGGCAGTAGAAATATGTTTGGCGTGCGCCACAACCACTGTTATACCTCGTCGGCTTACCGGCGTAAGGTGAGAGCGATCAATCAGGCCCTGGCGGCCCGTTTTGATTCTCACCCGGGTGTTATCATGTGGCATATATCCAACGAGTACGGCGGAGACTGTTACTGTCCCCAGTGCCAGGAAGCTTTCCGGGGCTGGATGAGAAAGCGCTACAGCTCCATCGAGGAAGTAAACCGGAAATGGTGTACGGCTTTCTGGAGTCATACCTACGACAGCTTTGATCAGATTGAACCTCCCATGGTGCATGGCGAAAATTCCATTCACGGCCTGTATCTGGACTGGAGAAGGTTCGTGACGGATCAGGTTATTGATTTTTATCGGGAGGAAGTTAAAGCACTGAAAGATGCGGGAGCGAAAAAGCCGGTAACCACCAACTTCATGTATGATTTTAAAGATTATAATTATTTCAAATTCGCACAGTATGTTGATGTGGTCAGCTGGGATAATTATCCCACATGGCACAAGGGGCCGGAAGCACTGACTGCCATGGATACCGCCATGCAGCATGATACCATGCGCTCCCTGAAAAATCAGCCTTTTCTGCTGATGGAATCCTGTCCGGGTCCTACCAACTGGCAGTCTGTCAGCAAGCTGAAACGCCCCGGTATGCTGGAAGCGGCATCGCTGCAGGCAATTGCCCACGGGTCTGACAGCGTGATGTATTTCCAGATCCGTAAAGGCAGGGGCGGCTTTGAAAAATTCCACGGTGCGGTCATTGACCATTACGGAAAGGAAGATGACAGAACGTACCGTGAATGCTGTGAGGTGGGTCAGGACCTGCTTGGACTGGAGGAGTGCAATCACACGGATGTGAAGGCTGACGTGGCTGTTGTGTATGACTGGGAAAACCGCTGGGCGGTGGAAGAGTCGAAAGGCCCCCGCAATAAAGGCATGTTCTATAAAGAAACCGTGCAGAAGTCCTATGCGGCCTTCAGGAAACAGGGGCTGAACGTGGATCTGGTTGATATGGAGAAGTCTCTGGAGGGCTACCGGATCGTGGCAGCGCCCATGGTTTATATGTTCCGCGCCGGATTTGAAGAAAAAGTCAGAAAATTCGTGGAGCAGGGCGGAACATTTATCATGACCTACTGGAGCGGTGTGGTGGATGAAAATGATCTTTGCGTGCTGGGCGGCACACCCGGCGGTCTCATGGATGTTATGGGACTGCGCAGCACGGAGATCGACGGCCTGTATGATGAGGAAAGCAACCGCCTCGTTCCGGCAGAAGGAAGCCCTGTAACAGGGGAATATATCTGCAGAAACCTCTGTCAGCTGGTGGATGTGACAACCGCAGAAACGTTAATGACATACGGCGAAGATTTCTATCAGGGGACGCCTGCACTTACAGTGAACCGTTACGGCAAAGGAAAGGCTTATTATATCTGCGCGGACGCAGAGCAGGGC
>JAQYDI010000059.1 GCA_028724245.1 Lachnospiraceae bacterium
TAAATATTCCTTATGGTAAGCTGCGCGTCAAACTGGAATATCTCTGCGAACTAAATGGTATCACATTTGTAAAGCAGGAAGAATCTTATACGTCAAAAGCAAGCTTTTGGGATAAGGATATATTGCCTGTCTACAATTGTGGCGATCCAAAAGAATATCATTTCAGTGGTAAGAGGGTGCATCGTGGACTTTACAGAACAGCAGGTGGAAAAACTTTTAATGCTGATATAAATGGTGCATTGAACATCATGCGTAAAAGCAGCGTTGTGGATATGACTATCCTATACAGTAGGGGCGAAGTGGACACGCCCGTAAGAATAAGGATTGCCTGAGTTTTCAGGTGGAAACTTAAATATCAAACTTCTTAAACAGGAGCGTAAGCTCCTTAGAAGCCCATTGTCTTTAGGTGATGGGTAGTTCACAGCAGCTTTCGGTGAAGTACAGGAATCAATGGGAAATCCGCTGGCTAAATCCGCAATCATGGAGCGTTACAAACGTGAGTATTCCAGAAGAAGGGCATTTCATCAGGAGCTTCGCAATTACGGGATGAAATAACGGGAAAAAACAAAAAGAATGATAGAAAGATATAAGGAGAAACCGCGTTATGTATGAAGTATCAAAAAAGGACTGGAAGTTATACAGGGAAAAAATTCCGGACTGGCAGGAAGCTTATATGGAAAGGTTGAACAAAGAGTATGTCGAGCTGCTGACAAATGGGGAAGGCCATGCGTCAGACCGTTTCTGGGCATTGGATGAACGGATGAAAGAAGACAAACGTAAACCGGGGGTACAGATTCGGGTGGCAAAAAGTGAGATGCTGTTTCAGATCGCATTGCTTCTGCAGGATGAAGCGATTACCATGGAAGATTTAAATGATTTCAGTCAGGACATCAGGGATGCTGTCAATATGATTTTAAACAGGATGCTGTAAATGCAGATAAGAAGGATTCAGTATGAATGAAAACCTGATAATCGGTATTACAGGTGAATCCGGAAGCGGAAAGACTTCCTGATATACAAAGGAGAGAACGATGGGATTTTTATTTGGAAGCGGATTATTTGAAATTATTTTTGTCATCATGTTTATTGCCATATTCGGCATGTTTATCGTGAATATTGTGAGAGGGATCGGAGAATGGAATCAGAACAATCATTCGCCCAGGCTGACTGTGGATGCAGCGGTGGCAGCGAAACGGATCAATGTATCACATCATCAGCATGCCAATGCGGGAGATGAAACAGGAGCTCATGGATATACGACCAGTTCGTCAACGACATATTATGTGACATTTCAGGTAGAAAGCGGCGATCGAATGGAATTCTGTGTCAATGGCAGTGAATACGGCATGCTGTGTGAAGGTGACCGCGGTAAACTGAGTTTTCAGGGAAGCAGATATCTGGGATTTGAGAGGATGCAGGCCGGCAGATTCGGCGGAGTCTGAAAGTGAATGGAGGTATCCGGATGAATAAAGATATGACCGTTCCCTGTGAAAATGGTGTCAAACATTTTTTGACAGACGGGAGATAAGATACGGTTTATGACGGATTTGTGCAGCAGGAGCACGGCTTTGGCGACACCTGACAGCATTCATATTAAAGGTGGAATTGATGCATGTGACCTGATGGATCGATTTTCCGAATGGTGTATGCATGGAGCATATACGCCCTTTCAGGAGAATTTTGATATTGGCATTTCCACATCGCAGGCCATCAGAAGGTATGCAGAAGGAACGGATCCCTTTGAATGCGGCGGGACTGCGGAAGGGGATAACGGCAACGGATCGCTGATGCGTATTTTACCGGTTTGCCTGTATTTATATGAAAGACAGAAAAAAATCTGTACATCCGAGAATGAAGCGGTACACATTCTTCACAAAGTGTCAGCTCTTACCCATGGCCATATAAGAAGTCAGATGGCATGCGGAATTTATTATTTTCTTGTAAAATCCATACTTGAAGGGACTGGTACTTTGATTGACCGGCTGCAGAAGGGGATGGATCAGGCGTTATCCTTCTACAGACAGGATTTTCGCAACTATACAGAGCTTGGCAGTTACGACAGGTTAAATGATCTGCGCGCTTTTCAGATGACACCGGAGGATGAGATCAGCAGCAGCGGCTATGTGGTACATACACTGGAAGCTTCCATATGGTGTCTGCTGAATACGGATTCTTATGAACAGGCGGTGCTGAAAGCGGTAAATCTTGGAGCGGATACCGATACAGTGGGAGCTGTGGCCGGCGGCCTGGCAGGTCTGTTTTACGGATATGCGCAGATTCCCTCAGAGTGGCTGGAAACAATCCGGAAAAGGGAATGGGTGGAACAGCTGATACGGAATGAGTAATGGATAATAGTGGATAAATATCGGTTTGACAGCATGGGGGGTGTATGAAACATTGCCCCATGCTGTTATAATCTGTAGATATTATTTCCCTGCAATAATAAACCAGGTAGTCCCATGCTTTTCCCCATCGTCCATGAGCCGGTCGCTGCAGCGCAGGACCCGGAATCCGTTCCGGCGAAGCAGTTCGCAGATCACCTCCGGGTCGTGGACGGTTTCTGCAATAT